>JBDHVD010000565.1:0-5645 GCA_039809525.1 Labilithrix sp. | reverse complement strand
AGGCGGCGATGCCGCGCTGGCGCAGGACCTCGCGGAGCGCGGTCTGCACCTCGGGCGTCGTGGTGTGGAGCGCGCTCCGCGCGAGCTCGACGAAGCGCGCGCCGCGAACGCGCTTGAGCGCCTCGAGGCAGGCCGCGCGATCGGCGGGGGCGCCGTGCTCGAGGATGCCGAGGAGGAACTCGGCCGCCTCCATCGTGTCGATGCGGGCGAGCGCGCGCAGCGCCGATGCGCGCACGTTCGGCTGCGGGGACTCGCGCACGATGCGCGAGAGCGGATCGAACGCGTGCTGGAAGTGGAGGGACTCGACCGCCTTCGCCGCCTGATCGACGATCGCCGGATCGCCGTCGCGGAGGCCCGCGCGGATGGTCACGAAGCTCCGCTTGAAGAAGAGCTGCTGCATCGCCGCGAGCACGGCGACCTTCACCTGCTGCTCGGGGCGGGTGAACAGCTTCTCGAGCGGAGAGAGCACCGCATAGAGCTGCAGCTGCGCGAGCTGATCGGCGAGGCGGACGCGCGCGTTCGTCGCCGGGCCGCTCCCGTCCTCCGGGCGTCCCTCCACCGCGAACGCGGTGAGCCGCGCGAGCATCGCCTTGCGCCGGATCAGATCGGGCCAGCGCTTGTCGAGCAGCACGTCGGCGCAGGCCTCGGCGGCGCTGCCCTGCTGCTCCCATTCGATGAGGTCGACGTGCCAGACGTCGGGGAAGTGGTTGTCCTGCCGGAGGTGCGAGGGCAGGGGCGCGGTGTCGATCGGCTCGTCGCGCACGCCGTCGTAGCGCTTGGCGGCGCGCGCGTAGTGCTTCCGCCGTGCGTCCTCGAGGTCCATCGTCGCCAGATCGCGATAGAGGCCGCCGACGCGCGCGTAGTGACCGACCTCGCCGAACGCGAGGATCGCCGCGAGCAGCGCGTTCTCCGCGATCTCGGCCGGCGCGCCGCGGTCGAGGTGCTGCTTCGACACCTCGCGCCAGAGCTCGGCCTGCATCACCACGTAGTGGGCCGAGGCCGAGGCCATGCCGAGCGTGCGCGCGTAGTCCGCGGCCTCGCGCGCGAGCGTCGCGGCCGCCGAGAGCTCGCCGCGCTCCTTCGCCGCCGAGAGCGCGTCCTCGAAGTATTGCAGCGCGAAGTACTTGAGGTGGTCCTCGCGCAGGATGCGGATACAGTTCACGAAGCCTTCGAGGACGTCCTCGAACATCCCGCTCTCGCGTCCGATCTGCACGAGCACCTGGAAGCAGTCGAACGCGCGCTCGCGCTGGCCGACGCTCTCGAAGTAGTCGGCCGCCTCCTCGAGCAGGCGCACCGCCGCGACCGTGGCCTCGCGCGCCTGCCGCGTGTCTTCGCACTTCTTCGCGCAGCGCGAGAGGTTGAACTGCACGAGCGCGGCGTTGTACGCGTCGGCGCCTCCGCCGACCACCTGCGCGAGGCGCGACCAGAGCGCGCGTGCGCCGCGCCAGTCGTCCGCCTTCTCGCGGTAGATCGCCGCCGCCGCGACGAGGCCCGCGTTCTCCATCTCGCGCGCCGCGCCGGCCATGTCGTTCGTCGCCGCGAGCGTGCGCGCGCGATCGACCGAAGGGACCGTGCCGAGCATCGCGAGCGCGCGCTTCCACCCGTCGCTCTCGGAGAACGCCATGTACCAGTGGACCGTGAGCGCGCTCCGCGGATCGTTCCGCCGGAGCAGCACCTCGACGAGCGGGCGGAGCACCGAGACGTAGTCGTGCTCGGCGACGTGCGTCTGCTGCGCGGCGGCGACGAGCGAGTTGGCGGCGTCGTCGATGTCGCCGCGCTGCATCGCCGACCGGGCGCGCTCTCGCAGATGGTAGAGGTCGTCGAGCATTCGGGCCGACCCAGCTTAGCGCCACCCGGCGCCTCCAGATCCCAGGTGGTGATCCTGGAAAGATCCACCAAAGCGGGATCGCGCCCACGCGCCGGGCCGGAAATCGCGGCGTGCGGCCGGTGTCCCACCTCGGCACACAAATTGGATGAGCCGGGCCCGTGCGGCTCCGCTCCCTCCTCTCGATCGTGCTCGCGTTCGTCGCCGGCTGCGCCGTCGATCCCTCGTCCGAAGACAGCGCCGCGAGCGAGGACGCGATCGTCCCCGAGATGCAGGACGGCTCGGCGAAGGACTTCCCCGAGGCGGTGCAGATCCTCCACGGCAACGGCGAGGACTACTGCACCGGCGTGCTCGTCAGCGAGAAGGTCGTGCTCGGCGCGGCCCACTGCATCTGGGGCACCTCGTACACCATCAAGGCGCCGTTCGCGCCCGGCGCGCCCTCGCGCAAGGTCGTCTCGTCGAAGGTGATCACGCGGCGCTACTCCCAGGATCCCGCGGCGCACGACGTCGGCATCCTCGTCCTCGATCAGCCGATCCGGCTCGCGCAGTACGGCGTGCCCACGAAGATCGGCGCCGAGGCCGACCGCGGCAAGACCTACGAAGGCGTCGCCGTCGGGCGCAGCCGCGAGGCGCGCACCGCGCCCCTCGTCCGCTCGAAGAAGGTCGCGATCACGAGCGCGAAGGACGCGGGCTACACGACCGGCCTCCGCACGCCGTACTTCTCGTCCGGCGGCGACTCGGGCGGACCGCTGTTCCTCGTCGAGAACGGCCGCCTCACGCACAAGCTCGTCGGCGTCGAGCGCCAGCCAGAGCCCGAGAGCGACGCCGACTGGTTCACGCGCATCGACGACGAGGTCCTCGCGCTGATCCGTCGTTGAGCAAGGCGCCGCGCAAGCGAGGCGTGGCACGCGCCGTGGATGATGCCCGTGCATGCGCATGGTCCCCGGCCTCGCTCTCGTGCTCGCATGCGTCACCGGCTGCGCGATCGACACCGACGACGAGGAGAGCCAGGACACCGGCGCGAGCGCGGACGCCGTGCAGTCCGGCGACTCCGCCGGCCGCGCGACGATGCTGCCGGAGGCGGTGCAGATCCTCCACGACAACGGGCGCGACTTCTGCACCGGCGTCCTCGTGAGCGCGCGCGTCGCGATCACCGCCGCCCACTGCATCGGCGGCAAGACGTGGACGGTGCGCGCTTCGAACGCGCCGGGCACGCCGAGCGCCGTCGCGCGCAAGGCCGACGTCGTCTCCTGGAAGTTCGATGACAGCCCGGCGGTGCGCGACGCCGCGGTCCTCGTGCTCGACACGCCGATCGCGCTCGAGCACTACGCGGTGATGACCGACATCGGCGGGCAGGCGGACGCCGGCAAGACCTTCGAGGGGGTCGCCGTCGGGCGCGCGAAGCAGACGCGCCTCGGCGCGCTCGTCCGCACGAAGACGATCCCCATCACGAGCGGCAAGAAGGACGGCTACACCACCGGGCTCCGCACGCCGTACTACTCGGGCGGCGGCGACTCGGGCGGCCCGCTCTTCCTCGTGCGCGACGGCAAGATCACCCACGAGCTCGTCGGCATCGAGCGGCAGCCCGAGCCCGCGCGGAACGCCGACTACTTCACGCGCGTCGACGGCACGCTGCGCGCGCTCGTCGCGAAGTACTGACCGTCAGCTCGGCGGGAAGCTCGAACGCTCCGTCGCGCGCGCCGCCGCGGCGTCGAGGCGCTCCCGGCGTCGCCGCGGGAACGTCACGAGGGTCTCGACGACGCCGATGGCGACGTAGAAGGAGAGCAGCCACACGAGCACGAACGCGGGCTTCGTCTGCATCGAGACGATCGCGCTCGAGACCACCGCGAAGGCCACGAGGGCGATGCTCGCGGCGTTGAGCTTCAGGTCCTTGAAGGAGCGGAAGCGGATGGTCGAGACCATGAGGAACCCGAGGAACACCGTGAGCCCGATGAGCGGGAAGACGTACGCCGGGCCGGAGAGGCCCCCGGCGATCGCGTGGTTGGCCACGACGAGGGACACGAGGATGCCGGCGGCGCCGGGGACCGGGAGGCCCACGATGTACTTGCCCGGCTTGGTCGGCTTGCCGCTCTCGCCCATCGACAGGACGTTGAAGCGCGCGAGGCGGACGGCGCCCGCGCCGGTGAAGGCGAACGCGATCACGATGCCCGCCGTGCCGAGCTGCACGAGCGACCACTTGTAGACGAGGAGGGCGGGGGCGACGCCGAAGCTCACCACGTCCGCGAGCGAGTCGATCTGCAGACCGAAGGCGCTCTGCGTCTTCGTGAGGCGCGCCACGCGGCCGTCGAGCATGTCGAAGAACAGCGCGTAGACGACGAGGAGCGCGGCCAGGTAGTAGTCGTTCGAGTCTTCCGCCGACGCCGAGAGGCGAATCGAGTCGAACCCGCAGAAGATGCTCGAGAGCGTCTTTCTCAGGTCGAGCTTTTTCCGGGACGCCATCGGGGCCAGACTCTGCCTTAGCCGCCGCGAAGCGTAAAGCTTTGGGCGGGGCGCGCGCGTTTCGCGTGAAATTGGCCTCCGGGGCGGGCGGGGGCCTACCCTTTGTCCGATGGGTCCGAGGTCCATGAATCTCGCGCTTTCGTGCGGCGTCCTGCTCGTGCTCGCCGCCTGCAAGCGCAACGACGGGATGCCCGATCGGCAAATGTCCGAAATGACTGAGACTGTCGGCAAGCTCCAGGTCGAGCAGGACAAGGAGAACCGCGGGTTCTTGAACGAGTCGATCCCGGTCGCCGGCGCCTCGAAGGGCCGGGCCCCCGCCGCCGCGAAGACCGCCGCGCCGCCTCGCTCCGTCCAGATCTCGGACGACGTCGGCGATCGCCAGAACGACGACCCCGAAGATCCCTCCGCGCGCCCCGAGATCAAGCTGCAGGGGAGCGGCGGCGGGTATCGCTCCTCTTCGAGCAAGGGGGCCCGGTCCGGTCGCTCGTCGTCCTCCTCTTCTTCTTCCTTCAGCGAGGACTCGCTCCGTACCGACGGGCCCTCGTCGAGCGCGCTCGATCCCGACGCGAAGAAGGCCTACGACGCGGCGATCCAGCTCGTCAATTCGAGGCAATACGGTCGCGCGCTCGAGGAGCTAAACGCGTTCCGCACGAAGTGGCCGAACCATCCGTACGCGGAGAACGCGACGTACTGGACGGGCGAGTGTCTCTACGCGATGGGGCAATACCTCCGCGCGGCGGAGCAGTTCGAGGCCGTCATCCAGCGCTACGGCGCGGGGAAGAAGGGCGCCGACGCGCTCCTCAAGCTCGGCATGTGCCACGACCGCCTCGGCGCGCCGGAGCGGGCGAAGGAATATTGGGATCGCTTGCGGCGCGATTTTCCGCACAGCGACGCGGTGAGGAAGATTCCGGTGAGCGAGCGGCGCCCCGCGGGGCCGAAGGAAGGTTCGCAATGAAGCGGAGTGAAGGCGCCCGGGGTCTGGGGCCGAACGGGCTCGGCGTGACCAGCGTTCGTATTCGTCCGAAGTTGGTTTTTGCGCTCGGGATCGCCGTGCCGGTGTTTACCGGCTCGGTCGAGTTCGCGCAGCAGACGGATCCTGGAGGCGGCGGAGGCGCCGCGCCCGCCGGCGGCGGCGCGCCAGGGGCGGGCGCGCCCGCTCCTCCCGGCGGCACCACGACCGTCACCTCCACCACATCGAGCTCGACGTCGACGATGTTCTATCCCGGCGGCGTCGCTCCCGTTCCTCCCGGCGGCACGCTCGGCGGCGGCAACGCCCAATACTCGTCGTCGAAGCCGATCACCGGCAACGAGCGCGATGGCTTCGATCTCGGACAGACGCACGGTGCCGGCACGGTGCACG
>JBDHVD010000564.1:0-5688 GCA_039809525.1 Labilithrix sp. | reverse complement strand
CCCCCGCCTCGCCCAGCACCTGCCGTGGCCCGCCGCGTTCGTGCTCGCGTCGGTCGTCTTCCTCTTCGTCCTCGTGCTCGAGGTGTCGATCGCGTGCCGCCTGACGCCGCGACCGCGGCCCGGTCGCTACCCGATGATGAAGGGCGCGGTCTTCTACGGGTGGATCTTCCGCATGGCGTTCACGCGCCTCTTGTTTCTGCCCGGCTTCAAGACGCTCATCTTCTATTCGAACGTGCTCCGCTTCCTCGCGCTCCGCGGGCTCGGCGCGAAGGTCGCCTTCTCCGCGAGCATGTCGAGCGACGTGGAGATCCTCGACCCCGCGCTCCTCACCGTCGGCCCCGGCGCGATGCTCGGCTCGCGCACCCTCGTGTCGGGTCACTTCGTCGAGAACGGAGAGCTCCGCCTCGACGAGGTGCACATCGGCGAGGGCGCGCTGCTCGGCTTCGACGTCGCGTGCGGGCCGGGCGTGGTGGTGGGCGCGAAGGCGGTCGTCCAGCCGCGCACGAGCCTCAGCGTGCGCGTGAAGATCGGCGAGGGCGCGGTGGTCGGCCTGGGCTCGCTGCTCGAGGCCGACGTCGTCGTCGCCGACGGCGCGAAGGTCCCCGCGGGCAGCCAGCTCGCGCCGCGGACGCGCTTCCCCTCCTGATCCGATCACCGCGCGCAGAGGCGCTCGCCCGCGCATGCGGGCACGCGTTCGACCGCGTCGAGCCCCGGCGTGCACGGCGCGAAGCGCACCGCCGTCATGCAGTCGGTCAAGCGCGCGTCGTCGATGCCCTCCGGACAGCTCGTCCGCGCGAGCTGATCGGCGACATGGCGGCGCGCGCCGGCGCGGCACGCCTGCTCGGTCGTGTAGGGGCGGCCCTGGCCGATCTGTGCGCAATCGACCATGCGCTCGCACGCCTCGTTCGCGATGCGGTTGGCCGGATGCGCTGGGTCCGAGAGATCCGGCGGCGACGGCTCGATCGGCTGCGCGCTGCCGCGTAGCTCGGTGCCGGGATCGCCCATCCAGAAGCCCGATCCGGTCGTCGTCGTCTGCGACACGGGCGGTCCCTCCGAGTGGGCGCACGCGGCCACGATCGCACCGACGACGAGCGGAGCCCACGCTCGCGCTCGAGATCCCATCCCCTCCTCCCCTCTTCGCCGTCCCTGCTTGCAGGACGCGGGCCGCGATCGGATCGGCTCGGCTCGTCGCTACGGCTTCAGCTTCAGGTAGCGCGCGAGGGCCGGATAGTCGCCGAAGCGCCAGATGCGCGCATCGACGTAGTAGTGCATCGCGATCACGATGAAGAGCGGCAGCTCGGCGGCGCCCACCGTGAGGAACATGACCCGCGGGGCGATCACCGCCGCGCCGTAGCCGAAGGTCATGAGCCCGTACGGCACCCATCGCCGCCGGCGCAGCCAGTCGATCGGGACGTTCTCGCCGAGCGCCGCGCCCTCGCGCTCGGCGATCTCCGCGCGCGTGCGGTTGTGGAACAGCGTGAGCCCCAGGTACTGGAGGTTGTGATACGCGGTCACCACGACGCTCGCGACGAGGAGGTCCCGGATCACGAGCCCCGAGACGCCGAACGCCAGCGTCACCGACGCGAGGAGGAGGGCGCGCGCGCCGAGGTGCTTGCGACCACGGGCGAACGCGACGGCATGATGGACGGCCGCCGCGGCGATCGCGCCGGCGTACACCGCGAGCACCAGGTAGAGGAGGGCGTCGGGCATCGGCGGGTGCCACGTCCAGATCTCCCGGCCCGCGGCGCGCACGGTCATGAGCTCGCGATCGCGGAAGCGCACGAGCAGCGGCGCATAGGAGACGACGTCGAGGAAGCGCGCGTAGAGCTTCGACTCGAGGGGCGCAGGCGGCGCGCCGAGCGTCGTCATGCGGCGCTCGTAGAGGCGCTGGAAGCCGTAGTGCTGGCGGACGAGGTGGTAGTAGCCCCAGTAGAGGAGCGCGGTCTGCACCCAGACGTACGCCCCGTCGGGCGAGAGCTGCTTGGTGCCCGCGAACACCGCGACGATCACCGCGAAGGCGATCAGGTAGCGCCGGCCGTTCTTCTTCCGGTCCGCGCGATCGAAGATCGACATCGTCCAGGTCTGGACGTTGTGCGGCATGTTGAACAGCAGCTGGAACGTCGCGTAGACCGCGACGCCGGTCATCCAGCCGAACGAGAACGCCCACCAGAAGACGAGCGGGACGGCGACGCTCGCGACGAAGAACACGACGTCGTAGGGCGCCGAGACGATCCACGCCGATCGCGGAGGTCCGGCCGTCGGCCTCGGCGCCGGGAGCGGATCCGGGAGCGGGGCGGCGGCGGCCATCGTCTCCGAGTGTATCGTGCGGCCGCGATCAGAGCGCCGGCGATTCGCTCGCGACCTTGCTCGCGCACGCGTCGATGCGCGGCACGTCGGTCTCGGACGCGCACGCGGCCGCGCAGGTGCGGGTGCACGCGGCCGAGTCGATCCCCGGACGCGCGCCGCAGGCGAGGTTGCATTGCTGGACGACGAGCGCGCCCTTCGCCTGCACGGCGAGCTCGCCCTCGGCGGACGCACGGGCGACCGCGTGACCGGAGCGGTCCTCCTTCGAGGCGGACGGCTCCTCCTTCTTCGAGCATGCCAAAACCAGGGCGTGGGCGAGAGCGAGAGCGAAGACGACGGAGGCGACGCGCACGACGGGATGCTACCAGCGATCAGAAGCGCGTCGCGAGGTGCGCGCCCGCGGTCATCTCGATGACCGAGCCGGTGATCGAGCGCGCGTGCTCCGAGCAGAGGAAGAGCGTCGCGCTCGCGACCTCCTCCGGCGTGGTGAGGCGCTTCGTGGCGGTGGTCTCGACGAGGCGCGCGCGGGCCTCGGCGTCGCCCGCGAGGCGCTCGCCGAGCCGCTCGGTCTCGACGAACCCGAGCGACAGGACGTTCGCGGTGATGCCCCGCTGCGAGTAGTCGAGGGCGATGCCGCGGGCGAGGCCCTCGAGCGCCGCCTTGCTCGTCGCGTACGCCGCGCCGCCCGGGATGCCGACGTGCGCCGCGAGGCTGCCGAGCAGGACGACGCGCCCGAAGCGCGCGCCGATCATGTGCGGGATGATCCAGCGAGCGGCGACGATGGCCGAGCGCACGTCGATCGCGTGCATGCGATCGAGCTCGGCGAGCTCGACGAACTGGAGGCGCTGGTGCCGGTAGACGGCCGCGGCGGCGTGCACGAGGATCGTCGGCTCGAGCCCTCGGGCGACCACCGCGTCGAGGCCGGCGGCGAGCGCGGCGTCGTCGGCGACGTCGACGGCGATGGTCTCGCACCTCCGGCCGAAGTCGCGGACGCGTCCGGCGAGGTCGACGAGCCGGCCTTCGTCACGCGCGACGGCGACGACGTCGGCGCCCTCGCGCGCGAAGGCTTCGGCGACCGCGCGACCGATGCCGCGGCTCGCGCCGACGACGAGGGCGACCCGACCCGAGAGATCGGCGAGACGCGCCGGGGCTTGCATGCGACCGTCATGCTAACGTGCATGGATGCGGACGATGTCCTTTTCGCGCGGGCTGGTCGCAGCGCTGGGTCTCGTGATCTCCGCATGCGGGACGCTCCTGTCGCTCGATCCGGAGGAGCCCGCCGCGGTGCCCGCAGCGGCCGATGCCGGCGCGGACGCGGACGCCGTTGCCTCGCCGGCCGGCGACGGCGGGACGGAGACGGGCGCATGCGGGGCGCGGTTCTGCTGCACGTTCGACGAGCCGAAGCCCTGCGCGTGGTCCGGCGAGGACGGCAAGCCGGACGACGTCACGTTCGCGATCGACGGAACCCATGCGGCCTCGCCTCCGAACGCGCTCCACGCCACGACGTCCGGCGCCGTGGACGAAGCGACGCGGACGCTGTTCGTGTCCCTCGGCCCGCCGCCACCCAAGGCGACGATCTCGCTGCGCCTCGCGCTCGAGGCGTTCTCCGGCGGCACCTCCTCGAGCGTGCACCCCATCGAGATCGTCTGCGGGGACGACGTGGCGATCGCGGTGAAGCTGAAGAAGTCGGGGGCGCTCGTCCTGGGCGGCGGCTCCGCCGAGGACGTCATCGCCACGAGCGGGTTCCCGCTGGGAGTCTTCTTCGAGGTGACGCTCGCGCTCGCCTGGAACGGCCCGATCGTCGAGGCGCGGCTCGCGTCCGACGTGCCGGGATCGGTGCCGGTGCTCTATCCCCAGCCGTGCAGCGGCGACGTCTCGGTGCACGTCGGCGGCGCGGTGGCCGGCGGCAGCGGCGCGTACGCCCTCTCGTTCGACGACGTCCGGATCGACTGGTGACTAGAACAAAGTTCTAGAACATTGTTCCAGACGCGCTACGGTGTCCCGCATGCGCACGGCCGTGGTCACCGGTGCGAGCCGAGGTATCGGGCTCGCCGTCGCCGAGGAGCTCGAAGCCAAGGGATGGCGGGTGGTGTCCGTCGCGCGCGGGCGCGGCCCGCACGCCGAGCACCTGGCAGGCGATCTGTCGTGCAAGCGCACGGTGCGCGAGGCCGCCGAACGGATCCTCGACGCGTGCCCGCGCATCGACGTCCTCGTGCACAACGCGGGCATCTGGCCGGCGGAGCGGGCCACGAACGAGGACGGCCTCGAGCTGGCGTTCGCGACCAATCACCTCGCGCCGTTCCTCCTGAGCCACCTCCTCGAGGAGCGGCTCGCCGCCAGCCGCGCGCGCGTCGTCCAGGTGAGCGCGGGCATCGCGATCAAGGGGCGCGTCGATCTCGCGCGGACGCCGACGGGCGAGGACTTCCACGCGCTGCGCACCTACGCGACGACCAAGCTCGCGAACCTGATGCTCGTGCCGCTGTTCGCCGAGCGCTGGGCTTCGCGCGCGATCACCATCGACGCGGTGCACCCCGGGGTCATCCGCACCGCCCTCGGCGATCGCGGCGGCGCCTCCGGCATCCTCCTCCGCGCGGTGAAGCGCGCGTGGAAGGCGCCGGTCGAAGGCGCGCGTCCCGTCGTCCGGCTCGCGATCGACGCGCCCGCCGGGTCCGGCCGCTGGTTCGACGGCATGCGCGAGGTCCCCCTGCCCGAGGCCGCGCGGGACCGCGCGCTCGCCGATCGCGTCTGGCAGCAGGCTGCGGAGCTCTGCGGAGTCGGGTAGCGTCGGAGCCGATGGCGGCCAAGCAGACCCGAGGCGCGGAGACCACCCGTCGGATCCTCGACGCGGCTCTCGCGGTCCATCGCAAGGGCGGCCACGCGGGGTTCACCGTGCATGCGGTCGCCGCCGAGAGCGGCGCGAGCCTCGGCAGCCTCTATCACCACTTCAAGAGCATCGACGGCGTCGCCGCCGAGCTCTACGCCGAGTGCATGGCGCACCTCCTCGACGAGCTCGCCGCCGCGCTCGCGCGCTCGCGCACCGCGCACACCGGCGTCGTCGCGTTCGTGCGCGCCTACCTCGAGTTCACCCAGCGTCATCCGGACGAGGCGCGCTTCATCCACGGCGCGCCTTCCGGCGGCTTCCTCTCCTCGCATGCCGCGCGCATCGCCGAGGCGAAGGCCGCGCGGATGGAGCCGATCCTCGCGTGGCTCCGCAAGCACGTGGCCGCGGGAGAGATCGCGGACGTCCCCGAGCCGCTGTTCGAGATGCTCGTCGTCGGCCCGGTCGCCGAGCTCACGCGCCGGTGGCTCGCGGGCGCGCCGGGGCTCGATCTCGCCGAGGCCGCGCGCGTGCTGCCCGAGCCGATCTGGCGATCGGTCCGGCGC
>JBDHVD010000563.1:0-5697 GCA_039809525.1 Labilithrix sp. | reverse complement strand
CTCCCGCCGCTCGTCGCCATCGATCAGGAGGGCGGCCGGGTGGTGCGCATCGGTCCCCCCGCCCTCGCCTTGCCCGCCATGCGCCGCATCGGCGACCTCGGCGACGAGGCGTTCGCCGCGCGCCTCGCCGAGGCGCAGGCCGTCGAGCTCCGCGCGCTCGGGATCACGATGAGCTTCGCGCCCGTCGCCGACGTGCACACGCGCGCGGACAACCCCATCATCGGCGACCGCGCGTTCGGCACCACGCCGGACGCCGTCGCGCGGTTCGCGGGGGCGTGGGCCGACGGGCTCGCACGCGGCGGTCTGCTCACGTGCGCGAAGCACTTCCCCGGGCACGGCGACACCACCGTCGACTCGCACCTCGCGCTGCCGAAGGTGGACCGGCCGAAGGACGAGCTCCTCGCGACCGAGGTCGCGCCGTTCCGCGCGCTCGCGCGCCGCGCTTCGATCTCCGCGATGATGACCGCGCACGTCGTGTACCCCGCGCTCGACGCCGAGCGGCCCGCCACCCTGTCGCGTGCAATCTGCACGGATCTGCTCCGGCGCGAGCTCGGCTTCGAGGGCGTCCTCTTCTCGGACGACCTCGAGATGAAGGCCATCGCGGCGCCGGTCGGCGAGGCCGCCGTGGCGGCGGTCGCCGCCGGATGCGACGTGCTGCTCGTCTGCTCGCGGGCCGACCTCGCGGCCGAGGCGCACGCCGCGCTGGTGCGCGAGGCCGAGTCGAGCGCGCCCTTCCGTGCGCGCTGCGAGGAGGCGCACCGGCGCGCGCTCGCGATGCGCCGCCGCGTGCCCGGCGCGTCCGGCGCGTTCACCCGCCACGACGAGCTCGCGTCCGAGCTCTCCCGTCGCCTCGAGGTGAGGCCCGGATGAGCCTCGTCGGCATCGCCGCCAAACGCGTCGTGACGTGCGATCCCGCGCGCGCGACGAAGGCCGATCCGCTCGGGATCGTCGAGGACGCGGCCGTCCTCTACGACGAGCACTCGATCAGCTGGATCGGTCCGCGCGCGGCCGCGGACGGCAAGGCGCCCATCCTCGACGTCGGCGATCGCGTGATCACGCCCGGCCTCGTCGACGCGCACACGCACGCGGCCTGGGTCGGCTCGCGGCACGACGAGTACGTGATGAAGGTCGCCGGCGCCGACTACCGGGCGATCGCCGCCGCAGGTGGCGGCATCCTCTCCACCTATCGCGCGGTCGCGGAGGCGAGCGAGGACGCGATCGCCGCCACGCTCGCGGCGCGGCTCCGTCGCATGGCCTCGCTCGGCGTGACGACGTGCGAGGTGAAGAGCGGCTACGGCCTCGAGCCGGACGGCGAGCGCAAGCAGCTCCGCGCGATCAAGCGCGCCCGCGAGGACGCGGGCCTCCCGCACGTGGTGCCGACGTTCCTCGCGCTCCACGCGCTGCCGGAGAGCGCACGCTCGAGCCGCGACCACTACGTCCTGCGCGTGGCCACGTCGCTCGTCCCCGAGGTCGCGTCCGCCGGCCTCGCCGACTTCGTCGACGCCTACGTCGATCACAACGCCTTCGGCGTCGACGAGGCGCGCCTCGTCTGCGACGCCGCGCGCTCCGCGGGCCTCGGGGTGCGCCTTCATGTCGGCCAGTTCGCCGACGTCGGCGGCGCGCAGCTCTGCGCCGAGGTCGGCGCGCGCTCGGCCGATCACCTCGAGAACGTGGGCGCCGCGGGCATCCAGGCGCTCGCCGCCGCGGGCGTCGCCGCGACGCTCCTGCCGATCGCGAGCTTCACCCTCGGGCAGGCGCCTCCGCCGGTCGCCGCGCTGCGCGCCGCGGGCGTCCCGCTCGTGGTCGCGAGCGACGCGAACCCCGGGACCGCCCCCTCCGAGAGCCTGCCGCTCGCCATGGCGCTCGCCGTCCGGATGTACGGCCTCACGCCGGCCGAGGCGATCCTCGGCGCCACGCGCGTCGCGGCGGTCTCGCTCGGCCTCGCGGGCGGCGGCGTCCCCCGCCCTCGCGGGACCCTCGCGCCGGGCGCGCGCGCGGACCTCGCGGTCTGGGACCTCCCGCACGAGAACGCGATCCTGCAGCCGTGGGGCGTGGCGAAGACGCACCTCGTCCTGCGCGACGGCGTGAAGATCCACGGCTGATCGCCGAGCTGCGCCGCTCAGTCCGGGTGGCGTCCGAGGCCCGCGGGCGGCCGCACCTCGCTCTTTCGCCGGCTGACGAGGGCGAGCGCCACGAGCGTCGCGACGAACGGCAGGACCGAGAGGATCTGCGTCGGGATCTTCGTCTGGTTCTGCAGGACGATCTGCGACGCGTCGAGCGCGGCGAACGCGAGGCACGCCGCGGCCGCGGGCCAGGGCCGCCAGCCCGAGACGATCACCGCGGCGAGCGCGATGAAGCCGCGGCCGCCGGTCATGCCCGCCTGGAACTGGTGGAGGTCGTAGGCGAGCGCGGTCCCGCCGAGGCCGCAGATCGCGCTGCCGATCGCGACCGCGGCCGTGCGCGTGCCGACGACGTGGACCCCCACCGCCTGCGCGGCGGCCGGGTCCTCGCCGCAGGCGCGGAGGCGGAGGCCGAAACGTGTACGATGCAACATCCAGGCGGCGGCGGCGACGAGGAGCACCGTCGCGAGCAGGAACGGATCGAGGAGCACGTTCGGCGCGCGGAAGCCGGTCACGCTCGGCGAGTTCGAGCTCGACCCGTAGAGGGCGCGGAGGAGGAAGCGTGTGCCGCCCGCGGCCGCGAGGTTGATCGCGAGGCCGCTGACGATCGCGTCGATGCGGGTACGCACCGTGAGCGTCGCGTGGACGAGGCCGATCGTCGCGCCCGTCGCGATGCCCGCGGCCACGCCGGACAGCGCGCTGCCCGTCGCGACGTGGACGGCGATCGAGGCGAGCGCGGACGCGAGCATCGTGCCCTCGAGCGCGATGTTCACGACGCCGCTGCGCTCGCACAGGACGCCGCCGAGCCCCGCGCACGCGTAGGGCACGGTCATGCGCACCGTCTCGGTCAGCATGCTCGTCATGCGAGCACCGCCTTCCGCAGGCGCACGTCGGCGACCGCCACGGCGACGATGACGACGCCCTGGAGGACGTCCATCAGCTCCTTCGGGACGTGGGCGTTGAGCGCGAGGCCGCCCTGCTGGAGCGTGCCGAAGAGGAGCGCGGCGAACACGAGCCCGCCGATGCTGCCGCGTCCGAGGAGCGCGACCGCGAGCCCTCCGAAGCCGGCGCCGGCGCCGAGGCCCTCCTCGAAGTAGCCCTTGTAGCCGTTGACCGTCGCGAGGCTCGCCGCGCCGGCGAGCGCCCCCGAGGCGAGGAGCGCCTGCTCGAGCCGGCGCCGCACGGGGATCTTCTCCGCCTGCGTGGCGACGGGGTTCTTGCCCACGAGGCCGAGCTCGCGGCCGAAGCGCGTGCGCTCGTGCGCGCGGACGACGACCGCGGCGAACACGACCGCGACGAGCGCCGCGAAGCTCGCCGCGCTGCCGCGGAAGCCGGCGAAGAGCGCGTCGAGGCGGGGCATGCGCGCGCCCGGGACGACGTCGACGGTGCGCACGGTGCCGGTCATCGCGAGCCCGGAGGCCATGGCCAGGCCGACCGCGCCGTCGGCGACGCGGTTCATCATGATCGTCGAGATGACCTCGTGCGCGCCGAAGCGTCCCTTGAGCAGCGCGGGCACCGCGGCCCACGCCGCGCCCGCGGCCATCGCGCAGGCGAGCACGATCGGCAGCGCGAGGACGGCGGGCGTACCCGCGGGCAGGCGCGAGCCGACCACGCCGGCGACGAGGCTCGCGACGGCGAGCTGCCCTTCCGCGCCGATGTTGAACATGCCGGCGCGCAGCGCGAGATCGACCGCGACGCCGGTGAAGAGCAGCGGCGTGGCCTTGAAGAGCACCTGCCCGGCGCCGTACGACGTGCCCCAGGTGCCCTCGAACAGGAGGACGGCCATCCCGCGCGGAGACGCGCCGTAGAGCCAGACCAGGATGCAGAACGCGAGCCATCCGGCCGCGACGCCGGCGATGCCGACGACGAGCGACGGCGAAAGCGCGCGCGACTTCATGGCCGTCCCTCCGCCGCCGCGCCGAGCATGCGCCGCCCGAGCTCCTCGTCCGAGGCGGTCTCGGGCAGCTCGGCGACGATGCGCCCGCGTGCGAGCACGAGGATCCGATCGGACAGCGCGCGGAGCTCGTCGAGGTCGGCGCTGATGACGAGGACGCCGGCGCCTCCCGCCGCGGCGTGGCGCAGGCGCGCGTGGATGTCGCGCGAGGCGCCGAGGTCGACGCCGCGCGTCGGCTGCGCCGCGACGATCGCCCGTGCGCGGCCGCGTGCGAGGGCGCGGGCGACGACGATCTTCTGCTGGTTGCCGCCCGACAGGCCGCGCGCGTCGCGGTCGAGGTCGTCCGCGTTCGCGCCCGAGTGCACGAGGCGCGCGCGCGCCTCCGCCTCGAGCCGGTCCATCGCGAGGATCCCGAGCGGGCCGGCGAAGCGATCGAGCTCGCCGAGGAGGAGGTTGTCGCGCAGCGAGGCATCGAGCACGAGGCCCTCGGTCTGCCGGTCCTCGCGGATGGCGACGACGGGCCCTCCGTCGACGGTGCCGCGATCGGGCGTGACGTCGCCCGCGAGCAACGAGACGAGCTCGCGCTGTCCGTTGCCCTCGACGCCGGCGATGCCGACGATCTCGCCCGCGCGGACCTCGAGCGTGACGCCGTCGAGCGCGCGTCCGAGCGCGACGTCCCGCACCGAGAGGACGACCTCGTCGTGCGTCGTCGAGATCGCCGGCGGCGGCGCCTCGTGCGCGGCCCCGCCGCCCATGATCGCCTTCGTGACCTCGTCGATCTGCGCGTCGAGGTCGCCCGCCCGATCGACGGGACGCGAGAACACCATCTCTCCGCGACGCATGACGGTCACGACGTCGGCGTGCGCGCGGATCTCGTCCATCTTGTGCGTGACGACGACGATCCCCTTGCCGGCGTCCGCGAGCCGGCGCAGGGTCGCGTAGAGCGAGGCGGCCTCGGTCTTCGTCAGCACCGCGGTCGGCTCGTCGAGGATGAAGAGCCGGGCGTCGCGGAAGAGCGCGCGGGCGATCTCGAGGCGCTGCCGATCCCCGACGCCGAGCGTCTCGACGCGCGCATCGAGCGGCAGCTCCACGCCGAGCTCGCCGGCGACCCGCCGCGCGCGCTCCCGTGCGGCCGCGCGGTCGAGCACGCCCGCCGGCCCCACGGGCTCGGCGCCGAGCACGAGGTTCTCGAGCGCGGTGAACACCGGCACGAGCGCGAAGTGCTGGAGCACCATCGCCACCCCACGGGCGATGGCCTCGCGGGGCGTGTGCGGCGACAGGACCGTGCCGCCGACGCGCACCTCGCCGGTGTCGGGGACGAGCATCCCCGCGACCAGCTTGAGCAGGGTGGTCTTGCCGGCGCCGTTTTCGCCGCAGACCGCGTGGATTTCCCCGGCCCGGAACGAGGCCGACGCGCGGGCGACGGACACACACTCGCCGAAACGCTTGGACACCGACGTCGCGCGGGCGAGCTCTTCGGACACGGCGCGTAGGATAAGGCAATCGTCGCGCTTTTTTCGTAGGATCGGGGTGACCCACCATGACGTCACGACCTTCGCCCCAGAGGCGCCGCCGGTTCTCGGGCCGCGGAGCGACACTGCCCGAGTACGCGCTGCTCATCCTCGGCGTGATGCTGATCGCCGCGGGCGCCATCAAGGTGATCGGCAGCGCGATCAAGAAGCA
>JBDHVD010000562.1:0-5700 GCA_039809525.1 Labilithrix sp. | reverse complement strand
TGTAGGCGCGATTGGGGTTGAACCAACGACCCCTACCGTGTCAAGGTAGTGCTCTACCACTGAGCTACGCGCCTGAGGGGGAGAGCGGAAGTACTCGGGGTCGCTGCGAATGTCAACCGATCAACACGATCGGCATGACGAGGATGCCCTGTTCACGCCGGAACACGCCCCCCTGCCATGGATGTCAGGGCCATTCGGCGACACCGGTCGGGGGGCCGATCGCGAAACCCCGGAATTTCCGGCGAAAGCTCGACGGCACGGCCGTTGCGATAGGGCTCTGTCGCTTCGCTTCGCTTGGGCTTACGCGCGAGCGCGACGGCGTCCGAGCCTGTCTCGGGCGCCTCGCGCGTCGGCGACGAGGAGCCATCCACCACCGTCTTTCACAAGGGCTGCGCCGCCGGTCGTTCGGTGACCGGCAGGCGTCCGATAGGGGTCGTGTATCATGCAACCAATTCGCATCAGCGCGCTGTTCGTGGGCGCCGTCGTCGCGTTCGCCGTGGGGTGCTCCGGCATCACCCATCCGTCGGCCTCGAGCCCGGCGGTGAAGAAGGGCGAGCTCGGCAACGGAGGCTTCACCTTCAAGTGCGACGACTCGGTCGCGTGTGATCGGTGGAACAACGCCGACGCGTTCCCGACGGACATCGCGCTCGGATCGACGTTCGAGCTCGACTTCCTCCTTCGTCAGGACTCGAACGGCTTCGTCTGGCTGAAGGACGCCGAGCGCGGCACGACCATCGAGCCGGTGGGCAAGTACGTCAACCGCGGCGCCGCCGGCTTCGCCGCCGTCGAGCCGGGCATCGCGACGCTGTCGGCGCGCGATCAGAAGGGATGGCTCGTCGACTACATCACGGTGCGCGTCGCGAAGCCCGACAGCCTCATCATCTACGACGCCGAGTACAAGGGCACGAACCCCGAGCGCCTCGTGAGCATCACGCTCGACGCGGGCGATCGCCGGAGCTTCCGCACGGTCGCGCAGCAGGGGCTGAAGCCGCTCGCCGGATCGGTGACCGTGGAGTGGACCTCGGATCATCCCGAGCTCGTCGCGGTCGAGGGCTACTCGCGCGGCAAGGTCACCATCGTCGGCAAGGGCGCGGGCTCGGCGACGCTCACCGCGAAGGGCGGGGGGCTCACGCAGAAGCTCGACGTGACGGTGAGCGGATCGGGGACACCGGACGAGGACGCAGGCGCGGACGCCGCGCAGGACGCAGGAGGCCAGTGATGAAGAAGCTCGCGAAGAAGGTCCTCTCGCTCGCCGTCCTCGGCGGCATCGTCCTGCCGGTGATCGCCTGCGGTCCCAACTACGAGCGCATCGAGCTCACGGGCGAGAAGAAGAGCCCGCTCGGCGGCGAGGTGAAGGCGAACCACGTCTCGGTGCCCGAGGGCATGATCGTGAAGGCCCACGTCGTGCCGTACAACGACGACGGGGAGCCGATGCAGCAGCACGTCTTTCCGCGCGATCCGGACGTCCTCGAGGTGATCGCGGTGGTCAACGATCGCGACTACGCGTTCATCGGCAAGAAGCCCGGCCGCACCCAGGTCGAGTTCCAGGCCGATGGGGAGACCGTCCTCATCGTCGAGGCGGTGGTGACCGAGCAGCCGCCTCCGGAGTCGCTCCCGTCGGACCCGGATGCGAAGCAGGACGCGACGAAGGACACCACGCAGCAGTAGGCCGCATGGCCGCCGCCGGCCTTCCCTGGTAAGGACGGCGGCAGCATGGACAGCAAGTACGCCGACGCCGACGCCGCGCGCGCGGTCTCCGAGAGGGCCGCGCACGTGAGCGAGCTGCTCGCCCTCCGGACCTATACCGCGCGCCTCCTCGGGCAGGAGCCCGCGCTCGTCCTCCACGGCGGCGGCAACACCAGCGTGAAGGCGCAGGCGAAGGACGCGCTCGGCGAGACCGTCGACGTGCTGCACGTGAAGGGCTCGGGCTGGGACCTCGCGACGATCGAGCCGGCGGGGCATCCCGCGGTGCGCCTCTCGCGCCTCGGGCGGCTGCTCGAGCTGCCGAGCATGACCGACGAGCAGATGGTCAACGAGCTCCGGCTCGCGCTGCTCGACGCGGGCGCGCCGACGCCGAGCGTCGAGACGCTGCTGCACGCGGCGCTGCCTGCCCGGTTCATCGATCACACGCACGCCGACGCGATCCTCGCCATCGCGGATCAGGCGAACGCGGAGGCCATCTGCCGCGAGCTCTACGGCGACAAGCTCCTGTTCATCCCCTACGTGATGCCCGGCTTCGGGCTCGCCCGCGCCTGCAAGAAGGCGTGGGACGCGGCCGTCGCGGCGGGGCGCTCGCCCACGGTGATGGTGCTCGAGCGGCACGGCGTCTTCACCTTCGGCGAGACGGCGAAGGAGAGCTACGAGCGGATGATCGAGGTGGTCACGCGCGCCGAGCGCTACGCCGCCGATCGGATGGGCACCGTGACGTTCCCCGCCGTCGAGCGTGACGAGGTGCTCGAGGCGGAGGTGGTGCCGATCGTCCGCGGCGCGCTCGCGACGATGGCCGCGACGGCGCCCGAGCGCGCGCCGATCGTGGCGCTGCGATCGAGCGAGTGGATCCTCGCGTTTCTCGAGCGCAAGGACGCCTACGAGCTCGTGCAGCGCGGCTGCGTCACGCCCGATCACGTGATCCGCACGAAGCCCTGGCCGCTGTTCGTGACGAAGCCCGACTACGCCGACGCGACGGCGTTCGCCGCCCGGATGGAGCGCGAGGTCGCCGACTACGCGCGACGCTACGATCGCTACTTCGAGGAGATGTGCGCGAAGAAGGGGGTGAAGCGCACGAAGCTCGAGCCCTGGCCGCGCGTGGTGCTCTTGCCGAAGATCGGCATCCTCGCGGTGGGCAAGACGAAGAAGGAGGCGGAGATCGCCGCCGACATCTACGAGCACGCCATCCACGTGATCGTCGACGCGCAGGACGTCGGCAGCTTCTCGCCCGTGAGCATGGAGGACCTCTTCGACGTCGAGTACTGGAGCCTCGAACAGGCGAAGATCAAGAAGGAGACGGAGCTGCCGCTCGGGCGCTGCATCGCGCTCGTGACCGGCGCCGCATCGGGCATCGGCAAGGCCACCGCGCAGCGCCTCCTCGAGCTCGGCGCGCACGTCGTCGCGTTCGATCGGCGCGAGATGGATCTGAAGAAGCGCCCCGAGCTCGCCACCGTCGTCGGCGACGTCACGAAGCGTGACGACGTCGAGCGCGCCGTCCGCGTCGCGGCGCGCACGTTCGGCGGCCTCGACGTGGTGGTGAGCAACGCAGGCGTCGCGTCGGAGGGGCGGCTCGACACCGACGAGGGCGAGGCGGCCCTCCGCGCGTCGCTCGACATCAACCTGCTCTCGCACAACCTGGTGGCCTCGGCCTCGGCCGCGGTGATGCGGCGGCAGCGCCGCGGCGGGGCGATCCTCTTCAACGCGAGCAAGAGCGCGTTCAACCAGGGCCCGGGCTTCGGCCCCTACGCGGTCCCGAAGGCGGCGCTCGTCGCGCTGATGCGCCAGTACGCCGTCGATCTCGCGCGCTTCGGCATCCGGGCCAACGCGGTCAACGCCGATCGCATCCGCACCGGTATCTTCTCCGGCGGCGTCCTCGAGTCGCGCGCCGCCGCGCGCGGCCTCTCGGTCGACGAGTACTTCCGCTCGAACCTGCTCTCGCGCGAGGTCACGGGGGCGGACGTGGCGGACGCCTTCGCCTACCTCGCGGGCGCCCGCGCCACGACGGGGTGCGTCGTGACGGTGGACGGAGGAAACGCTGCGGCCTTCCCGCGGTGACGTGCTAACCACTCGGCATGCGTCTCCGCGCGGGAGCCTCGCTGCCGGTCGCCGCGTTCATGCTCGCGCTCGCCGCCGCCTGCGGTGACGACGACGCGCCCCCGGCGCACGTGCTCGACGGCGCGACCGATGCGGGCATCGAGGGCTCGGCCGCGCGGCCCCTCTGCGTCGACGGAAAGCCCACCGCGGCGTACCCGCCGGGGCCGTACGAGATGTCGATCACGTCGGTCGTCCCGCAGGGCCTGGTCTTCCCCGGTCCGGAGGGCGACGTCGCCATCGACGGGTTCTTCGAGCCGTGCGCGGAGCGCTCGCGCGTCCTCGTCGTCCGGAGCACCGCGGCCTGGTGTGGGACGTGCGAGTGGCACGTGAAGAACGACGACGCGAAGGTCTTCTCCGATCCGCGCTTCGCCGGGCGCTTCGTGCTCGTCGATCTCGTGATCGCCGACCGGGACAACATGCCCGCGCGCCCCGAGACCACGCCGAAGATCGACGGCTGGCGCGTCGGCGTCGATCCGCGCTTCACGTTCGGCGCCGCGCAGCTGTCGAAGTCGCCGCTGCCGGTCTACGTCTTCGTCGACACGAAGACGATGAAGATCCTCTCGACGGCCTCCGACCCCGACCCGATCGCGCTGGCGAACAAGCTCGCGGTCGAGCTGTCGTTCCTCGATCGCACGCCCCGTCCGGAGGCGCAGAGCCCCGCGCTCTACGACGATCTGTTCACCGAGAACCAGCGCGACCTCATCCAGGCGATGAAGCTCGGCGATCTCGCTCCGCCGCCCGATCCCACGAACGAGTACGGCGATCTCCCGGCCGCCGCCGCGCTCGGAAAGAAGCTGTTCGAGGACAAGGGCCTCACGCCCTCGGGCACCGTCGCGTGCGCGACGTGCCACGACGCGAAGCTCGCCTTCACCGACGGCACGCCGCAGTCCACGGGCCTCGTGCGCATCGATCGCAACGCGCCGGCGCTCGCGCTCGCGGCGCACGCGCGATGGCAGTTCTGGGACGGCCGCGCGGACACGCTGTGGGCGCAGGCGCTCGGTCCGTTCGAGGACGCGCGCGAGATGGGATCGAGCCGCGCCTTCGTCGCCGGGCAGATCAAGGCGCGCTACGCCGACGACTACGAGGCGATCTTCGGGGCGAAGTACCCGCTCGCCACCACCGACGACACACGCATCTACGTGAACGCCGGCAAGGCGATCGCCGCCTTCGAGCGATCGCTCCGCGTCACGCCGAACAAGCTCGACGCCTATGCCGGCGGCGATCTGGCCGCGCTCACGAAGCCGCAGAAGGAGGCGCTCCAGTCCTTCTTCACCGTGGGCTGCGCGCAGTGCCACTGGGGACCGCGCCTCACCGACGATGCGTTCCACGTCATCCGCTTCCCGACGGGCCGACAGGACGCCCAGCCCGACAAGGGTCGCTTCGACGTCCTCGCGTCGCTCTCCAAGCGCGAGTTCGTCGCGTCCTCGCAGTGGAGCGACGCGCCGTCCGCGGCGAAGCTCCTCGATCTCCCGGCCGCCGAGAACATGCTCGGCGCGTTCAAGACGCCGTCGCTCCGCGGCCTCGACAAGAGCGGCCCCTTCGGCCACGGCGGCACGCTCGCGACGCTCCTCGACGTCGCGAAGCACTACGGGACGCGCGGCCTCCCGCACGATGATCCGCGCGCGATCGGCACGACGGAGCAGTGGGTCCCGCAGTTCGATACGAACGTGCAGACGCAGCTCCCGGCGTTCCTCGAGGTGCTGACGGGCGACGCGATCGTCCCGCCCTGATCGCCGCGCGGCGCGCGCCGCCGGTCCGCCCTCCCGCCCGGGGGCGGGTGGTCCCGCGCGCCCCCGTCCGCTTCACTGCAGAAGGGTGCGCACGCAAGTCCGCGAGAATCCAACGATCCCGCACGTACGTTTCACCAAGCAAGCGACGCACGCTTTTGCGGTGAAGCGA
>JBDHVD010000561.1:0-5713 GCA_039809525.1 Labilithrix sp. | reverse complement strand
AGCCACTTGTGCGATTCGAAGTAGGCGCGCGCGTCCTTCGCGTCGCTCTCGATGAACGCGATGAGGTGCCGGTCGGGCATCCGTTCGAGCGCGGCGCGGAGCTCGTCGATGAAGCGCTCGTTCGCGGCGCGGTCCGGCGACTCGGCGAGCACGACGAGGGTCGCGCGGCCGCCGATGCGCTCGAGGCGGCGCTCGAACGACTGGAAGCCGGCGCTGTCGCGCGGGAGCATCTCGCGGATGTCCGACCGCACGTCGAGGCGCATGGCGTAGCTCCAGGCGCCCGCGAGCAGCGCGAGCGCGCACACGAGCACGAGCCACGGCCGCCGCCCGCCGAGATCGACCAGCGCGGAGACCCCGGTGCGGATCACGCCCGCGAGCTGCGCGCGGACGCCCGTCTTCACGACACCGCTCCGATCGCGTGGAGGACGAGCACGCCGGCCGCCGCCCACACGCCCGCGACGAGGTCGTCGACGACGATGCCCCAGCCGCGCGGGAGCTTCTCCGCCGGGCGTGCGGGATACGGCTTCGTGACGTCGAACAACCGGAAGAGGACGACGGCCGCGATCGCGCCCCCGAGCGATCCCGCCGGCGCGGCGGCCAGCGCGACGAGCACGCCCGCGACCTCGTCCACGACGACGATCTGCGGATCGTGCGACGACGACTGGTCGGCGACGATGCCGCCGGCCCAGATGCCGGCGGCGGCGACGACGAAGGCGAGCGCGAGGACGGCGGCGGCGCCGTGGTGGCGGACGGCGAGCCAGAGCGGCAGCGCGGCGATGGTCCCGACGGTGCCCGGCGCGATGGGCGAGAGCCCACAGCCGAACCACGTCGCGATCACCCACGGGAGCCGCTTCACGCAGCCGCCTCCGTCCGGAGCGCCCGTTCGCGCCGCACCGCCTCGACGTAGCGCAGGAGGACGGACACGCCGACGGCGTACGCGCTGCCCATCAGCGCGTCGAGCACCCAGTGGTGATCGAGGTAGACGGCGGAGAACACCATCGCGAGGTAGTAGGCGATCGACGCGGCCCGCATGCGCGGACCGAACGAGCGCCAGCCCTCGATGACGAGGAGGAGCGGATACGCGCAGTGCAGCGACGGCAGCGCGCCGAAGACGCTGCTCGCGCGCGCGTACATCCCGTGGAAGTAGCCGACGCCGAGCAGCGCATCGACGCGCGCGAGGACCGGGCCCTCGCTCGCCTTCGTCGCGAGGTCGACGGTGCAGCCGTGCTCGTGGAAGTACCAGGGCGGCGCCGCCGGCAGGAGGTGGTAGGTCGCGAACGCCGCGACGTTCAGCAAGAACCAGCCCCACGCGAACCGCCGCATCGCGGGGCGGTCCTTCACGTAGAGGAAGATCGCTCCGGCGACGCACCAGAAGATGAACGTGGCGTACGGCACCGCGCAGAAGAGGTCGAGGCCGACCCAGTGATGCTCGCGGAAGAAGTCGTGGAGCGTGAAGCGCTCACCGCCGCTCTCCCACCCGAACAGGCGCGACTCGACCCCGCGGAGATCGCACAAGAGGACGCGGGACTCGGTGAGCCCCACCCTCTGGTACGGCCGCATCGAGTCGAAGAGCAGGCCGACGAGCCCGAACGGGTACAGCCCGAGCAGGAGCTCCTTCGTACGCGGGCCGAGCACCACGAGGACGACCACGACGGCGAGGACGAGGAGGTGCTCGATGCGCAGCTCCGATCGCATCGCCGCGTATCCGGCGTAGACCGCGAACGGCACGACGAAGTGGATCGAGGTGGCCGGCTTGACGGCCTGCTCCGGCTTCATGGCGCCACCCGGAAGACGACCCGCGTGTGCATCGGGTACGTGTAGAGGACGCTCACGGCGACGGCCGTGACGACGCGCGCGGCGGGATACGGCGCCTGGACGCTGGCGAGCACCATCGCGAGCAGGCCGGCGTTGAGCAGCGCGCCTCCGAGGGAGACGACCGCGTAGCGGGACGCCTGCGACCCGATCGTCCCTTCGTGACGCGCGCGGTAGACCCACGCGCGCGAGAGGGTGAAGTTGATCACGCCGCCGAGGATGGCGGACGCGAGCGTCGCGATCGGCGGAGAGCGATGCCCGAGCTCGACGAGCGCGATCATCGCGCTGAAGTCGGCGGTCGTGGCCGCCGCCGCGGCCACCTGGTGACGGCCGAGCAACGATGCGTCGAACAGCGACGCCCGCGCTCGAGGCGGCGTCATCGACGCGCCCCCTCCGACAGCGGCGTCGCCGCGGGCTCGACCTCGCCGATCTGGCGCGGGCTCGAGTCGGGCGGCGACGCGACGGGGGCGTTCGTCGCCCGCGCGACGGCGGCCAGGCGCCGTACGGCGGAGACGTTTCCGACGGTCGCGATCGCCGCGACCGCGACGAGCACCGGCACGAGGCCGGCCGCGGGACGCTGCTCGCCGAACGCGAGCGCGGCGAAGGGCCCGAGCGCGGCGCCGGTGAGGACGTACGCGAGGCGGTGCGCCCGCCGCATGGGGACGAGCGCGGCCGGTGACGTGTGTCCCAGCTCGCGCTCGATCGACGAGGCGTAGCTCACCATGAACGAGCCGACGATCGCACCGAGCACGATGATGAGGAGCGCCGCGTCGTGACGTACATACACAGCGAGGCCGCCGAGGAGCAGCGCATCGACGTAGCGATCGACGGAGGTGTCGAGGATCTGCCCCAGGCGGCTCTGCGTCCCGCTCTCGCGCGCGACCATCCCGTCGACCGCATCGGCGAGCGCGGCGACGCACGCGATCGCGGCCCCGACGCCCAGATGTCCGAAGGCGAACGCGACGGCGGCGAGCACGGCGAGCGCGAGCGACATCACGGTCACGGCGTTCGCGCTCACGTGCGCCGCGACGAGCGCGCGGCCGAGCGGGAGCAGCGATCGATAGACCGCGTGCATCGGTGCGCGGCCGACGACCGGCAGCCCCTGTTCACGGTCGACGCGCTTGGCGACGAGCAGGCGCCCCGCGGCCGCGCTCGCGACGGCATGTGAACCGAGCGCGATCGCGAGCGCGCCGACCAGGATGAAGGAGCAGACGATGTCGACGAAGTCGCCCACGGGAAAGGCCTCAGTCGTAGTACTCGTGCCCGAGGTGGGTGATGAGGTCCTCGCCGACCATCCACCGGAGCGTGTTCTTCAGTTTGATGAGCTGCACGAACAGGTCGTGATCGGGGGTGAGGCCCGGGGCCGCCATCGGCGACTTGAAGTAGAACCCGAGCCACTCCTGGATGCCGCGGAAGCCGGAGCGTTTCGCGAGATCGAGGAACAGCGCGAGGTCGAGCACGATCGGCGCGGCGAGGATCGAGTCGCGGCAGAGGAAGTTGACCTTCATCTGCATCGGGTAGCCGAGCCACCCGGCGATATCGATGTTGTCCCAGCCCTCCTTCGCGTCGCCGCGCGGCGGGTAGTAGTCGATGCGGACCTTGTGGACGTAGTCGCCGTAGAGCTCGGGATGCGCGTCCGGCTCGAGGATCGCATCGAGCACGCCGAGCTTCGAGTGCTCCTTCGTCTTGAAGGACGCCGGCTCGTCGAGCACCTCTCCGTCGCGGTTGCCGAGGATGTTCGTCGAGTACCAGCCGCGGAGGCCGATCATGCGCGCCTTGAGGCCCGGCGCGATGACCGTCTTCATGAGCGTCTGACCGGTCTTGAAGTCCTTGCCCGCGATCGGCGTACGCGTCTCCTTCGACAGCGCGTCGGCGGCGGGGAAGTCGACGCCGAGGTTCGGCGCCCCATTCGCGAACGGCACCCCTTCGAGGAGGCAAGCCCAGGCGTAGATCTGGGTCGGCGAGATCGAGGGATCGTCGTCGAGGAGGCCCTTCTCGAACGCCTCGAGGCTCGCATGGGCGGCGCTCGGGGTGGTGAAGGTCTCGGTCGAGGCGCACCAGACGACGACGACGCGGTCCACGCCGCGCTCGCGCTTGAAGCGGCGGATGTCCTCGCGGACGAGCTCGACCGCCTCGCGCTTCGACGCCGGCGACTTCACGTGCAGCCCGCGCAGGCGGGGGACGTACTGCTGGTAGAAGACGCCCTGCATCGGCTTGATCGCCGACAGCTCTTCGCGGACGGCATCGAGGTGACGATCCTCGAGCACGGCCGCACGGCGCGCGGCTTCGTGCGCGTCGTCCGGGAAGATGTCCCAGCCGCCGAACTCGATGTCGGCCAGCTCGGTGAGCGGAACGAGGTCGCGGATCGGCGGCGCGCGGCCCTCGGTGCGCTTGCCGAGCCGGATCGTGCCGAGCTGGGTGAGCGAGCCGATCGGCAGCGCTAACCCGCGCCGCGCGAGGAGGACGCCCGCGATGGTGGTGGTGGCCACGGCGCCCATGCCCACGAGGAGCACGCCGAGCTTTCCCTTGGCCGGATCGATGTTGGTCGGTTGTCGCACGTGCACCTCGCTTCCCCCCCGAGGCCTGCAGCAATGCACGTCCGATGCTCGGTTCCGGCGGCCGGTCGCGCTGTGGGCGCCGGTGGTGCACGATTCCCCGGGGCCGATGCCCCATGAGGCAATAGTCACCGCGGCTGCTACGATGCCGCCCGATGCGCTCGCGTTTCGCCGTCTGGTTCGCCGTCCTCGCGGCATGCGGCAGCGGCGTGGACCGGAAAGGGATCGCGAGCGCGATCCCCTTCGTCGACGAACGCGATGCGCTCGCCGCTGCACCTCGTTCGTTCGCGCTCGCGCCGGCGCCGCGCGACGACCTCCTGTCGCCGGGACCCGACGTCCCGTACTCGCAGGTCGTGCAGAAGTCGTCGCACAACTCGTACGAGCGCGAGGAGCCGCTGCTCGATCAGCTCCTCTACCACCGCATCCGGAGCATCGAGCTCGACGTCCACGTCTCGCGCCGCGGCTCCGCGGAGCTCGACGGCGACTGGTTCGTCTACCACGAGGACCTTCCGTTCTTCCGTGACACCTCGTGCGCGACCGCCTCGACGTGCCTCGCGCAGATCGCCGCGTTCCATCGCGCCGTCCCCCGTCACGAGGTCACGACGGTCTTCGTCGACCTGAAGGACGGCTTCTCGCCCGGGCACATGCCGGCGGACCTCGATGCCGTGCTCGCGCGCTCGCTCGGCCGCGACGCGATCTTCGCGCCCGCCGACGCGATGAAGCGCTGCCCGGGCGCGACCTCGCTGCGCGATGCGCTCGCCGGGACCTGCTCCTTCCCCACGCTGGCCGAGCTCCGCGGGCGCGTCGTCGTCGCGGTTACCGGCGGCAGCGCGTGCGACGCGTCGAGCCCGGTCCGCAGCTACGGCGGCGACTCCGCGCTCGAGCGGCTCGCGTTCCTCGCCCCGAACGTCGACGCGGCGTGCCCCGTCTCGACGCAGGACGGCGACCCGAACGGCCCGGTGTTCGCCAACATGGACTGGAACGCGCGCGGTCAGGTCGCCGAGGTCAATGCACGCGGCTTCGTCGGACGCATCTATCGCGGCGGCATCATCGGCGGCCTCGACACGAGGGCGGAGCTCGAGACCGCGCGCGCGGTCGGCGCCGTCCACCTCGCGACCGACAAGGCGAGCTTCGAGGCCGACGCGTGGGCGACGACGCACGGCGCGCACGGCTTCCCCTTCGCGTGCGAAGGATGCTCCGCGTTCGCCGAGGCGGCCGACGTCCTCGGCGTGCGAGCGAGCACGGGCGATCTGTGGAGCCGCGAGGACAGCGGCTTCTTCGCGCTGGCGGAGGACGCGGACGACGCGGAGACGTGGACCTCGCTCGTGAGCGTCCCGAGCTCGCAC
>JBDHVD010000560.1:0-5726 GCA_039809525.1 Labilithrix sp. | reverse complement strand
GCGCCGATCGCGACGACCTCGTCGGGGTTCACGCCCTGGTGCGGATCCTTGCCGAAGAACTTCTTGACCGTCTCCTTGACGAGCGGGATGCGCGTCGAGCCGCCGACGAGGATGACCTCCGCGATGTCCTTCGCGCTCTTCTTCGCGTCCTGGAGCGCCTTCTTCACCGGCTCCATCGAGCGCTCGACGAGCGGCGTCATCATCTGCTCGAGCTTCGCGCGCGAGAGGCGCATGTCGAGGTGCACCGGGCCGCCGGGGCCGACGGTGATGAACGGCAGGTTGATGCCCGTCTCCTGCATCGAGGACAGCTCGATCTTCGCCTTCTCCGCCGCCTCCTTCAGGCGCTGGAGGGCCATCTTGTCCTTCGACAGATCCATGCCCTGCGCCTTCTTGAACTCGGCGATCATCCAGTCGATGATCAGGTTGTCGACGTCGTCGCCGCCGAGGTGCGTGTCGCCGTTGGTCGAGATGACCTGCACGACGTTGTCGCCGACCTCGAGGATCGAGATGTCGAACGTGCCGCCGCCGAAGTCGTAGACGGCGATGATCTCGTCCTTCTTCTTGTCGAGGCCGTAGGCGAGCGCGGCCGCCGTCGGCTCGTTGACGATGCGCTTGACCTCGAGGCCCGCGATCTTGCCGGCGTCCTTCGTCGCCTGGCGCTGGGCGTCGTTGAAGTACGCGGGGACGGTGATGACCGCCTCGCTGATCTTCTCGCCGAGGTAGTCCTCCGCCGCCTTCTTGAGCTTCTGGAGGACCTTCGCGCTGACCTCCTGCGGCGACACGGTCTTGCCGCGGATGTCGAACGCGGTGTCGCCGTTCTGCGCGCGCACGGTCTTGTAGGGAACGCGCTTCGTCTCCTCCGAGACCTCCTCGAAGCGCCGACCGATGAAGCGCTTGGCGCTGAAGATGGTGTTCTCCGGGTTCGTGACCGCCTGGCGCTTGGCGATCTGGCCGACCAGGATCTCGCCCTTCTCGTCCCACGCGACGACGCTCGGCGTGATGCGCGAGCCCTCCTCGTTGACGATCACCTTGGGCTCGCGGCCCTCCATGATGGCAACGCAGCTGTTCGTGGTACCGAGGTCGATTCCGATGATCTTGCCCATGTCCTTGTGCCTCCCGAAGAATCTGCTTCGAGTCGCGGGGCAAGGTAATCACACGCGTTGGGGCGTCAACGCCCTACGGCATGAACTTTGATTCGGGCCGGTCGCGCGAAAAATCTCGGGTCAGGCGCGACCTTTTCCCTTGCGTTGCAGCTCGAGCTCGCGCTCGACGAGCTTCCTGAGGCTGGGGTCGGCGCGCGTCGGCATGTCGTCGAAGCCGTCGCCGTCGATCGGCGCGGGCGAGCGGACGGTCATCGGGATCTCGGGCGCGCGCTCGGTCGGCGGCAGCGGGTGACGGATCGTGTGCTCCTCGTCGCGCGGCGTATCCGCCGCGAGCGAGATCGGGATCGACGGCTCCCGCGTGCGGTGGAGCGGCCCGGCGTACGACTCGTCGACGCGCCCGATGCCGCGCATCACGTCGGTCGCCGCGTCCTCGTCGAGGCTGGCCATGACGTTCCACCAGTGCTCGAGCATCTCGCGCGCGCTCTGGAATCGCTCGGCCGGCTCTCGCGCCATCGCCTTATGCACGAACCAGTCGAGCACCACGTTCCTCGGCATCCCGGGCATCCCCGAGATCGCGGGCGCCTGCTGCTCGGACTTCATCCGGATGACCGCCTCGAGCGATCGGCTCACGAACGGGAGGCGCCCGGTGAGCGTGCGGAACACGACGACGCCGACGGCGTAGAGATCGGCGGGGAAGCCCACGCCCTTCGGATTCCTGAACTGCTCGGGCGCCATGTACCCCATGCTGCCGATGAGGTGGTTGGTCGAGGTGAGGCTCCCGCTGTCGCCGGTGCTCCCGGCGATCTCCCGGAGGCGCGCGACGCCGAAGTCGATCAGCTTCACCGCCTCTTCGAAGCCGTCGTGATGGAGGAAGATGTTCGACGGCTTGATGTCGCGATGGATGACCTGCGCGTCGTGGCAGTCGCGGACGCCGACGAGGAGCTGCTCGATCCAGCGCACCGCGAGCGGCATCGGCACCGGACCGTCGCGCCGGAGCTTCGCGTCGAGCGTCTCGCCCTTCAGCCGCTCCAGTACCAGGAACGGTTGTCCGCGATCGAAGCCGAAGCCGAGGATCGTGCCGACGAAGCGGCTCTGGACGGCGGACAGGAGGACGGCCTCGCGGGCGAAGCGCTCGCGCATCTCGCCGCCGGCCTGCGACGGCTCGAGCACCTTGATCGCGACCTGCCGGCCGCTCCCGACGTGGACCGCCTCGTAGACCTTGGCCGTCGTCCCGGCCCCCAGGGCGCCCGCGATCTGGAAGTCGGCGAGCTTGGCGGGCTCGAGGGCCATCTCTGCCAGCGTATCATCCGGTCGCGGCTCACGTTGCGGCGGAGGGGTGGGGCTGGTACAGTCGGACCCGCGCCTTGCGCGCGCAATCATGCGCTCTTTGATTTGAGATTCCGGGCCCTTATGCGACGCCCACCCCACGACCGTAACCGCGACTTACCCCCGCCGCCCGAGCTCCCCTCGTTCCGCGTCGAATCGGAGCCCGAAGAAATCCCGGGCGAGGAGGACATCCTCGAACGCCATACCGGCACCGGCCTCGTCCGCCACGACGCGCCGCTGGACGACGACGCCATCGATCCCGATGCGGCGAAGGTCGTCCGCCGCCTCGAGCGGAGCGGCTACCAGGCCTATCTCGTCGGCGGCTGCGTCCGCGACCTCCTGCTCAGCGGACGCCCGAAGGACTTCGACGTCGCCACGAACGCGCGCCCCGACGACGTCCGCGCGCTGTTCCGCAACTGCCGCATCATCGGCCGGCGCTTCCGCCTCGCGCACGTGCTCTTCGGCGGCGGCAAGGTCGTCGAGGTCGCCACGTTCCGGAGGAACCCGGGCGAGGGCGGCGACGCCGACGACGATCTGCTGATCCGCAGCGACAACGTCTTCGGCGAAGCGCACGAGGACGCCCTCCGGCGCGACTTCACGATCAACGCGCTGTTCTACGATCTCGATCGCCGGCAGGTGCTCGACTGGTGCGGAGGCATGCCGGACATCGAGGGCCGGACGATCCGCACCATCGGCGAGCCGATCGTGCGCTTCCGCGAGGACCCGGTCCGCATCCTGCGCGCGATCAAGTTCGCCGCGCGCCTCGATCTCGGCCTCGACCCCGCGGTCTACGACGCGATGGTCGCGAGCCGCGGCGAGCTCGCCCGGGCCGCACGCCCGCGCATCTTCGAGGAGATCCTCCGGCTCATGCGCGCCGGCGCGGCCCATCGATCGATGTGGCTACTCTGGGAGATCGGCGCGATGGCCGTCCTGCTCCCCGAGCTCTCGGCGTTCCTCGACGACGACGAGGCGACGGAGAACGGGAGCGAGCGCTTCTTCCGCAAGATGGACGCGCTCGACCGCAAGACGAAGCAGGAGGGCGCGCTCGACGACATCGTCCTCATGACCGCGCTCCTCTACGAGCCGCTCGCGGAAGCGGCGGCCGGCGTGCGCGACGTGATGGGCGCGGTGAACGACTTCCTCGATCCGATCATCGATCGGATCGCGATGCCCCGCCGGATCGCCGACGGCATCCGCCGGATCATGTTCATGGTCCCGCGCATCTTCGCAGGCAAGACCGGGCGCTTCGCGCGCACCGAGCTGTTCCTCCCCGCGCTCGACGTCGCGGAGATCGTCGCCGTCTCGCGCGGCGACAGCACCCAGCGGATCGAGACGATGCGCCGCGAGGCGCTCCCGCCTCCGCCCCGCGAGCGCGAGCGCGGAGAGCGCCGTTCGTCGTCCTTCCCCCGGCAGCGCGGCGCGCGCCGCTGACGGGGCGTCGTGCTCGACGCGATCGTCGTCGGCGCGGGGGCGGCGGCGCTCGCGGCCGCGCGGACGCTGGTCCGCGCGGGTCGCGACGTGGACGTCCTCGAGGCGCGCGCGCGCATCGGCGGGCGCATCCACACGCTGCACGATCCGCGCTGCTCGGTGCCGATCGAGCTCGGCGCCGAGCTGGTGCACGAGGGCACCGAGCGCACGAAGCGCATCCTCCGCGAGATGGGCCTGGCGCTGAACGAGCTCGAGGGCGGCCGCTGGGTCCTCGAGCGCGGGGCGCTCCGCGAGGAGAAGGACCTCGACGGGCGCATCGCCGGCGCGCTCGGCGCGGCGTTCCGCTCGGTGCGGAGCGGCGGCGACCGATCGATGGCCGAGGCGCTCGCGCGCGCGAGGCTCTCCTCGAAGGACCGCGACCTCGCGCGCGCCTTCGTCGAGGGCTTCCACGCCGGCGACGCGACGCGGGTCGGCGCGAAGGGCCTCGCGCGCGGCGGCGCCGAGGGACCGGGCCGCATGATGCGCGTCGACGGCGGCTACGACGTGCTCGTCTCGGCGCTCGCCGCCGGCCTCGGGACGCACGTCCGTCTCGGCCGCAGGGTCACGCGCGTCGTGCACCGGCGAGACGAGGTGCGCGTCTCGATGATCGGGCCCACCGGACGCGAGTCGGAGGCGCGGGCGCGCGCCGCGATCGTCGCCTTGCCGCTGAAGGTCGTGTCCGACGTGACCTTCGATCCGCCGCTCGAGAAGGAGCGCCTCCGCGCGATGGACTCGCTCGCGATGGGCGACGTGGCGAAGGTGACGCTCCGCTTCCGCAGCCCGTTCTGGATCGAGAAGAAGAAGGAGCTCGCGAAGGCGGCGCTCCTCCAGGCGCCGGGCGAGGCGCTGCCGACGTTCTGGACCGCGCGCCCGATCCTCGCGCCGGTGCTCGTCGCATGGGCGGGCGGACCCGCGGCGGCGGCCCTCGGATCGCTCGAGGGGCCGCGCATCGCGGAGGCCGCGCTCGACACGCTCGCGCGGGTGCTCGGGATGCGCGCGGCCGCGGTGCACGACGAGCTCGAGACGTTCCATCACCACGACTGGAGCGCCGATCCGTTCGCCCGCGGCGCCTACTCGTTCCCGCTCGTGGGTGGCGCGTCGGCCGCAACGCGGATCGCGAAGCCGGTCGGACGCACGCTCTTCTTCGCCGGCGAGCACACGAGCGCGCCGCCCGAGAACGCCACGGTCGAGGGCGCGATCGCGAGCGGCGAGCGGGCCGCGCGGTCGCTCCTGCCCTGAGCGGGCGTGCGCCGGCGCCGACAAAATCACCCGGGTAATATTGACATCGTTTTTACCCGGACATAAATCAGCGCCTCATGAGCACGATTCGGCACGAGGGCGTCGATCGGGTCCAGGACACCGCGCGCTGGGTGGCGATGGCGCGCGCGCTCGAATCCGAGCGCCTGGATGCGGTGTTCCGCGATCCCTTCGCTCGCAAGCTGGCCGGACCGAGGGGAGAAGAGCTCGTCGGCCTGAGCCGGATGACCGGCGGGACGTGGCCGCTCGTCGCGCGCACGTACCTCATCGACGAGCGGGTGGCGCGCGCCGTCGGAGAGGGCGCGGACGCCGTCGTCAACCTGGCCGCAGGGCTCGACACGCGTCCCTACCGGCTCGACGTGCCCCGCACGCTGACGTGGATCGAGGTGGATCACGCCGACGTCATCGAGGAGAAGGAGGCGCTCCTCCGAGGCGAGGCTCCGCGCTGCTCCCTGGAGCGGGTCTCGATGGACCTGTCGCACGTCGCCGAGAGGCGGGCGCTGTTCGACGATCTGCGTCGCCTCGGCTGAAGCGGCTGCCGTTCCCGATGCGCCTGTTCTCGTGGCTGCCGGA
>JBDHVD010000559.1:0-5738 GCA_039809525.1 Labilithrix sp. | reverse complement strand
CCGTCGACGAGCCCGCGTTGTTGGGGGTGCCACCATTGCCGCCCGCGCCACCCGCCGCGGCTGGCCCGCCTCCTCCGCCCCCGCCGCAACCGCCGCCACGGTAGCTGCCCGCGCTCGTCGCGTCGGGCGTCCCCGCCGCGCCGCCCGGGTGGTTCTGGAGCGAGGGATTCCCGGGCTGACGGTACGAGGCGTTGTTGCCGGTCACACCGTTGCCGCCGCGCGATGGAAGCGCGTCGCGATAGAGATCCGGAAGGCTCTGCACATCCATCGAAGCCGGCGGTACCGACGCGGGCGCCACGCTCGCGCCGCCGAGCCCCCAGACGAAGCCGTTCGGTCCCTGCGCCGACCCCTTGCCGGCAAGCCCGCCGGCGCCTCCCGCGAGCTCGGCGAGGACCGTCGACGGCGACGCGAGCGCGAACGTCGTCGCGCCGCCGTTCGATCCGTTCGAGCCGACGGCGCCGCCCGATCCACCAGCGCCGATCGTGATGGCGTAGTCCTCGCCGGGTACGACGGTCACCGCCCTCGTCGCCAGAACGGCGGCGCCGCCCCCGCCGCCGCCCGCGGTATGCGAGTCCGCGCTCTGCGCGTTCAGTCCGCCGCCCCCTCCTCCTCCGCCGCCATGGCCCACGAGGAGTACGTTCGTGACGCCCGCTGGCGCCGTCCAGGTGCCGCTCGACGTGAACACAGCCCTCTGCATCGACGATGCCGTGTTCCCGGAGTTGCCCGTGATCGACAGCACGTCGACGGTGTTCGCGAAGAGGCGGCTCACCGCGCCCTGGGCGATCGCGACCGCCGCTCCCGTCATTGTCGCGCCGACGCTCACCGTGAACGCGCCGCTCGTGGCATTCCAGAAGTCGCGCGACCAGCCTTCTGCCGGTCCGGGCGGAACGAGCACCGTCACGTCGCTCGTCAGCGCCCCCACGAGCTTGATCCGTGCGTGCGCCGCCTCGTCCTCGGTCAACGTGATCGTCCCGCCCGCCGAGACGTCGATCGACGGCGTCGTCGGGAGCTCGGCGATCACCGGCTCCCAGACGGTGTCGTCGCCATACGTCCCCCACCAGTCCCATACGACCGTCCCGTCGACGTACGACGTGCCGCGGACGTCGACGAACGCTGGCTCGGTCGCGCCCGTCGTCCCGCTGTTCCGTGCGAGATACAAGGGATCGCCCGCCGTGCCAGGCCGGAGCAAGATCCCGGCGTCGTACGGGTAGCTCGCGGCCCACGTGTTGTGGCTCGCGATGCCGCCGACGTCCTTCGCGCGCCACGCCAGAGGCACCGACGGTCGATCCTCCGCCGCCGTGTTCAGGACGAGATCGTTCTTTCGAACGCCGCCCTTCGCGCTCCCGGCGACGTCGGTGAAGTCCGGTGCGTACGGCGCGGTCGCCTTCGCCGCGACCGCCGTCATCCGCTTCTCCGCGCCCACGACGCCGCCGAGCCACAGCGACGGCCAGCACACGGCGCCGGGCTGCGGCCCCGACCGTCCCTCCGCTTCGGTGAACGAGAAGAAGTCGTAGTAGCTCGGGGCCTGCGAGACGCCCACCTCGCGATAGACCTGCCTCGACCAGCGGTGGAAGCGCTCGTCCCAGTAGTCGCGGAGGTTCGCGACACCTCCCTCGAACGAGCCCGGGATGTCCGCGCTGTTGCCCGCGAACTTCGCCATGCCCGCGAGGGGCGAGCCCTGCTCGCCCATGCGCATGCGAAGCGGACGCGTGATCGTGCCCGGATCGTCGAGGCGCGCGCTCTGCACCTCGAACGGCACGAGCTTGCACGCCAGCGGCCCGAACAGCACCGACGACGTCGTCGGATCCCACGCCGTGTCGGTGATGCCGCCCGCGACGACGTCGCGCGCGTCGAGCCGGCAGAAGCTCTGGTCCCCCTCCTGGTAGACCCAACCCCAGGTGCTCGATCCGGTCAGGCTGTCCGACTTGATCGGGCCGCCGATCTCCGCCCAGCACTCCCACAGGATGTCGCCGTCCTGCACCGTTCCGCCGATCGTGGTTGGCCACGTCGGCTCGGTCGTCGCGTGCGTCTCGTGCGGCGCCGCTCCGATGTCCCGCGCCCGGTAGAAGAAGCCCGAGCCGTTCCCCACGCTCGGGAGCATCAGCCGCCCTGCCGTGCCGACGACCTTCGAAGCGCTCCAGACGTGCGCCGCGTCGACCGCCGCGCCCCCTTGCTGCCATTCGCCGTCCAAAAGGCTCTCGCGGAAGCCGTTCCCCTCCGTGCTGATGGCTCCCGTCCACCCGTTGCCGTGCTGCGACGACTCCACGATCCCCCAGCTCTTGTTCCCCATCAGCTCGAGCTGCCCCGTCATCCCCCCGCCGTTCGCGTCCCCGCCGTGCACGTGGATGCCGTACCGATCGTTGCGAGCCACGCGGAGCTTGCCCGTCAGGCTCCACCCGTTCGCGAACGTCCCTTCGCCCGCGTTGCCCGCGATCTCGATCCCGTCACCCGCGACCTCCTGCACCACCACGTCGTGGAGGTGCACCCCCTGCGCATGTACGGCCAGCCCGACCGTCGCGATCAGGCCGTTCCGCGCGTTCGACCGGAGCTGCATGATCCCGAGGTCGAAGATGCTCGTGTACGCGCCGAGGCCGCCGTTGTGCTGGATCTCCACCAGCGCGTCCTCCGCAATGTTGTCGTCGAAGAACAGGACCGCCAGCGCGTAGACGCCGTTGCCGTGAGGCCCGCGGAGCTGCACCGCCGTGTCGATCGTGATCTTCGACGAGCACCGGTAGAGGCCAGGCGGGAAGTACACGACACCGACGCTCGCGTCCGCGCCGCCCACGTTCGCGTAGCCGCCCGCCGCCGCGATCGCAGCCTGAATCGCCGCCGTATCGTCCGTGCCGCCCCCGTCGCCGGGAGAGTCTCCCCTCGCCCCGTACGCGCGAACGTTGAACACGTGCAGCGACGAGGTGTCCTGCGAACCTCGAGGTTGAACCGCCACGTTGCCGCTCTCGTCGCACGTCCCAACGACGTGCTCGCTCCCGTCGGGGCGGTCCACGCGGATGAGGCGGCACTGATCCTGGGCGAGCCCTTGGTTGATGTCCGTCGCGATGATGCGGGAATCTCCTGCACCGAGGGACGTGATCGCGTCGGGAGCGACTTCACCCGCGACGAGAACGCTGACCGTGCCGCCGCCTGCTGCTGCGGCCGCGACTCCGAAGACCGTCTTAGACGTTCCGAGGTTGGTTCGACTCGCCCTGGCGACGATCGGGCGTGCGGGCGGGCCAGCATCCCACCCGGTCACGCACACGGCGTCTCCCTGCGCGATAACCCCAGACGATGTGCATGTCGTTGCCATGTGCTCGAACTCCCCCGCTTGTTCAACGGCGATACTGAGCGATCCCGAACGCCGACTTCGTGATCGTGTTGGTGTCGTAGGACCATTCGCCGACCACCACGTAGGAGCACTTGCCCCTCGCGGCGGCGGCAGCCCTTAGATCGGTGTTGACGGGTGGGCCGGTGACGCTTTTTCCCGCTGTTCCGAACGTCGAGTCCAGCGAGCCGTTCGGCATGTATCGAGCCGCCGCAATGCTACCCGTCTCGAAGCCTGCACTGCTTGAACCGACTGCTAGCAGCTTCCCGTCCTCCTGGACGATGAGCGCGATGACGGCGTCGAAGGTCGCCGCGAAGTCATGTGAGGTCGCCCCGCCGTCACCGAAGGACGTGTCGAGAGCACCCGCTCCTGTGAGACGGTAGACGCCGAAGTCGGCGGCGGTCCCGTTCATGCCGCCGAGGACTGGTCGGCCCGACGAATCGATCGCAACGCTGTACGCGCGCTGGCGTCCGCCGAAGTTCGTGGCGAATCGCCCGCCGGTGCCGAACGTGGCGTCGAGCACGCCACCGGTGGTCAACCTCGCAACGGCGAGATTGACGTGAATTGGATCGTCGAGAGTCGCGCTGCTGCCGCCCGCGACGAGGATGGCGCCAGTCGTCCCAATCGCGATGACGCCCGGTTCATCGCGCGTTCCAGCGACATCCACTGTCGCCCGGCCGCCGGTTCCGAACGATGTATCCAGCATCCCGTCGGCCGAGTAGCGCACGACCTCGAAGTCCGCGGTCCCCTCCGGGTTGAACGCGTCCTCGCTGTGCCCCCCAACCAGGACCTTGCCGTCTGATTGAACCGCGATCGAACTCGCATACGCGTCGCGACCGGGGATGGAAGTGATCACGACCCCGTTGGTGCCGAAAGCCGTGTCAATGCTGCCACTGCTTAGCAGGCGAATCGTTGCGAACGTCGTGGGGCTCCCTACTTCTCGCGCAATGCCCGTAACGAGAATCCGCCCGTCAGAAAGAACAGCGAGAGCGCGACTCTCGGACTTCAGGCCCCCGACTTGGCGCTCGACGAGACCGCCAGCGCCAAACGCGGTGTCGACGGTGCCAGTGGGGAGCAGCCGCGCGATCGCAAACTTTCCGGAGGAGCCCCCCGTGAATCCCCCGACGACAATCTTTCCGTCGCCTTGCACCGCGACGGCGTGGGCACCCGACGCGGGGTACTTCAACCAGACGACGCCGCCATCGCCGAAAGTCGGATCGAGCGTGCCCGGTTCGCCCGCATCGCCGCACGCCACGACGATCGACGAGTCGGCATCGCCATCCGCGCCTCCGTCGGTGGGCGCGTTGCCGTCCTGCTCGCCGGGGCCGTCCGGTGTGCTCGTCTCCGAGCCCCCGCCGTCGTCGCAGGGGGCTCCCACGCAGCTCCCCGGTCCGCCGCCGTCGTCCGAGCCGCAGGCGAAGGCAAGGCCCGCGAGGGCCAGGCCAAGGCCTGCCATCACAACGAGTGGCCGTCCTCTCCAGCCCCATCGCCAACGCCGCCTCATCGCGTTCCTCCGCTCGGGAGGATGCACGTCGGTCGTTCCGGTCGCGTGCGAGGACGCGGATTCGTTCGTGGTCGGCTTATTCGAGGACGATCCCATCCGGGGATCGTAGCCCTCGCTCTCGACCCGATCTCCTCGGGAAGCACAAGACGCTTCGGGCTTAGATTGGCCTGAGTCTTGCCCCCCCCATCGGGTAATTTTCAGAAAAGAATGTGGCCATGCCCCCGCCTGAGTCGCTCCGCGCGCCTGAGCACCAGGCGCTTTGTTCGACGCCTGGAGCGCTTCTACCCGATGCGGAGGAGGTCCGCATTCCCCCTAGGGGGTATGACCGTCGATTTTCGTTCGGGCCTTCGGAACGCCTTCGGAAGACGCTCGGAGCCGTCGTCGGCCTTCTCAGGGCCCGCTCCGTCTTGAGAAAATCTCGAGAAGGGTGGTTCCTGGAAGGCACCAACAATCAAACATCGTTCTTTGGGTCAACGGAGAAGTCGGCTCCTGAGAAGCCGTCTTGAGTAGGCCGTCTGGGTGCAGAGCACACGATGCACTCGACCAGTCAGATGCCATTTATTCGCGACATCAATAGTCATTCCAATCGTGTTTCTTGAGGTCCGTTCACCCGCGATGTGCCGAACGCGTGGCGCCGCCCGAGCGATCCGAATCTCGGCTCCGGTGGACCCCGAGGTCGAGCAGCTCGCCCGATCCAGGGGCTGCGAGATCGCCGCCGTCTTCGAGGAGGGCGCCTCGGCCGTCGAGAAGCGGTCCGACTACGACCGCATCATGAAGGATAAGGACGCCAAGAAGGCGCCCTCGACGTGCTCATCGTGTGGGCGCTCGACCGCTTCGGCCGCCTCGATGATCGGCAACCTCACGGACGTGCTCGAACTCGACAGGATCGGCGTGAGGGTCGTCAGCGTCCGCGAGAGC
>JBDHVD010000558.1:0-5738 GCA_039809525.1 Labilithrix sp. | reverse complement strand
AGGCGAACTGCCAGGCGAAGTGCGACGTCAGCGGCAAGTGCGATATCAAGGCGAACCCGCCGAAGTGCACGGGCGGAAGCTTGCAGGTTGCATGCAAAGGCGAGTGCACGGCGAAGGCCGGCGCGACGCTCACGTGCGAAGGCAAGTGCACCGGCGAGTGCAAGGGCTCCTGCACCGCGCAGGGCGGCGTGCAGTGCGCCGGCAAGTGCGACGGCACCTGCAAGGGGAAGGGCGGGGGCAACGGCTCGGGCATCCAGGCCGACGGCACCTGCCAGGGCACGTGCGAAGGCACCTGCGAGGTGACGGCGCCGGGCGCCACGTGCGAGGGCTCGTGCAGCGGCGAGTGCTCCGCGAGCTGCACCGGCACCGCCGAGGCGTCCGTCAAGTGTGACGGCGAGTGCAAGGCGGACTACGAGCCGCTCAAGTGCGAGGGCGGCAAGCTCGAGGGCGGCTGCCAGGTCGACGCGAAGTGCGATGCGAACTGCGATGCGAGCGTCTCGGCGAAGGCCGAGTGCCGTCCGCCGGAGCTCGACATCGAGCTCAGCGGCTCGGCCGACATCCAGGCGGCCGGTCGGCTGAAGGCGACGTTCGAGGCGAACCTCGGCGTCATCCTCGCGTTCCAGGCGCGGCTGAAGGCGATGGCGGACATCGCGGGCACGTTCCAGGGCAACGTCAGCGCGGTCACCGACATCAAGGCGGCGTGCATCCCGCCGCTCGTCGCCGCCGTCGGCAACGCCGTACAGGACGTCCAGGCGTCGGTGTCGGCAACGGCGAGCGTCGCTGGCACCGTGCAGTGACGCGCGCCTCGTACTAGGAGAGAGGGCAAGCAACGCATGCGTAACCTCGTCCTCTTCTCCTCGGTCGTCGTCGCTCTCCTCATCGCGTGCGGGGGCGACGACGAGCCCGCGCCGAACAACGGCGTGAACGACGTCAAGAAGGCGTGCGAGATCCGCGCGACCTGGACCAAGCGAAAGACGCAGGAGTGCATCGACTGCACGTCGATCGCCAAGACGCCGAAGTGCGATTGTCCGGCGTTCCAGCAGGACTTCGCCGCCAAGTGCGAGGTCCAGGGCCGCGCCTACGGCGACGAGCGCAACTGCGATTTCGTCGGCGACTGCGTCGGCAAGTGCAACGAGACCGACTGCGCCTGCATCGACGCCTGCTACGCGGGGCGCGACGCGTGCCGGCCGAAGGCGGCGGCGCTCGACGGCTGCATCGCCGACGTCTGCGATCGCTACTGCCGCTGAAGCGCGTCCGCGCGGCGGATCACTTCCAGGCGATCTCGCCCGACGAGTAGATGCCGCTGTCGCCCGGCTGGAAGCCGGCCCACTGGGCGTCCTTCATCGCGTTCGCGCAGCAGCGCGCGATCTTCGTGTCGCCGTGGTCGTCGTTCACCGCGGGCTGCGCGATGGTGACCTTGCCCATCCCGATCATCACGTCGATCTTCACCGACCGCCGCGCCTGATCGGCGTTGCACCGCTCGATCGCCGGACGCGCCCGCTCGGCGAGATCGAAGTACGCGTCCTGCCGCAGCGCGCCCACGATCTTCGGCGCGAGGAACTGCGCGCGCGGCGGACCGGACGGCTTCGGCGGCGACGGGAGCGGTGACGGCGCGCTCGTCGTCGCCTTCGCGGTCGCGGTCGCGGTCGTCAGCGGCGGCGCCCGGACGATCGGTGCGGCGGTCCGTGCCGGCGCCGTCGCGGCGGCGGCCGGCTGGTCGCGCTCGCGCTCGCGTCCGAGGTAGAGGATGGCGCCGAACGCGCCGAGCGCGACGACCGCGACGAGGCCGGTGAGCACCGCGACGATCCACGGCAACGGCGAGCTCTGCGCGGGCAGCGGCGCGGGCGGTCGCGGCGGCGGATGCGACGTCACCTGCACCACGACGCGCGGCGTGTCCATCACCGTGGGCGCGAACGACGACGGCACCGCCTGATCGAGGGCCTGACGCATCGCGAGCGCCGAGGGCCAGCGCGCATCGGGATCGCGCGCGAGCGCACGATCGACGACGGCGCACACCGCGGGAGGGACGCGCGGGGTCACCGCCGCGAGCGGCGTCGCGTTCTCGCTGCGGAGGCGGCGCATCCACACCTCGAAGCTGTCCGCCTCGATCGGCTTGCGGCCCGAGAGCATCTCGAAGAGCGTCGCGCCCACGGCGTACACGTCCGCGCGCGCATCGACGCTCCGCGCGTCGCCGAGCTGCTCCGGCGCCATGTAGCCGGGCGTGCCGAGGGCGACGCCGGGCAGCGTCATCACGCCCGCCGGCGCCGCGTCGGGTCGGATCTTCGAGATGCCGAAGTCGATCACCTTCACCTGCTCGCCGGTGACGACGAACACGTTCGAGGGCTTGATGTCGCGATGGATGATCTCGCTCGCGTGCGCGGCGGCGAGCCCCTCGAGCATCTGGCGGGCGATGCTCGCCGCGCGCTCGAGCGGGAGGGGACCGTGCTGCGCCACGAGCTGCTGCACGGTCATCCCGCCGAGGAGCTCCATCACGACGAACGCCTCGCCCTCCGGCGTGACGCCGCCGTCGGAGACCGCGACGATGTTCGGATGGCGGAGGCCCGCCGCGGCGCGCGCCTCGGCGAGCACGCGCTGCGCGGCGTCGGGATCGATCGCGCCGCACGCGAGCTTGAGCGCGTGGAGCTGCCCCGTGTGGACGTGGCGCGCGCGATAGACGGCGCCGAAGCTGCCCTGCCCGATCAGCTCGAGCAGCTCGTAGCGGTCCACGCGTCCGATCGTCACGGAGCGACGATATCAAGCCATGTGCAGCCAGACGATGTAGAGCGCGCCCATGACGACCGCGAGCGCGCCGAGGGGCGCCTGGACGCCCACGAGCGTCGAGCGGATCTGCTGGCCGCGGGCCATCGCTGTCGGGTTCTTCGAGAGCGCGTAGTGGGTGATGAGCCCGAAGCCGAGGAGGAAGCCGACGAGGAGATCGGCGAGCCCGGTGAGGAGCCAGAACACCCAGGTCAGGGGATGCGACGAGAGCAGCGCGATCCCGAGCACGCTCTGGATCGTCTCCCAGACGCCCCAGCCGAACATCACCATCCCGATCCAGCCCTGGTACGGCGCGAGCTTGTCGATGAGCTGCTGCGCGTTCGGCGCGCGCTTGATGATGAAGCCCGAGGCCGCAAGGATCCCGCCCGCGATCGTGATGAGTCCACCCAGCATTCGAATCTCCTTGTGAGAGGTGGGCCGGCCCATTGCGACGGACGTGCCGTACGAAATCGTTGGAAAATCGCGCGAACCGGCGCATCTTCGTCGGCATCACGTTGCCGACCTCGGCAAGGGCTTGCCGGTGACCAAGGACACGACGATGCGGGAGGTGGCCCCGGGCTCGCGCCGCGAGCCTCGGACGTCGCTCGTCTTCTACTTCCGCGACGGCGCGAAGATCGTCGAGCCGCAGCCGACGCCGATGGTCGTCGGACGCACGTGGCCGGCGGACATCGTCATCGACGATCCGAGCGTGTCGCGCGCGCATGCCCGCTTCTTCGTCGCGCCCGACGGCGCGGTCTGCTTCGAGGACCTCGGCTCGACGAACGGCACGCGCCTCAACGGCGTGCCCTCGCCGCGCGGGCGCATCGGGCCGGGCGACGAGGTCCGCGTCGGCGACGTCAGCGTCGCGCTCCACGTGCTCTCGCTCTTGCCCGGCGCGCACGGGCTGCTCGCGCACGATCGCCTCGTCGACCTGCTGCAAGACGAGCTCGTGCGCGCGCGGACGTTCGGCCGTCCCGCGTCGCTCCTCATGGTGGCCGCCCGCGCGCCCGGGCGACCGCTCCGGACGTGGGCGCCGGCCCTGCTCGAGAAGCTCCGCCCGATCGATCGCGCCGCGGTCTACGCGACCGACGCCGTGCTCGTCGCGCTCCCCGAGTCGTCGCGCGCGGAGGCGGAGGCGATCGGCGCCGCGATCGCCGGGGCGGACGCGACGCTGCGCTTCGGCGCGGCGGTGTTCCCCGACGACGGCACGACGGTCGACGAGCTGCTCGACGCGGCGCGCACCGCGATGCTCCACGGTCCTCGCCCGCTCTCCGCGCGACCGGCGGTGATCGCGGGCGAGCGCTCGCGCGCGGTCTGGGAGCTCGTCGAGCGCGTCGCTCCGTCGGTGCTGCCGGTGCTGGTGACGGGCGAGACGGGCGCGGGCAAGGAGATCGTCGCGCGCGCGATCCATCAGCGATCGCCACGCGCGCAGGGACCGCTCAAGAGCATCAACTGCGCGGCCATCCCGCAGACGCTCCTCGAGAGCGTGCTCTTCGGCCACGAGAAGGGCGCGTTCACCGGCGCCGAGCGGCAGTCGAAGGGCGTCTTCGAGCAGGCCCACGGCGGCACGCTCTTCCTCGACGAGGTCGGCGAGCTGCCGCCGAACGCGCAGGCCGCGCTCCTCCGCGTGCTCGAGACGAAGCGGATCGTGCGCGTCGGCGGCGACCGCGAGATCACGGTCGACGTGCGCGTCGTCGCGGCGACGCACCGCGACCTCGAGGCGATGACCGAGCGCGGCGAGCTCCGCACCGATCTCTTCTATCGCCTCAACGGGGTGAGCATCGCGATCCCGCCGCTCCGCGAGCGGCGCGACGAGATCGGCCCGCTCGCCGAGAGCTTCCTCCGCGACGCCTGCCGCGACAACGGGCGGAGCGTCCGCGGATTCGACGCGCACGCTGCCGCCGCGCTGGCGTCCTGGCGCTGGCCGGGCAACGTCCGCGAGCTGAAGAACGTGGTCGAGCGTGCGGTGGTGATCGCGCGCGGCGATCTCGTGACGCTCGACGACTTGCCGGAGAAGCTCCGCACGCCGGCCGCGCCGCCGGCGGCTGCTGCTCTTCCTCCGGCGCCGGCCGCCGCCACCACCGCGGTCGATCCGGACCTCGACTACAAGGAGCGCCTCCGCCGCGAGATGCAGCGCTACGAGACGGAGCTGATCGTGAGCGCGCTCGATCAGGCGGGCGGCAACGTCACCGCCGCCGCCCAGGCGCTCAAGATCCCGGTGCGGACGCTCACGCACAAGATGCAGGCGCTCGGGATCAAGAAGCGGTTCGTGTAGCGCTCCCGATCGGCGACTCGTCGAGGCGGAGCGGCTCGTAGAGGAACGTGTGGCCGAGGAGCTGCGTCCGCGGGCGGACACGTGGGATCTTCGCCTTCAGCGGATGGTCCGGCAGCGGCACGTCCCACCACTCGAAGGCGATGGCGGACGAGTAGGGATCGAGCTTCTTCGCGGTGCGCGGGATGAGGCCGTGCTTCTTCGCGTTGCCGAAGACGTAGCGGAGCACGGTGCGCATCTCGCTGGAGGTGCGGACGTCGCGGCGGTGATAGCGGTCGCCCCACACCTTGCCGCGCTTCCGGCCCAGCAGCCCGTTCAGGCGCTTGGCGAACGCGATGGTGAAGCGGCTCACGCCGCGGCGCACCTTGGCCGCGTCTCCGCCCTCCGCGACGAGGTGCACGTGATCGCGCTGGATCGAGAAGTGGACGATCTGGAACGACGGCTCCCTCTTCTCGCGGACGAGCGCGATGACGAGGTCGCGCACCAGCTCCTGGCGAAACGAAGGTACGTCCCGGCGGCGGCGCAGGGTGATGTGCATCGGATGCTTCGACGCATGCGCCGGCCGCGGGCGATGGGGGACGCACGGCCGCGGCGCCACGCGCTTGCGCCCGGCGCCGGGGCGGGCGCCCCCGTGGGCGAACGGCGGCTGGTGCTGTGCGCGGGCGGCCACTTGAATGGGCGATAGTAGGGCGCGCCGGCGGCGGCGCAA
>JBDHVD010000557.1:0-5753 GCA_039809525.1 Labilithrix sp. | reverse complement strand
TACGTCGAGGTCAAGAACTCCACGGCGAAGAGCGCGACGGTGACGCTCTACACGTCGCAGGCCGCCGGTGGTCAGGTCCTCGACACCATCATCGCGTACTACGACAAGGCCATCCAGCCGATGGACGACAACAGCCGCAAGGCCTGCACCAGCGGCGTGGCCGATCAGAGCTACAGCGACACGGCGCTGACCGGGAACTCGAACTTCTCGATCATCAAGAACGTCGTCATCCCGGCGGGCGGCTCGATCCTCGTCTACGTCGCGACCTGGGACGCGTACGACGCGGCCGACAACACGACGTTCGGCCCGGTCAAGCTGAACGTGAAGACCGACGCGCTCAACTGAGCGAACGGCGGATCTGAACGATGCGGCGCGGCGGAGGTTCCTCCGTCGCGCCGTTTCGCATTCGGGGTTAGGGTTCGGTCGACGTGCCTTCGCCGCCGCCGAAAGAGATCGCCGTCGAGGGCGAGGTCGAGGTCGTCACCTACGAGAACCGCGAGTCGGGCTTCCGGGTGGTGAAGATCGCCGTGCCGGGGCGCCGCGATCGGCTCGCCGTCGTCGGCACCTTCCCGCGCGTCGGCATCGGCTCGCGCGTCCGCGCCCGCGGGACGATCGAGGTCGACCGCAACCACGGCGAGCAGCTCCGCGCGTCGAGCGTGACCGAGCTCGCGCCGACCACGCTCTCCGGGATCGAGAAGTACCTCGGCTCGGGGCTGATCAAGGGGATCGGCGCGACGTTCGCCGCGCGGATCGTCGAGAAGTTCGGGCTCGAGACCCTGAAGGTGCTCGACGAACAGCCGCATCGCCTCCGTGAGGTGCCCGGCCTCGGTGCGTCGCGCGCCGAGGCGCTGATCGCCGGCTGGCAGGAGCAGCGCGGGATCCGCGAGGTGATGGTGTTCCTGCAGGCGCACGGCGCGAGCCCGCACCTCGCGGCCCGCATCTTCAAGCGCTACGGGCCGAAGGCGGTCAGCATCGTCTCGACGAACCCGTACCGCCTCGCGATCGACGTCCGCGGCGTGGGCTTCCGCACCGCGGACCGCATCGCAGGGACGCTGGGGATCGCGAAGGACTCGATCGAGCGCATGCAGGCCGCGCTCCTGCAGGCGCTGCTCGACGCGACGGATGCCGGCCACTGCTACGTGGGGACCGAGGAGCTCGTGTCGCTCGCCGCGAGGCTGCTCGCCGACGAGGGCGCGGATCCGGAGACGACCGCGATCGACCTCGGGCCGCTGCTCGAGCGAGCGCTCGGGGTCCTCATCGGCGCGGGGTACGTCGTCGCCGAGCGCACGGGCAGCCTCGAGCGGGCCCACGTCGCAGAGCTCCGGGGCGCGGCGATCTACGAGAAGAGGATGCACGAGACCGAGGCGCGCCTCGCGGCGCGGCTCGCGACGCTCGCCCAGGAGAAGGACGTCGTCCTGCCGGGGATCGAGCAGGCGATCGCGCGGTTCGAGCGCGAGAGCGGCACCGAGCTCGCCGACGAGCAGCGGCGCGCGGTCGAGCAGGCCGCGCGCTGTCCGCTCCTCGTGGTCACCGGCGGACCCGGCGTCGGCAAGACGACGATCGTGAAGGCGATCCTCAGCGTGTTCGATCGCGCCGGCGTGGTCACGCGCCTCGCCGCGCCGACCGGCCGCGCGGCCAAACGGATGACCGAGGCGACGGGCAAGGAGGCCGCGACGCTCCACCGCCTGCTCGAGTTCGATCCGAAGACGAGCACGTTCAAGCGCGACGCGAAGAAGCCGATCGACGCCGGCGCGATCATCGTCGACGAGAGCTCGATGGTCGACGTGTGGATGGCCGATGCGCTCACGCAGGCCGTCGCCGATGGGTCGCGGCTCGTGCTGGTGGGCGACGTCGATCAGCTCCCGAGCGTCGGCCCGGGGTCGGTCCTCCGCGATGCCATCCAGTCGGGGATCGTGCCCACCGTGCGCCTGGTGAAGATCTTCCGTCAGGCGGAGAAGAGCCTGATCGTGCAGAACGCCCACCGGATCAACGCCGGCGAGGCGCCGATCGTTCCCGAGGCCGGGCACACGAGCGCGGACTTCTTCGTCATCGACAAGCGCGATCCGGACGAGGCGAGGAACGTGATCCTCGAGGTGGTGACGAGGCGCATCCCGCGCCGGTTCGGGCTCGATCCCGTGCGCGACGTGCAGGTCCTCACGCCGATGAACCGCGGGCCCGCGGGGACGCTCGCGCTCAACGAGGCCCTTCAGGCCGCGCTCAATCCGCACGGGCGCGCGCTCGTCCGCGGGCGGACCACCTATCGCGTCGGCGACAAGGTGATGCAGCTGAAGAACGACTACGACCGCAACGTCTGGAACGGTGACGTCGGCGTCATCCTCTCCGTGGACGAGGAAGACGAGGTGCTGGTCGTCCGTTTCGACGAAGAGCGCGAGGTCGAGTACGACGCGGGCTCGCTCGACGACCTCGCGCTCGCGTACGCCTGCACGATCCACAAGTCGCAGGGGAGCGAGTATCCGGCCGTCGTCATCCCCCTCTTGACGAGCCATTTCGTCATGCTGTCGAAGAACCTCCTCTACACCGCGGTCACGCGCGGCAAGCGTCTCGTCGTGCTCGTCGCGGATCCGCGCGCCCTGCGGCTTTCACTCGCTGCCCGCGCCGGCCAGGGCTCGGGCGACGCGCGCCGCGAGCAGCGCATGACGAAGCTGGCAGAGCGCATCCGCGCCGCTTGCGGGGTGCGGGCGGGGGAGTAGACTCCGGGTTTCCGGATGGTGAAGCGTCTCGTCGTAGGTCTCGTGCTCGGCACCGTGATCGGAGCGGTCATCGCGGCGGTGCTCGTGCAGGGCCTCGGCATGACCTCGTTCGCGTCGGCTGCGGTGTTCGCCTACCTGGCCGCGGCGGTCACCGGCGTGCTCACCGGGCTCGTGGCGGGCAAGCCCATCTGGTCGGCCGACGGGAAGATCGAGGCGGGGCTCAAGGCGTTCTTCGGCGCGCTGCTCGCGCTCGGCGCCATGTTCGCGCTCCGCACGTGGGCGAAGCTCGATGTCGATCTCTCGTCGCTCAAGGCCGGCCACGGCTACGTGGGCGATCTCCCTGCGGCATCGTTGCCGATCGTCGCTGCGGTCCTCGCGGCGTTCTTCGAGCTCGACAACACGGGCGACGCCAAGAAGGAAGACGCCGGCGAGGGCCAGGCGAAGGGCGCGCTCGGCACGGGGAAGGTGCGTGTCGCTTCGCGCGACGAGGCCGACGACGACGTCGAAGAAGACGCCGAGGAGCCGCCGGCGAAGACGAAGGCGCGCCGCTAGGACGGCTCGCGGACATGCCGCCCGCGCGGGTCGTCTTCTGGGCCGCCACGCTGGGCGGCATCGCCTTCACCGCGTACGCGGTGCTGACCCGGCCGCCGTCGCTCGCGGTCGCCGTCGCGTGCGCGCTCGCGTACGGCGCGCTCGTCACCACGGGGGTGCTCGTCCTCCGGCTGCGCATGTTCGTCGACGCGATCGTGGAGGCCCCCGAGGGCGCGCGCGGCGTCGCGCTCACGTTCGACGACGGCCCGGATCCGGAGACGACGAAGGAGGTCCTCGACGTCCTCGATCGGCGCGGCGTGAAGGCGACGTTCTTCGTCATCGGCGCGAAGGCGGCGAAGCATCCGGAGACCGTGCGCGCGATCGTCGAGCGCGGACACGACGTCGGCGTGCACGGCTTCGCGCACGATCGGCTGTTCTCGCTGCGCGGCGCCAAGCGCGTGCGCGCCGACCTCGAGCGCGCGATCCGCACGCCCGAGGGGATCACCGACAAGCGCCCGGTGCTCTTCCGCCCGCCGATCGGTCACACGAACCCGACGATCGCGCGCGTCGCCGACGAGCTCGATCTGATCGTCGTCGGATGGACCGTGGCCGCGCGCGACGGCATCGCGCGCACGAAGGTCGACGATGTCGTCGCGCGCGTGTCCCGCGGCGTCCGGGACGGCGCGATCGTCGTGATGCACGACGCGGCCGAGCGCGGCGGGAGGAAGCCCGCCGGGGTCGCCGCGCTCGGCGCGGTGCTCGACGCGATCGAGGACAAGAACCTCAGCGTCGTGCCGCTCGCGACATTCGTCGTCGATGACTGAGCGCCCGGTCCCGTCGTTCGAGGAATACCTTCGGCAGCGCGGCTTCGACGTCCGAGCGCGCGGGGCGTTCGTGCGCCGCATGTTCGTCACCGCCTGGGGAGAGCCGGGCTTCCATCGCTTCTGGCGCCTGTGGAACCCGCTCTATGGCTACGCGCTGTTCCGGCTGTACGTCGCGATCGGCGGCGCGCGACGCCCGCTCGTCGCGTCGTTCGTCGTGTTCGTCGCGTGCGGCTTCTTCCTCCACGACCTGTGGCTCGTCCCCACCAGGGCGAAGCTCGGGTTCAACACGACGCTGGCATTCGCGGTGTTCTGGGCGCTCGCTTCGCTGAGCCGCGTCCTCGCCCCGCGTCTGAAACAGGAGACGTGGGGCCGCCGCGTCAACGCGCTCGTCAACGCGGGCTGCATCGGCGTCGGGCTCACCGTCGGCGCGGCGCTGGGCTCGCTCCTCAGCCGGTGGCTCTAGGCAGCTCGACGACGAAGCGCGCGCCCTTCTCGTACGCCGGATCGACGAAGATGCGTCCCTTCGCGGCCTCGACGATCCCGCGGCACACGGACAGCCCGAGCCCGGTGCCGGCACCGACTTCCTTCGTGGTGACGAACGGATCGAAGATCTTGTCGCGCATGTCCGCCGGCACGCCCGGTCCGTCGTCCTCGACCTCGATGCGGACGCGCGACTCTCCGTCGGCCTTCGCGCGCACGACGACGTGCTCCGGTTCGACCGCGGCCGCGTTGAGCAGGAGGTTGAGCAGCACCTGCGTGAGCCGCTGCGGGGAGATGACCGCGCGGAGGTCGGGATCGATCTCGAGCCGCGCGTCGACGTTGCGCCACTCCTTCTGCGGCCGCACCAGCGCGAGCGCGTCGTCGGCCACCTCCGCGACGGGCGCCGCCTGCGGCTTGCCCGACGCCGGGCCGGCCTCGGGGCGTGCGTAGTCGAGCAGATCGCGGACCACCACGTGGATCCGCTCCGTCTCCTTGCGCATGCGGCGGAGGAAGTCCTCCCGCGTGTCGCTCGGCAGCTCGCCGTCGTCGAGGAGATCGTGCATGCCCATGATCGCGGCGATGGGGTTGCCGATCTCGTGCGCGACGCCGGCGGCGAGGCGCCCGACGCTCGCCATGCGCTCGCTGCCTGCGAGCTGCTCGCGCGTCTCGGAGAGCCGGCGTGTGGTGGTCGTCAGCTCGGAGACCTTCGAGCGGAGCTTCTCCTCCTCGGCGATGAGCCGCGCCGCCATCTCGCGCACGCTCGACGCGAGGTCGGCGATCTCGCGCGCCCCCGAGCGGGGCACCTCGAGCGCGCGCGCCCCGGTCGCGACCTTGTCCGCGGCGCGTGCGAGCTGCTCGATCGGTCGCACGATCGTGCGCGTGAGCACGAGGTAGGCGATGAACAGGAGGGCGAGGGCGAACACCGTCATGTAGAGCGCGATCAGGCGCACGAGCTGCCCGCTCCGCGGCGCGTCCTCGTCGGCGCGGACGCGCACCACCACCACGCCGTCGCCCGCAGGCATCGTGACGTCGACGCCGCGAGGCGAGCGCGCGGTCGCCTCTCCCCACGGCCGCGCCGGCACGGCGAGCGCCGGTTCGCCCGCGCCCGCGCGCTTCGTGCCGCCGGCGTCGAAGACCGCGATCGCCTGCGCGCCGCCTTCGGCGACGAGCGCCTCGAGCGTGCGCGGGAGCGCGGCGGGGTCGCGTC
>JBDHVD010000556.1:0-5754 GCA_039809525.1 Labilithrix sp. | reverse complement strand
CCGGGCAAGCCTGCCTGCCACGCGTTCGACGCGCTCGCCGGGCAGTGCACCGAGTGCACCGCGAACGTCGCCACGCGCTGCACCGGCGCGACCCCTGCGTGCGACGTCGCGACCGGCACGTGCGCGGCGTGCAACGGCGATCGCGGCGGCGGCGCCAGCCGCTTCTGCCCGACGACCGACGCGCCGACGTGCGCGCTCGGCAGCGGCACGTGCATCAAGTGCACCTCGAACGCCGATTGCGGCACCGGCCACACCGGCCCGACCTGCGACGTCGCCACCGGCGCATGCACCGACGTCGACACCGACGGCGACGGCCTCAACGACTCGGTCGAGAAGCTCCTCGGCACCGATCCGACGAAGAAGGACTCGGACGGCGACGGCATCGACGATCTCGCGGAGGTCACGCCCATCGGCGGCGGCGCCACCACCAAGGTGGACACCGATCGCGACGGCACGATCGACGCGCGCGACGGCGACAGCGACGGCGACGGCCTGCCCGACAAGGACGAGAAGACGACCGACACCGACGCCGACGGCGTGCCCGACTACCGCGACGACGACGACGACGGCGACGGCATCGACACGAAGACCGAGGTCGACGACACGAAGCGCGCGAAGGTCGCCGACGACGTCGACGGTGACGGCCGGAAGAACTGGCTCGACGACGACGCGAACGGCAACGGCACGAAGGACGCGCTCGAGGGCCGGGGCGACGCGGACGGCGACGGCGTCCCCGACTACCTCGACACGCCCCAGGGCCCCGGCCCCGGCGACGACGGCGGCGCTCCCACCTCTCCCGACGCGGCGATCGACGGCTCGTCCCCGCGCGACGCGGGGGCCGCCCCGATCGACGAGGGCGTGGTCGAGGGCACCGGCCTGTTCTGCGGGCGCGCGGCCTCGGGTGATCCGCGCTGGGCCGCGGTCTTCGCGGGCCTCGCCCTCGGCGCCCTCGTGCGGCGACGCCGCGATCCGCAGTAGAGACGCACGGAGACAGACGCAGAAAGACGGCCCAGTGGTACACCCTCCGGCGTCGGCGTCACGGTCACGGAGGGAGCAGTCATGAAGATGCGTACGGCGCTCGTCAGCGTGGGTCTCGGCCTGTGGCTCGCGGCATGCGGCTCGACCGCGGAGCGAAACGGCTTCGACGACGGCACCAGCGGCGGCGGCAACGGCAACGGCGCCGGAGCCGGCGGGGGCCAGGGCGCCGGCTCGCTCGGCGGCGGCAACACCCCCGCGCCTCCGCCCGAGACCGAAGAGTGCCAGAAGATGGACATCATCTTCGTCATCGACGACTCCGGCTCGATGGCCGAGGAGCAGAACAACCTCGCCGCGAACTTCCCCAAGTTCGTCTCGAAGATCGAGTCCTTCAAGACGAAGAGCGGCGCGAAGCTCGACTACCGCCTCGCGGTCACCACCACCGCCCGCAACCTCACGTACAACATCTCGGTCCCCTTCGGCGGCACCATGCCGATGAGCGAGAAGGGCGACGACGGCGCGTTCCGCATGAAGAAGGAGTGCGGCACGACCAAGCGCTGGATCGAGCGCACCGATGCCAACGCGTCGAGCGCGTTCACCTGCCTCGCGAAGGCCGGCACCGGCGGCGCGAGCATCGAGATGCCGCTCGAGGCGACGAAGCTCGCCCTCGTCGACCGGGTCAACGACGGCACCAACGCGGGCTTCCTCCGCCCCGACGCGCTCCTCGCCGTCGTCATCCTCACCGACGAGGACGACTGCTCGCGCGAGGACAACAACTTCACGATCCAGAACGATCGTTGCGACACGATGCCGAACACCCAGCCGGTCACGCACTACAAGCAGGTGCTCGACACGGCGGCGAAGGGCGAGGGCCGCTGGGCCACGGCGGTCATCGCGGGCGACAAGCAGTGCAAGTCGTCCTTCGGCGACGCCATCGAGGCCAAGCGCCTCAAGGACTTCGTCTCGCTCGCGGGCAAGAACGGCACGTTCAGCTCGATCTGCGACGGCGACCTCACCGTCGCGCTCGAGAAGGCGCTCGACACGTTCGACGGCGCCTGCAAGACGCTCCCCGCGCCGGTGAACTGAGGCGGACGGGCCATTCCCGGCCGCCCCCCGGCGCTAGGGCTTCTTCTGCACCTGCATGCACGCCGGCTCGACGCCGAGCGCGCATGCGCGCGTGAAGTACTGGTTCGACTTCGCCTCGTCGCGCTTCACGCCGTTGACGCCGCTCAGGTACTGCGTCGCGAGCAGCAGGCATCCGCCGCCGTCGCCGCCCTCGCACGCGCGCTCGAGGAGCTTGGTGCTCTTCGCCGGATCCCGCGGCACGCCTCGCCCCTGGAAGTAGTGCATCCCGAGGTTCCGGCACGCCTCGAAGTACGCCCGCTCGCACGGCCCCTCGAGGACGCGCGCCGCGGCGGCCGCATCGGGCGGCGTCCCGCGCCCTTCGTCGAGCGCCTGCGAGAGGCTCACGCAGCCGAGCCGCGCGCCGCCGTCGCACGCACGGGTGAAGTACGTGAACGCTTCGGAGTCGCTCTTGCGGACGCCGAGCCCCAGGCTGAACAGCGTGCCGAGGCCCCAGCATCCCTCCCCGTCGCCCGCGTTGCACGAGCGCTTGAAGAGCGAGAAGGCGTCCAGGTTCTTCGCGCCGGGCACCGCGAGCGCGATCTTGCCGAGCGTCTCGCACGCGGTGAACCATCCCGCGGAGCACGAGCGATCGAGCAGCTCCTTGCTCCGGGCGAGGTCCTTCTCCGCGAAGGCGATCTCGCCGAGCCGCCCGCAGGCCTGCGCCACGTCACCGTCGCACGCGCGCCCGAGCAGCGCCTTCGCGCGCGCGAGGTCCTTTGGCACGCCGCGACCGAGCATGTAGCTGCGACCGAGGATGGAGCAGCTCGTGAGCGAGCCGTGCTCGCACTGCACGCCGCAGTCCGCCGGATCCTCGGGCGAGCACAGGTGCGTCGTGCCCGCCGAGGGCACCGCGCACTTGCCCGACTCGACCGGCACGAGCCCCCTCGGGCATCGCGGGACCTCGTCGGCGAGCTCACCCAGCGCGGCCGCGGTCGGAGCTTCGCTGCGGATCGCGCGGAGCTCGAGCCGGAGCGGCGCCGCGCACTGCGCCGGCGGCGTGTCCGCGTCCGGCTTGACCGTCCGGCAGGCCTCGACCGAGCCGTCGCGGTTGTCAATCTGCTCGGCGCTGCTCGATCCGGCGGACGCGCTGCCGCCGAACAGATCCGCCGCGACGCGCACGGCGCCGCGCGTGCCGGTGCGCATCGCGAACGCGCCCACCATCGCGCTCCGGACGAAGTGGGTCGCGCCCTCGCACTCGCCTTCGAGCTCGGACCGGAGGACGTGCGGCTTCGGGCTCATGCGCTTGCCCACGATGGCCATCGCCACGTCGAGCGTCGATCCGCGGGAGAGCTCGCCGCCGAGGCTCCCCGAGATCTTCGCGCCCGAGAGCGGGAGGTTCGCCTTGATCTCCTCGGCGCTCTCGAGGCGGAGGAGCTGCTCCTTCTCCGCGAGCGCGACGAACGAGTACGCGCCCTTCGCCCGGCAGTCGGGCAGCACGCGCAGCTTCTTGCAGTCGTACTCCACGACGACCACGGACTTGCCGAGCGCCGCCTCGAGATCGCCGCGCTTGTCCGCCCGCCAGTCGACGAGGAACGGCTCGTGCCGGCCCTCGACCAGCTCGCACGATTGCACGTTCGCCGCGCCTGCATAGGTCGGCGCGTCCGGCCGGACCTTCGATCCGGGCGAGCCGCAGGCCCCGACGATCGCCGTCGCCACGCCCGCTGCAACCACGAGCACCATCGAACGTGCACCCCTCATCTCGTTCGTCCTCCCGCTGGTCGCGCGAGGGTACACGATCGGCGGCGAGGCGCGTCGCGCTTCGCCCCTTGTCCGCGGACGGGCGCGGCCCTATGCCGGCCCGGCCATGTCCGAACTGATCACGATCGACGGAAACGAGGACGAGGTCCGCGCGAAGCTCGAGGCGCTCGCTCCCGGCGAGGCGCTCGTCCTCGCGGGCGAGGATCCGCGCGCGCTCGTCGACGAGCTCGAGGAAGAGGAGGCGGGCCGCTTCGAGTGGAGCCTGCTCGAGGACGGCGACGACCGCACGCGCCTCGAGGTCCGCCGCCGGACGAGCGCTGCGCCGCGCACGGTGACCGGCTACCTCCAGGCCGATCACGAGCGGCTCGACGCGATCGTCCCCGACGTCGAGCGCCTCGCGGACGCCGGCTCCTTCGCCGAGGCCCGCGCGCGCTTCGGCGAGTTCGCCTGCGGCCTCGGCTGGCACATCGACGTCGAGGAGCAGGTGCTCTTCCCGTTCTTCGAGGCGAAGACCGGCATGACGCGCGGCCCGACCTCGGTGATGCGCGAGGAGCACGTCGACATCAAGGAGCGCATGAAGCGCGTCGCCTCGGCGCTCGAGGCGGGCAACGTCTCGGCGTTCCGCGATGCGCTCGGCGAGCTCGTGGCGATCCTCTCCGGGCACAACATGAAGGAGGAGAAGATGCTCTATCCGATGACCGATCGCGCGATCGACACCGTCGATGCGCAGGAGCGCTTCGTCAGCCGCCTCGCGAAGTTCTGACCGTCCCGGTCAGCGAAACGGGGCCTGCGCGCGTCCGGGCGAGCGCCACGCATCCGCGATGCGCCGGACCGCCTCCTCGATCACCTCGCCGCCCGAGCCCGGGTCGAGGCGGATCTCGACCGCGTCCTCCTCGAGGCGCACCGAGCGGATCATCCGCCGCTCGTCGACGAGCGCGCGCGCCGCGGCGACGACGCGATCGTCCGCCGGGCTCGCGTCGCCGCCGCGCTTCACCAGGACGTCGTTCGGCCCGCACGCGATCGCGGTCCGGACGACGACCGCGTACGCGCCGGTGTCGCGCACGCCCGTGTCGACGTGCACGCGCACGCCGGAGAGCATGCCGGTGTAGGCCGCGTCGTGCTCGCCCTCGGCGAGCCTCCGATCGTCCGCCCAGGCGGCGTACGCGAGGGCGAGGTGGCGGGACTTGGCGGCGCTCATCCTCGGATCGTGACCATCGGCTGTTCGGGGATCTTCACGGGTGCGCGTCCCGCAGGATACGGCGATCGGTCGCGACCGGTCGGCGCCGGCTCGGGCTCGGACGCCGTGCTCTGGCTCATGGGCGCGCTGTCGGCCGGCGCGGCGTCCCGGTTGCGAACATTCTCCGGCCGCCGGCATTGCGCCCTCCGTCGGTCCGCCGCGCGGCGCCTTCGCGGCCGTCCTTCTCCGTCGTTCAATCGCCGCGCTGCGCGCGATCGACCGCGTCGACGTCGGCGCCGACGATCCAAACCGTCTTCGAGCTCGTCACCACGCTCGTCAGCGGGATGGCGCTCCCCTGCCCCGACTCGGCTCGGGCCTTCGCGAAGGCCGCCGGATGATCGTCGACGTCGACCACGTCGAACGCGATCTTCCTCGACGCGAGCCCGCTCTCGAGCGCGCGGCAGGCGCTGCACCACTTCGCGCCGTAGACCGTCACCGGCGAGGACGAGAGCGACGAGACGCTCGGGGCAGCCGCGACCGCACCGGCCGTTCCCACCACCGACGCGACCAGCACGAACAGGAACGCGCGAACCTTCGTCACTTCCGATCAGTGTACGTTCTTTCGAACCGTTTCGCCCGGCCGGTGTTCCGGGGGTCGAGGACCCGCGTGGAGCCGGACGAGACGCTCTTCGATCGAATGCGGCGCGGCGACATGGCCGCCTTCGATCGGCTTTGCGAGCGCTACGAGGCGAGGCTCGTCGACGGGGCGATGCCGGTGG
>JBDHVD010000555.1:0-5755 GCA_039809525.1 Labilithrix sp. | reverse complement strand
GACCCGTCGGGCAGCCAGTCGCTCCCGGTCGAGATCCACATCGACAAGTGCGATGCGTACGTCCTCGGCTCGAAAGAGGTCGTCGCCCGCTGGTGACCATCAGTCGTCGCAGCTCAGCATCGGGTATGCGAGCGTCGCGAAGTCACCGAGGTGCGTGCCGACGCGTCGGAGCCGATCCGTGAGCTCCTCGCTGCGCGCGTCCGCGGCGCTGTCCAAGGCCACGTGCAGGACGTCCTTCCGGTCGGCGAAGACGTTCGCGAGCAGCCCGCGCGGATAGGCGATCTTGGTCGCACGTCGGATGATCGCGAGGCCTGCGTCCGTGAGCACGACGCTCTTCGTGCGTCGGTCCCGTTCATCGGGAGGCGCCGGCCCGCGCCGGACGAGCCCCTTCGCCTCGAGCGCGTCCACCATCGTGTGGACGGTCTCGCGCGAGACTCCGAGTGCCCGCCGAATCGACTTCTGCGTGTGCACCTCGCAGAGCCCACTCGCGAAGTAGAGCTCGGCTCGCCGGCTGAAGAGGACGAACAGCATGTCGAAGCGCGCCGGTGTGAGCTCGAGGTCCTCGAGCAGCGGACGCGCCTTCGACAGCGCGCGGTGGTACGAACGCTTCATCGCGAACATCAGGTGATGCATGGCCCCTCGCAAGAGCACGCCGTGTGCCGCACGAGGCCGCGACCTCCGTCGGCCCTGCCGAACCCCCGCATTCGAGCGGCCAAGTCCGTCAGCATGCTGACGATTTCGGTCCGCGGCGACCGCCGCGCGGTGGCGGCCGACGACGATGCCGACGCGCATGACCATATGGCCCGGCCAGATTTTGGGTGGCCATGGCCACTCGCGACTCCGCGCCGCGCGGACGAAAGATCGTCAGCATGCTGACGATCTCGGGGACTCGAAACGGGGGCCGCGGCGGGGCGACGGCGGTCGGGCGCGTGGAGCGGCCGCAGCGAAGTCAGCTCAGAACATCACGCCGTCGGCGAGGTAGATGCCGAGGGGGAAGTCGGGGCGCGCCTCGATCGCCTCCGGCGAGAACGCGATCTCCGCGCGGAAGAGCGCGCCGTCGCCCCACATCACGTACGCGCCGCCGCCGACGCCCCACTTGAGGCCGACGCCGCGGCCGTCGCGCGGCGAGTCGAAGGTGTAGTCGTCGAACACGCGCCCGGCGTCGAAGAAGATCTGGTTCCCGAAGCGGAAGCGCTGGCCGAGGATGCCGACCTTGCTGTGCATCGCGCGGAGCTCGATGTTGCCGATGAACTTGATCGGCGCCGAGTAGCGGCCCCACGGCACGCCGCGGATGCCGTTCGCGCCGCCGGGCATCTCCCAGTCGTTGAACGGGCCCGCGTTGTAGAGATCGTAGAAGGGCACCTTGCCGTAGAGGAAGTCCATCACCAGGCGCCCGGCCGCGACGAACGGGCCGCCGAGCGGGACGTAGCCCGCGAGGATCGCGCCGGTGGAGCCGACCTGCACGTCGCCGTCGATCGGGTAGCCCTGCTCGAACCGCTCGCCGATCTGGTGGAACATGCCGCGCCGGGGGAAGAACTCGTTGTCGCGCGTGTCGATGATCACGCCGACCGCGAGCGAGGTGATCCACACGGGACGGAGGCCGCGCGCGACGCCTGACGCGGCGTCCTGCGCGAGCTTGCTCCCCTCGTAGGCGCGGTGATCGTGGAAGCGCACGATCGGCGAGACCATCAGATCGAACGGCCCCTTCAGCTTGATGCGGGTGAAGTCGCGGAGGCGGAGCTCGCGGGCGACCTGCTGGAAGTAGCGTCCGGGCTCGCCGGCCACCGTCGCGGGGGTCTCGGCGGACGAGGCGTTGCCGCGGCCGTAGTAGCCGGCGTCGACGAAGTTGAGGAACTGGATGCCGGGGACGGTGCGGATGCGGCCGCCCGCGAGGTTCGGGATGTCGACCTGGAACAGGTACTCCTGCTGGGCGAGACCGAGGCGGCCGTCGTCCTCGCGGACGCTCGCGGTGAGGAGGAGGTCGCCGCGGAGCACGAACGGCCGCGCGCCGTGACCGAAGCGCGTCACGCGGGCGACGCCGCCGAACTGCACGCCGATGTCGCTGTTGCCGCCGATGAGCGGGAACGCGGCGGGATCCCACCGCGGCGTGTGATAGTCGATGTCGTCGCTCGGGGGCTTCGTCTCGGGCGGGGCGTCGTGGGCCGGCGCGACCGGCGTCATCACCTCGTCGGCGTGCGCCGCGGATGCGAGGGAGAGCGTGCTCGCGAACGCGAGCGCGGTCAGCGAACGACGGAGCAGCACGACTCGGATGTCAGTCGACGTCGACCTTGCCCGTCGATGGGGCGACCGCGGCCGCCTCTCGATAACTGCTCGCCGCGCGCCGCTCGTCCTTCTCCACGCGACCGTCGCGCAGCGTCACCACGCGGGGCATCGAGCCCGCGAGCGCGGCGTTGTGCGTGACGATGACGATGGTGGTCTTGAACTTCTCGTTCACGCTGAAGAACAGCTGGTGGATCTGCTCGCTCGTGCGCGAGTCGAGGTTGCCCGTCGGCTCGTCGGCGAGGAGGAGCTTCGGCTCGAGGACGAGCGCGCGGGCGAGCGCGACGCGCTGCTGCTCGCCGCCCGACAGCTCGCCCGGGCGGTGCATCATGCGCTCCTTCAGGCCGACCTCCTCGAGCAGCGCGCGGGCGCGGCCATCGATGTCGCCCTTCGGCCGGCCCTGGATGAGGCCGGGCATGGTCACGTTCTCGAGCGCGTTGAACTCCGGCAGGAGGTGGTGGAACTGGAAGACGAACCCGATGGTCCGGTTGCGGAGCTCCGCGAGCCGGGCGCCGGACATCGACGTCAGCTCCTCGCCGGCGATCTTGAGCGAGCCCGACGTGACCACGTCGAGCGTTCCGATGCAGTGCAGGAACGTCGACTTGCCCGCACCGGACTGGCCGACGACGCCGAGCATCTCGCCCTCGTCGATCTGGATGTCGATCCCGCGGAGCACGTCGAGCGTGCGTCCCATGTGCTGGAACGACTTGCGCACGTCCTTCGCGACGACGAGGGGGGTGGGCATCGATCGTGGGCCTTTTACCACGTTCCGAGCGGCCGGGAGCCGAGCATCTGGAACGTGCCGCTGGAGGAGACGAAGAAGGGAGAGTTGTACCGGATGACCGTCGCGTGACCGGCCCAGATCCCGAACGGAGTCTGCGCGACCCCGGAGCGGCCGAGGTAGTCGAACCAGACCCGGAGCATGTGCTGCCCCGGCCACAGGTCGATCACGTGGCGACCCCACGGCCGCTTCTGCGGCTGGCCGTCGATCTCGATCGTCGGCGTCACCGCGTTCAGGATGAACTGCATGGGGTTGAACGAGGTCGTGATGTCGAGCTGACCGTGCTGCATGGATCGATCACTCGTAGCGGAGCCCGTCGACCGGACGCAGCTTGGATGCCGCATAAGCGGGGTACACGGTCGAGAGGGTGCAGATGACCATCGCGGCGGCCGCGACGGTGAGGAAGTCCCAGCCGTTCACGCTGACCGGGAGGCGATCGATGTAATAGACCTCGGGATCGAGCCGGAGGCCGAACCACGACAGGCCCGAGCAGAGCGCGAGCGCGGACACGACGCCGAACACCGTGCCGATGCCGCCGATGATCACGCCCTCCGTCATGAACGTGCGGAGGATCGCGCCGTCGCTCGCGCCGATGGCCTTGAGGATGGCGATCTCCTTGCCCTTCTCGGTCACCATCAGGAGCAGCGTGCAGACGATGCAGAAGCTCGCGACCATGATCGCGAGCGACAGGATGATGAACGTCGCGATGCGCTCGAGCTTCAACGCGCTGAAGAGCTGCTTGTTGATCTCGCGCCAGTCGCGGACGCGCAGCTCGGGGCGGTCGACCGCCGCCGTGACGAGCGGCGTGACCGTCTCGGCGCGCTCGGCGTCGTCGACCTTCACCTCGATGGTGCTGATCTTGTCGCCGGTCGCGAAGTACTCCTGCGCGTCGCCGATCATCGTGTACACGTACGACGCGTCGTACTCGTACATGCCGCTGTAGAACACGGCGGCGACGCGGAAGCGCTTCGTGCGGGGCATGAGGCCCATCGGGCCGAGATCGCCGAGGGGCGAGACGAGCGTGACCTCGTCGCCGACGTAGACGTGGAGCGTCTTGGCGAGCTCGCGCCCGAGGATGATGCCCGGCCGGTCGGCCTTCACCAGGATGACGGACTTCACCGCCGGGTCGATGTCATCGGGCAGCCCGGGGAGCTCCGCGCCCTTGTAGTACTTCTCGCCGCCCGGGCCGATGCCGATGACCTCGGTCGGCGGCAGGCGCGTCAGCTTCTCGGGATGCTCGAGGTAGTCGAGCTTGCCGACCTCGATGTTGTGATCGAGGTCGATGACCTTCGAGATGCTCGTCGGATCGATGCCCTTGACGATCACGCCGGCGAGGTTCGACGCGCTCGACGCCATGACCTCGCCGTTGACCACCGGCGTGGCGCCCACCACGCCGGGTACGGCGCGGACCTTCTCCAGCGTGCTCTCGTAGTCCGACCACGGCGTCGCGGAGACGGTGTCGATCACGATGTGGGCGTTGTTGCCGAGGATCTTGCGCTTCAGGTCCTGGCTGAAGCCGCCCATGACGCTGACGACGCTCGAGAGGGCGCACGACGAGATGGCGACGCCGCAGATCGACAGGACGCTGATCACCGTGAGGAAGCCGCTCTTCTGCGAGCGCACGTGGCGAGCGGCGACGAAGGAGGTGAAGCGCTTCCCCTCGAGCCGGTCGAGGACGTAGGGGAGGAGGAGCGCGAGCAGGACGATGACGCCGAAGACGGCGGTGAGGATGGCGCTCGCGCGGATCGCGGTGTCGCGGATCGAGAACGCCGTCCCGCGCGCGTCGGGCAACGTCCGCACGATCGAGACGAGGATCGCGAACATGAGCGCGATCACGCCGAGCATGATCTGGAGGAAGCGACGGATCGACTTGCTCGCGAACTCGGCGGTGAGCCACTCGAGGTCGTTTCGGCCGGTGGCGCGCACGTAGCCGTAGGCGAGACCGAGCCAGATGAACGCGCGCGGGACGGTCCCGACGAGCGGCAAGTTCGTGAGCACCGCGAGTGGCACGAGCGCGATGAGGAAGAGGAAGATCGTGCCGAGGTAGTGCTTCGTCGAGCGCCAGCTCTTGCGCATCGCGGCGAAGAGCGGCGCGTCGTCGTCGACGACGAAGAACGGCGTGAACCCGAAGCAGATGAGGAAGCCCCAGAGGAAGAACACCGCGGGGAAGACGCCGATCATCTCCCACACGGTGCGGGCCTCGCGGAGCTCGAACGGCAGCACCACGAGCCCGGAAGGCACCGTCACCGCGAGCACGAAGATCGCGATGAAGCCGGCGAGCTTCGGCGTGTTGCGCAGCGCGCGACCGATGCGCCCGGCACGGACGGGAACGTTCCGGACCGCGGCGAGCGCCGCGTCGCAGAGCAGCGCCATCGAGAGCGCGGAGCCGAGCACGAGCAGCGCGACGACCGCGAGTGCGCCGGCGGCCACGGGGACCGGCGACGGCGGAGGAAGTGGCGGCATGAACGCGCTCGAACGTGCGTCGAGCGACGCGAGATACGCATTGAGCGTCGTCAGGCGGACGACCGCGAAGCCGGCGGCCCCGCTGAGCGTGGTGACGATGAGCTCGACGACGACGAGCGGCAGGATGAGCGAGAGGAAGTGCCCGCCTAGGGCACGCATCGCGAGGCCGATCGCCTCGCCGATGTTCCACGGCTGATCGACGTCCTCGGTCGCCCAGCGCTTGTCGCTCAT
>JBDHVD010000554.1:0-5757 GCA_039809525.1 Labilithrix sp. | reverse complement strand
CTTCCGCTCCGCCACCACCCTTCGTCGGACCTCGTCCTCGCGGCGAGCGCGCGCGGGCTCCGGATCGCGAACGCGCAGGACGGCGCGACGGTCGTCGATCTCGAGGGCGCGGAGGGCTTCACCCCCGCCGAGGTCACGTTTGCCGACGACGGAGCGCGCCTCGTGGGCGAAGGCCATTCGGGCGTCGCGCTCTGGGACGCGACGACCGGCCGCCGCGTGTTCCAAGCGGACGTACCTGCGGCATTGTGAGTCCGGCGTTCACGGCGCGATTCGACCAAAGGCCTCGAGGAGCTCGTCGACACCGTCAGGCTTGCATCGCACGCCGGCGTCGAACTCCGCGATCAGCGCGAACATCGAGTCGATCGCGCGCCGATGTGCTTCTGGCGTCGTCGTTGGTTCTCCGAAGACCGCGTCGTCCGGGAAGACGACCTTGCGAACGAGCCCCGGCCACGAGAGGTTCCACCCGTTGCCTCCGCTTCGCAGGAGCAGCCACTCGCGAAAGCCACGAAGGACGTCGCCCTCGCACGCGAGGTCATATCCGACCACGAACGAGACTGCGGCGGCGAACGATGTCTCGGGCAAGAACATCCCAGGACGCAGTCGGACTTGCTCGAAGAGCTCGCGATGGCGATTCATGCGTCAGGCAGCTCGCGGATCCATGCGCGCCCCACGTCGGTGAGATACCAGAGATGCGGACCGGGCGCGGCGCGGGGATGTTCGACGAGCCCCGCGCGGGCGAGGTCGAGCAGTAGTCCTCGAATGCGTTCGTCATCCAACTCGCTGGATGCATACCCGTTCACGAAGATCGAGAGCCGCCACGCATCGAAACCGTCGATCCGACGATCCGGGCCGAAGTCGAAGTCCACGTCCGAGCCGTCGACGTGAGCCCGACATCCGATCCCGTGGAAGGTGAACGAGAAGGGAGCCTCTCCCGCGCTCGGGATGGCGCCGGATTCGCGGGCCGAGAGGAGGTCCTCCACGCCGTGGTACGCCTGCAGCTCTCTCACGACGCGCGCGACCGCGTGCTGGTAATCCCGTACGAGGCGAAGCCCCTCGACGAGTCGCTGGCGCGTGATGAGGTTCACGGGAACGACGTGAACATCTCCGACAGATCCTTCGCGTTCTGCGCGCCGCGGAGGAAGGGCACGCCGAAGATCGTCTCGATCGTTCGCAGATACGAGCTGTGCGTGAACGGCGTCGGCGACGCGTAGCCCTTCTTCGCGCGCGGCGAGAGCACGATGAACGGGATCGGGCCGTCGCTCGCCTCGGAGCCGAGCGACTCGTCGCCTTCGTCCCACATCACGAAGAGCACGCCGTCGTTCTTGTACGCCTGCGACGCGAGGATCTTCGGCACCTCGGCCGCGAGCCAGTCGTCGCCCTTCTTGATCAGGTCGGAGACGACGAAGGGGCACTTGATGCCGACCTCCCCGTGCATGTCGTTGCACAGGTTCGGCGTGATGAAGTTGTAGCGAGCGACGGTGCCCTTCTGGAGATCGGTCGCGAGCTCGGCGTACGGCCGGACGTGATCGATGCAGTGCTTCGAGCTCGCGTCGTTCGTGCCGGTGACGTCGTCGAAGAAGAGCTGCGGCGTGTGCTTGGCGCCGTAGAGGCCCTTCGACGAGAGCGGGCACGACTTGCCGTCGATGTCCTCGGCGTAGGCCTTCCACGAGATGCCCGCCTTCTCGAGCTGCGCCGTCAGGTGGTCGCCCGACTTGTGGTTCTTGTCCGGATCGTCGTCCGTGGTGATGCCGAGGTTGTCGCCCGCCTCCATCCAGATGTAGTTCGGCTCGCTCGGGTGGTTCCCCGGCGGCGTCGTGTACTGCTCGGCGTGCGCGCCCATCGGGACGAGCGTGTCGTTGATGTACTTGGCGGAGTCGCTCGCCTTGATCGTGTCCCAGGAGTGGTTCTCCATCACGATCACGAAGACCGTCTCGATCTTCGCGGACGACGAGGGAGGGCCGCCGTCGGACGTCGAGGACGGGCCCGGCGAGGGCGGCGAGCCCGGGTCCGCGCCGGAGGGGATCGCGCTCCCCGCGTCGGAGGTGCCGTCGTCGCCGATCGCGGACGAGGACGAGCCGCAGGCCGTCGCGGAGACGAGGCCGATCGAGAGCACGAAGGCGAGCGCGCGGGACATCGCGCGGAGTAAGGCACGCGCCTGGGGGCACGGCAACTCGATGACACGATCTTCAAGGTCGCGCTCGATCGGCGGAAATTTCCGCATCGTCGGGCCTCTTGGGCCCTCCGCGGGGGCCGGTGATATAGTCCCGCGCATGCGAGCGTGCTGGATCTTGGTGGCCGTCGGTCTCGTGGCCTGTGGGGGGGAGAAGAAGCAGGCGAAGGATCCGTCGGAGGAGAACAATCCTCCCGCGTACCAGGACGAGACGCCGAAGTGGGAAGGCGCGAGCCGCGTGCAGGACACGCAGTCGAAGTCGTCCTCTGGTGGCGGCGGCGGCGCGAAGGTGAACGAGGCGCCCGCGCGCCGGACCGATCAGTACGACAAGGAAGCGACCGACATTCCGCTGAAGCGCGCCGCGCGTCAGGTGAAGGACAACTGCGGCGCGGCCAAGGACGACAACGGCAAGGCGACCGGCCCCTGGGGCAAGGTCACCATCCAGGTGATGCTCGGGCGCAACGGGCACTCGAAGGAAGTGACCGTCCCGCAGCCGTACGCCGAGAAGCCCGTCGGCAAGTGCATCGAGAAGGCGTTCACCAACCTCACGTTCCCCCCGTGGGCCGGCGCGGACACGCAGATCGACCAGGAAGTGGAGCTGGTCGAGCCGGGTAAAGAGAAGAAGTGACTGGATCACGGGCGAGCCACCTCACGCCGGGGTGAGAGGCTCGCTCGATGATGCCAAGTGCGCGGAAGTCCACGCTTCCAGTCGCGAAGCACTTTTCGGTACAGGGTGTGCAGAAGTGCGCGCATCATGCGCACGGATTCGCTCCTCGGACGCGTCCTTCGACTTGGCCTGGTGGCCGGCTTCGCCTCGTTCACCCTCGCCGCCGCGGGCTGCGGGACCGAGGACGCCGCCTGGAACGACGGCGAGGAGGAGGGCGACGAGGAGGGGCAGACCGAGGATCCGCTGACCGCGCCGCGCGCGACCGGACCGATCGAGTTCACGAACAAGTGCCGCGCCGGCACGAAGGTCACCATCGCCGCGGTCGGCGACGTGCTGCTCCACGGGCCGCTCCAGAAGCAGGCGTACGCGGCGGGCGAAGGCCATCACAGCCTCTGGAAGAACGTCGAGCCGCTGCTCGCGCGCGCCGACCTCACGTACGGCAACCTCGAAGGGCCGTGCGCCGACGGCATCACCACGAGCGGCACCGCGCCCGATCCGGGCAAGGTGTTCGATCAGCGCGTCTACTCGAGCTACCCGCAGTTCAACTACCACCCGTCGCTGATCGGCGCGCTGAAGGACAGCGGCTTCGACGTGGTGTCGACCGCGAACAACCACGCGCTCGATCGCCGAGGCCGCGGCGCGGACCGGACGATCGACAACCTCCGCAGCGAGGGCCTGCCGTTCACCGGCACGCAGCGTTCGAACGAGGCGGACGCGCCGTGGTACGCGGTCACCGAGGCGAAGGGCGTGCGGATCGCGTGGATCGCCTGCACGTTCTCCACCAACGGCATCCCCGATCCGAAGAACCAGGTCCTCTCTTGCTACGAGGACAAGTCCACGCTGCTGTCGAACATCCGCGCGCTGAAGGATCGCCGCGACGTCGATGCGGTCATCGTCACGCCGCACTGGGGCGTCGAGTACAAGCACACGCCGGAGCAGCAGGAGAAGCGCCTGGCGAAGGAGATGCTCGACGCGGGCGCGCTCGCCGTGTTCGGCGGTCATCCGCACGTCGTGCAGCCGTGGGAGAAGGTCGTCACCCAGGACGGCCGCGAGGGCTTCATCATCTACTCGCTCGGCAACTTCGTCAGCGGACAGAACGGCATGGCGAAGCGCTCGTCGCTCATCCTCTACCTCGGTCTCACCAAGGGCACGGACGGCAAGGTCACGATCAACGGCGTGCGCCACATGCCCCTCACGATGCAGTCGACCCCGTCGTGGACCGCGGCGCATGCCACGGGTGACAGCCTCGCGCTCACCAACCAGATCCTCGGCGAGTGGAACCGCCTGAAGCCGAACGAGGACCTCGTCACGAACCCCGGCTGCGAGTGATCGGCCGAGCCGCTCGCGCGATCAGAGCCCCTCGTCCATCCGCCGCATGCCCTCGAGGAGGAGCGCCTCGCTCGACTCCTCGATGATGCGCTTCGGCGGCTTGAACGAAGGATCGAGCGCGAAGTCGCCGTCCTCGAGCTTCAGCATCGCGTAGAAGGCGTCGGTGCCGGCGATCTCGCCGAGGAGCGCGTTCGCGATGTTGCCGTCGAGGAAGTGGATCTCGCCGCGCTTGCCCGCGCCCGAGATGTTGAGCTTCCCCGTCTTCCGGCCGTGGAAGAGGACCTGCACGATGTCCGGCAGCCCCATCTCGCGGAGCGAGCCGCTGACGCCCTTCGCGCCCTGCTTGGTCGACCACTGATCGAGCATGGCCTTCAGCTTCGCGACGAGGACGTCGGCCTGCACCGGCTTCGCGACGAAGTCCATCGCCCCGAGGTCGAACGCCTTCTGCGCCTCGGCGCGCCCCTGCTTCTGCGTGTGGACGACCCAGGGCATGTCGCGCCCCCACTTCTCCTTGCGCGCCTCGGAGAGGAACGCGAGGCCGTTGCCGTCCGGCAGCTCGAGCTCGCTGACGACGAGATCGAGCTCGACGTCGTCGCGCGAGAGGAGCTTGCGCGCCGCCTCGATCGTGCGCGCGGTCTTCACGTCGAAGCCCTGCTCGACCATGCGGAGCTCGAGGACCGTCGACTCCTCCGGATCGGGATCGATGATCAGCGCGCGGTAACGGTTGGCGAGGAGCTTCGCCTTCATGTCCTCGCCGAGGACGAGCGCCTTGAACAGGTCGAGGATCCCCGGGTCGAAGATCGTCCCCTTGTGCTGCATGAGGACGTTCATCGCCTCCGCCGGACCGAGCACCTTGCGGAACGGATTGCGCGGGTTCTGCGTGAGGTCGGCGTACGTGTCGGCCACCGCGAGGAGGCGCGCGCCGAGCGGGATCTCCTTGCCGACCAGCTTGTCGGGGAAGCCCTTGCCGTCGAAGCGCTCGTACATGTGGAAGACGGCGTTACGCACCGCGGTCGGCAGGTGCACCGCCTCGAGCAGGCGCAGCGGCGTGTCGTACGCCTTCTGCGCCGCGACGCGATGGCCCTCGTACTCGCTGCAGTTGAGCGCGGTGAGATGGAACTGGCCCATCTTCCCGAGGTCGTGGATGTGGCCCGCGACGACGACGCCGTACGTGTCGTTGCGATCGAGGTTCATGCGCTCGGCGACGCGCTTGAGCATGCGCGCGACCTGCGAGGAGTGACCGCGCAGCTCCTGCCGCGAGTTCTCGAGGAGGCTCACCATCACGGTGAGGAGCTCCACCGTCACGTCGTTCGTGAACGCCTGCTGCCGGGAGAGCTCGCTCGTCGGCGGCGGGACGGTGCCGGTGCCCTTCGCCTGCACCGGCGGCGGCGCAGGCGGAGGAGGCGTCGCGGGCGCGAGTGCCGGCGCCGCGCCCGACGCGGGCGGCGGCGGCAGCGAGAGCGAGACGTTCTGCTGGCCGCGCACGCTCCGGCGCGATGCGCGCGTGGGCGCGGGTGACTCTTCGAAGTCGGGCGCCGAGCGAGCCTGCGCGCGCGGCGGAGGAGGCGGCTCGAGCGAGTCGGCCTCGCGC
>JBDHVD010000553.1:0-5774 GCA_039809525.1 Labilithrix sp. | reverse complement strand
CGCCTTCGGCTGGCCGGCGCGGAGCACCGCGGCGAAGCGCGTGGTCGCGCGCTCGATGATGGCCTTCGCGTCGACCTCGGTCTTCGGCTTGCCGACCATCCACGCGAGGCCGTCGGCGAGGTGCTGGAGCTTCTCCTCGAAGGCGAACCGCGCCTCCTTCGTGATCGTGTCGCCCTTCGGATCCCAGCCCATCGCGAGGTACGCGAGGTGCCCCGTCGAGAGCGCCTCGCGCAGCGGCGTGTGCACCGGGCGGTAGTAGAGCTGGGTGACCGCGCGCTCGATCGAGGGGACCCCTCGTCCCGCGAGCTCCGCGGCGAGCTCGGCGTACGGCTTCTCGCGCGTCGCGTGCACCGGCCGGAAGTCCATCAGCACGGCGTACTTGAACGCGGAGAGCTCCCAGGCGATGCCGTCGTCGGTCACCTCGCGGAGCGGGCGGATGTACTCGAGGCCGCCCGGCACGTCGCGGAAGACGAGCCACTCGCCTTGCTGCGGGTGGACGCCGAGCATCTCGCCGACCGATTGGCCGCGCACCAGCGCGTGCCGGATGCGCCCGCGCGTGGTCTTGAACTTGTTGTTGTAGAGGACGAGGGCGCGCTCGTCCCCGACGCGGTTCGAGTACGCGAACACGTCCTCGTCGACGCCGCCGCCTTCGCTCATGAAGTCGTAGAGCGCGAAGTTCTCGACGCCGCTGAAGAGGTAGCGCTTCTTGAGCAGCGGGAAGATCTCGCGCTCGTGCCGCGCGACGAGCCCTTCGTTGACCGGCTCGTTCCACTTCGCGCGGCGGTACTCCATGCCGTACTTCTCGTGGAATCCCTCGACCTGGCCGTGGCCGAACATCGGCAGGCCGGGCATCGTGCTCATCAGCGTGCAGACGCCGAAGTACTTGTCGTCATTTCCGAACTGGGCGACGGCGGTCTCCTCGTCCGGGTTGTTCATGAAGTTGACGAAGCGCTTGAGGATCTCCGGATCGAACTCGAGGACGTTCTTGATCGTCATCCGGTACTTCTCGTTCTCCTCGCGCTTCAGCATGTTCATGAACGCCGAGTTGTAGACGCGGTGCATGCCGAGCGACCGGACGAAGTAGCCCTCCATCATCCAGAAGGCCTCGGCGAGGAGCAGCGTGTCGGGCGCGCGCTCCTTCACCGTGTCGACGACCTCGCGCCAGAACTCGACGGGGAAGACGCGATCGAACTCCTCCTGCGTCAGCGCGAAGTCCGCGCGCGACGGGATCCCGCCGCCGTGACCGGGGAGGGGGAACCACAGACGCTGGTAGTGCTTCTTCGCGAGCGTCATCGCCGCGTCGAAGCGGATGATCGGGAAGAGGCGCGCGACGTGGAGGATGGTCTCGATGACCGCGTGACGGACCTCCGCCCGCGTGTAGTCGAGCTGCGCGGTGTCGTTCCACGGCATGCTCGTGCCGTCGTTGCCGTGATAGATGAAGCGGTCCTGACCGCTCCACCGATCGTGGCGGCGGAAGACGACGGCCGCGTCGGTGTGGTTCCAGTAACCCTCCTCGATGAAGATCCCGACGCGCGGATCGTCGGAGAGGTCCGGTCCGCCGAAGCGGTAGGCGGGGAACGGCGGATGCGACGTCTGGATGAACCAGTCCGGGTGGTTGATCACCCAGTCGCCGTCGATGCCGACGTGGTTCGGCACCATGTCGGCGGCGAGGCGGAGTCCGCGTGCCCACGCGCGGCGCTTCAGGTCCTCGTAGGCGGCGTGGCCGCCGAGCTCGTCCGCGATGTCGTAGCCCTTCAGCGAGTACGCGCTCGCGACCGCGTCCTGGTCCCCGCGCATCTGCTTGACCTTCTTCGACGCGCGGCTGCGCTCGAACAGGCCGATCAGCCAGAGCCCGGTGAAGCCGCGCGACGCGAGCAGATCGAGCTCCTCGTCGGGCACCTGATCGAGGCGATGGATGGCGCGCTGGTACTTCTTCGAGAGCTGATCGAGCCAGACGAAGACCGTCTTGGCGATGAGGACCACGCGCGGCATCCAGTCGAGGTCCTGGCTGAAGCGCTTCGGCTCCTCCTGGACGCGGCTGAACTGCATGGGATCGAGCAGCGGTGCGCCGGGGCCGGGGCCGCCGCGCATGAAGTAGCGACCCTCCTCCTGACGGAAGTCGCGGACCCAGAGCAGGCGGCGCCAGAGCGCGAGCCGATCGAGGCCGAGCGAGTGGCCCCACTCCTCCTCGATGAACGCGAGCTGCGCGAAGATGTCGTTCGGTGCGCGGCGCGCGGGCTCGAGCAGGAGATCGAGGAGCGTCTGTCCGCGCGGACCGATGGCCGGCTCGGTCGCGAAGAACCTCCGCGACTCCTCCACGAACGTGCCGTACGTCGCGCCCATGTCGTGGTCGCTCACGACGGCGCGGATCGGCTCGTACGCCGGGTTCTGGTTCGTGAGCCAGAGGAGGAGGACCTCCTCGGCGTAGGCGTCGAAGGCGGCCTGACCTCCGCGGCGGAGGAACGCCTCCGGAGCGTCGTCCGGCACGCCGCGCCCGACGAGGTGGTCGTAGACGCGCGGCGGAGGGAACGTGCGGAGGAACGCGTGGAGCGTCGCGCGCGCGCCGTCGCCGAGCGACTCTCCCAGACGGGATAGGAGCGACCCGAAGCTGCCGGGGTTGCGCTCGCGGTAGACCCCGATGACCGCGTGCAGGATCTCGTGCACGAGCGCCATCGCCGCGACCTCGGGCGATCGGACGCGTCCCGTCTCGCCGGTGCGCTCGGCCGACGGATCGACCCGCTGCGCGAACCGGCGGGCCGCGCCGCTGTCGGTGAAGACGACGTCGCCTCGCGGCGCAAAGAACGCGTCATCCTCCGGAGCTGGAAAATACGCGTCGCGGGCCGACTTCCGTGCGTGCATGGCGCACCTCTACCGCTCCTGTCCTCGCGCGCGAAGGGGCGAATGAGCACATGCCCGTACGCCCCGATCCTGCTCGGATCCTGCGACCCATCCTGCGACCCTATTGCGTGATCGAAAGACGCGGGAAGGGCCGCGTTTCACTTGTGAAACCAGGGAAATTCCCGCGTTGCGTGGAGCGCCGAGCGTATACTTTCGAACTGGGCCCGAGTGTCCGTAGGTAGATCCGTGGACGCAGGCAGTGGGGCGATGGGGACGACGTGACCGAGTACGCGATGCCCAAGATCGGCGACGTGATCGCCGGCAAGTACCGCCTCGAGAAGGTCGCGGGCGAAGGCGGCATGGGCATCGTGTATGCGGCCGAGCACCTCGTCTTGAAGCAGCGGGTGGCGGTGAAGGTCCTGCTCCCGGATGCCGCGCGGTCCGAGGCCGTCGTCGAGCGCTTCGCGCGCGAAGCGCAGGCGGCCGCGCGGATCAACAGCGAGCACGTCGCGCGCGTGCTCGATGCGGGCTCGCTCGCGAGCGGCGCGCCGTTCCTCGTCATGGAGTACCTCGAGGGATGTGACCTCGAGGAGCTGCTCGAGCTGCAGAACGCGTTGCCCGTCGCGGAGGTCGTCGACTACGCGATGCAGGCGTGCGAGGCGCTCGCGCATGCCCACGCGGTCGGGGTCATCCATCGCGATCTGAAGCCGGCGAACCTGTTCCTCGCGTGCCGTCCGGACGGCGGCAACGTCATCAAGATGCTCGACTTCGGCATCTCGAAGTCGATGAAGGCGAGCCCGACGGACAAGAAGCTCACCGGTCAGCACGTGCTCGGCTCGCCCGTGTACATGTCGCCGGAGCAGCTGCGCAACGCGAAGGAGATCGACGCACGCGCGGACCTCTGGTCGCTCGGGGTCGTCGTCTACGAGATGCTGAGCGGCACGACGCCCTTCGATCGCGACGGCGTCGGCGAGATCTTCGCCGCGATCCTCGGCGAGGAGCCCCTGCCGCTCCACGAGCGCAACCCGAAGGTCCCGCGCGAGCTCTCCGACGTGATCGGCAAGTGCCTCCGTCGCGATCCGGGCGAGCGATGGCAGGACGCGGGCGAGGTCGCGAAGGCGCTGGCGCCGTTCGGCAGCGGCGCGTGGAACGACGTCGTGCCGCGTGTCGAGCAGCTGCTCGCGCGCGCGCGGATGCTGAAGGCGCTCGACACGCCGATCGAGACGCGGATCGTCGTCGACGCCATCGCGGCCGCCGCCGAGCGCGCACGCACGGGCGCGCGCAGCGTGCCTCCGCCCTCGCAGCCGAAGCCCACCGTCGTCGACACGACGAGCACGGCGAGCGAGGCCGCGGCCTTCGCGCCGAAGCGTCGCGTCGGGTGGATCCTCGCGGCGGTGGCGGTCGTCGGCACGATCGTGGTGATCGGCCTGATCAAGAAGAGCGGCGACGCACCGGCGGCCGCGGTCGGGGCGAACGTGGTGACCGCGCAGTCGGTCGCGATCACGCCTCCGCCCGCGCCCTCGGCGGAGCCCGCGCCCGTCGCGAGCACGGAGAAGAAGGCGACGGCGAGCGCGACCGCGGCTCCGGCGAAGAAGGCGCCCGCGAAGCCCTCGACGAAGGGGCCTCGCCCGAAGTTCCTCAAGACCCGGGAGTGACGTGACGATGCGCAGGCGCGTGCTGCCCTCCGGAGCGGCGGCGATCGTGATGGTGCTGGGATCGGCGGAGGCGTACGCCGACGAGCCGCGTCCGTTGTCGAACGAGATGCGCGCCGAGCAGCTCTTCCGCTCGGGCGAGAAGAAGTTCGACGCAGGCAAGCACGCCGAAGCGTGCGTCGACTTCGCCGCGAGCCTCAAGCTCGCGCCCAAGCTCGGCACGCTCCTCAACGTCGCCCTCTGCCACGAGACGACGGGCAAGCTCGCGACCGCCTGGGCCGAGTTCCACCACGCGGCGGCGTGGGCGGCGCAGAACAACCAGAAGGACCGCCGCGAGTTCGCGATGCAGCACATCCTCGGGATCGAGCCGCGCCTGCCGCGCGTCGGCCTCCAGCTCCCGGTGACGACCGCCATCTCGAGCATCGATCTCGACGGCGAGCCGCTGCCGGAGCAGCGCTGGTACCTGCCGCTCTACCTCGACCCGGGCGAGCACTCCATCGCGGTGACCGCGCCGGGCAAGAAGCGCACGACGGTGAGCTTCCGCGTCGTCGACACGCCGGCCGAGCAGCTCGTCGTGGTGCCCGCGCTCGCCGACGATCCGAAGACGGCCGCCGACGGCTCGACGCCGCCGAAGGCCGAGCCCCTGCCGATCGCGGGGCTGATCCTCGTGGGCATCGGCGCGGTGGGCGTGGTGACGGGCGCGACGTTCGGGGCGATCGCGATCACCGGGGACGACGCGGACGCGAAGGGACCGGCGACGGTCTCGACCCTCGCGTTCACCGCCGGTGCGGTCGCGCTCGCCGCCGGCGGATGGGTGCTGCTCACGAGCCGCCCGAGCGGGCCGCGCGTGTCCGCGCTAGGGTTCGCGACGTCGTTCTGAAGCGTCACGTTGCAGCGTCATGTCCTCGGACACCCGCGAGATCACCACCTTCCTCCTCGAGCTCCATCGTCGATCGAACGAGCTCGGTTACCGCGCGATGCAGCGCTTCGCCTTCGAGAGCCTGCGCACGCTCGTCCCGATCGACGGCGGGCTGTTCGCGGTGGGCACCCTCCAGGACGGAGAGCCGCAGGCGCACGACACGTTCCTCTTCGAGAAGCCGCCGGAGCTGATGACGAGCTGGGACACGATCAAGTCGGAGGACCGGCTCGCGTTCGCCGCGACGTCCGCGCCGGGTACGACGATCAACGGCTCGGCGGACGGGCCGCTCTACGATGGATGCGATCGCGTCCGCGAGCACTGCGCGCGCTTCGATCTCGGCCATCTCATGTGCACCGCGCACGTCC
>JBDHVD010000552.1:0-5785 GCA_039809525.1 Labilithrix sp. | reverse complement strand
TCCGGCGTGCCGAAGCCGGCGAACATGCGCATCGTCCAGAGGCGCGAGCGGTACATCGTCGGCTGCACGCCGCGGGTGAACGGGTACTCGCCGGGCAGGCCGAGGTCCTTCGCGTAGGTCGCCGCGTCGAGGTTCACGTCCGCGGGCGTCAGCACGTCGCCGACGTCGAGATCGCTCCACGTCGAGAAGCGCGGTTTGCGCTCCGGCATCTTCGCGACGCTCTTGGCGACCGCGCCCTCGCGCCATGCCTTCACCGCCGTGCGCAGCGCTGCGAGATCGCCCGGCACTTCGCCGTTCGAGGTCGTGCCGCTCATGGGCTCGGACTTGGGCTTCGGGGCAGGGGAGTGGTGCTGCTGCGCCATGAGGGGACCATAGCACGCAGGCCCTGGCATCGAAGCTGCTAACCCGCCCCGCGCGCCCCGGTTTTTCCCGGGGTTCGTCGCTCCTTCCGAGGTCCAGGCCATGACAATCCGATCCTTGCTTCTCCTCGCCGCACCGGCCGCGCTGCTGGCTGGCTGTGGTTCCGATTCCGGTACGACCGGCGCCATGCAGCAGTCGACGACGCGCCCCGACTGCGCGCCCGAGGACACGGCCTGTCAGGAGGACGGCCTCGACGCGCCGCTCGCGATGGGCGCGAAGCTGCCCCTCGACGTCCGCGTCACCGCGCGCGGGGTGAGCGCTCCGAAGATCGCGCTCGAGCCGACGCGCGACGACATCCTGGCGGTCGAGGGCGCCACCCTCGTCGGCAAGGCGCCCGGCTGGTCGAGCGTGATGTTCGTCGGCACGGACGGCCTGGTGATGGACTTCGTCACGCTGACCGTCGAGGCGCCCGAGCGCATCGACGTCTACCGGCTGACCAAGGACGGGGGCGTCGAGCCCTCGCCGCTGCCGGCGAAGATCCAGCTCGCGCCCGGCGACGACTTCGAGATCGCGGTGAAGGCGTTCAGCGGGCCGGTGCGCCTGCTCGGCGAGCTCGACGCGTCGTTCGCGATCGACGCGCCGGTCGCGACCATCCTCGACTCCGGGCGCCCCGCGAGCCGGCGCCTGCGCGTGAAGTCGCCCGGGACCGCCACGCTCACCGTCGAGGCCTCGGGCTTCACCAAGACGCTCTCGCTGGAGGTGCTGCCGTGAACCGCTCCACGTTCTTCGTCCTGTTGCCGCTCGTCCTCGCCGCGTGCGCGGGCGATCCCGACTTCACGCCGATCACCAACGCGCCGCCGGGCGCGGTCGCCGAGCTCCACCAGGACCGCGCGACCGATCGCCGGTCGATCCGCCTCACCGAAGGCGTGGCGATGGCGGTCGAGTGCGAGGACGCGAAGGGCCGGCCGTGCTCGTTCGACGGGACGACGGTCGACGACGCCCAGATCGCGACGTTCCGCCGCGCGTACGCCGACGTCGACCAGAAGGTCGTCTACGCGCGCGGCTACCAGCAGAAGTCGAACCTCGATCGCACCGTGTTCGTCGTCGCCGCGAAGAAGCCGGGCCGCACGAGCATGACGGTGCGGACCGGCTACGGCGACGTGCCGATCACGATCGAGGTGCTGCCTCGGTGACGCCCTTCTCGGCCGCCTTCTCGCTGCGCGCCTTGATCAGCTCGATCACCATCGGCATGACCGAGACGATGACGATGCCGATGACGATCGCCTCGAAGTGCTCCTTCACCCACGGCACCTGGCCGAGCGCCCAGCCCGAGCCCATCATCAGCGTGACCCACGCGACGGCGCCGATGACGTTGTAGACGATGAACTTCTTGTAGTTCATCGCGCCGGCGCCGGCGACGAAGGGCGCGAACGTGCGGACGATGGGCACGAAGCGGGCGAGGATGATCGTCTTTCCGCCGTACTTCTCGTAGAACTTGTGCGTCTTCTCGAGGTGCTTCTTGTTGAAGATCCGCGAGCTCTCGCTCTTCATCACGCGCGGGCCGATCGCCTTGCCGACGTGGTAGTTCACCGTGTCGCCGACGATCGCCGCGGCGATGAGGCCGAGCGCGAGCGGACCGGCGCTGAGGAAGCCGCGCGAGGCGACGGCGCCCGCCGCGAAGAGGAGGGAGTCGCCCGGGAGGAACGGCGTGACGACCAGCCCGGTCTCGGCGAACACGATCAGGATGAGGATCGCGTAGGTCGTGTTGCCGTGATCGATCGTGAACTGATCGAGGTTCTTCGTCAGGCTCTTGAGGATCGCGAGAATTTCGTGCATCGCGGCGTTCCGGACCTGTAGTCCGGCTCGGCCGCAAACACAATTCCGGTGAGATCCGGGGGCCTACTTGCGCTTCGGCGGCGCGTTGCCGTCGATGCCGGGGACGGTCGCGTCCTCCCCCGGATCCTCGGACGGAGCGTCGAGGCGGACGGTCGACTTCTGCGCGCGCGGGGCCGCCGAGACCTCCTCGGTCGGGGCGTCGCCCTCCTGGCCCTCGATCGCGATGAGGACCGCGGTGACGTTGTCCTCGCCGCCGTGCTCGTTCGCCTTCGCGATCAGGTTCGTGCACGCCTCGCGGATGTCCGCCGCGGACGAGACGATCTTCAGGATCTCCTCGTCGGTCACCATGCCCGACAGACCGTCGGAGCAGAGGACGTAGACGTCGCCCGGACGCGGATCGTCGTGCTGGAGATCGACGACGACCTGGTCCTGCATCCCGAGCGCGCGCGTGATGACGTTCTTCGGGAGCTCGCTGCGCTGCTCCTCGGTGAGGTCGGGCATCGCGAGCAGGTAGTCGTTGATGAGCGAGTGGTCGCGCGTGAGCAGCTGGATGGCGCCGCCGCGGACGCGGTAGCAGCGCGAATCGCCCACGTGGCCGATGTACATCCGGCCCTTGCGCGGGCTGAACATGGCGCCCACGACCGTGGTGCCCATGCCGTGGTACTCGCGCGAGCGCGTGCTGCGCTCGAAGATCTGACGGTTCGCGACCCGGATGCCCGTGAGCAGGCGGTTCTCCTCCTCCGACAGGTTCGTGTCGAAGTGGAACGGCCACGTCACGTCGTCGTTCGCCGTCGACTTGAAGAACTCGCTGATCGTCTCCGTCGCGAGCTTCGACGCGACGTCACCGGCGCGGTGTCCGCCCATGCCGTCGGCGACGACGAAGAGATCGTACTCTTTCAAGACTACGAACGAGTCTTCGTTGTGCTCCCTCTGGAGTCCAACATCGCTCGCTCCGGCCGCTATCGCGCGCATCAAGTGGACGGCTCCGCTAGAGAATTAGGCTCGCCGGGATCACAGGGGGGTGTCAAGCGTTTCCGCGCGCATCGAAGATCGCAGCGGATCCTCATACCTCCATGATATCTTTCTCTTTTTGACCAATGATCTGGTCGACCGTCTTGCCGGCATCGGAGACGGTCTCCTCCGCCTTCTTCTTGGCGCGGTCCACGTCGTCGGCGCTGGCCTCTCCGGCCTGGTCCATCTCGTTCATCATGTCGAGGGCATCATGCCTCGCCTTGCGGATGGCGACCTTGCATTCCTCGCCGTACTTCTTCGCGATCTTCACGAACTCCTTCCGGCGCTCCTCGGTGAGGGGCGGGAGGGGGATGCGGATGAGATCGCCGTCGGGCTGGGGGTTCAGGCCGAGGTCGCTCTCGCGGAGCGCCTTCTCCACCGGCTTCACCTGCGTCTTGTCCCACGGCTTCACCGTGATGAGGCGCGGCTCGGGGACGTTGATGTTCGCCATCTGCGCGAGGGGCGTCATCGTGCCGTAGTAGTCGACGCGGATCCCGTCGAGCAGGTTCGGGTTCGCGCGTCCGGCGCGGAGCTTCGCGAGGTCGCGTCGGAGGGCCTCTTGGGCCTTCGTGATCGCCGAGACCAACTCTTTTTGAATGTCGTCGAGCATGGCGGGGCTCCTGGCGAAGGGCACCTTAGCCCGAGGCAGCCACGACAGGAAGAGGCACGGCTGCTTCCGAATAGCGCGGCGGCCGAGGACGTCTATCCTTCGGCCCGCCGTCCGTCCCGTCGTCCCTCCGTCTTCTGGCCCCTCCTTCCTACCCATGGTGCGTCCCGTCGCGGCTCTGCTCTCCCTCGCGTTCGCGGGGATCGTCGTGCTCGCCGCGTCGGCCAGCGCCGCGGATGGGCCCGATGCGGGCGCGCGGCCGCCGCTCTCGAACGGGCACGTGGTCCCGCCCGATCTCGAGGACGTCGAGCACATGTGTGCGCTCCTCACGGGATGCGATCGGCTCCCGCTGCCCACGGGGATCGTCCCGCGCGACTTCGCCGGCTGCGTCCGCGCGATGGTCGAAGAGCTCGCGTCGCCGGCGGCCGTGGGCGCGTCGCTCACGCTGCGCGAGTGCGGGCTCAAGGCGTCCTCGTGCGGCGCGCTCCGCACCTGCGCCATGCGCGGGGCGAAGCCGGACATCTGCGCGGGGCGGGGCAAGAACGGGTCGGTCGACCTCTGCGACTCCGACGGGCGCGCGATCACCTGCGCGAACGAGCGCATCGCGATGGTGCGCGACTGCCCGCGCGGCGGAGAGCAGTGCGTGGTGCAGGGCGGCAAGGCGACCTGCGCGCTCGGCCCGTGCGAGAAGGAAGGCGCGCCGTCGTGCTCGCCGTCGGGCACCCGGATCCTCGAGTGCAAGAAGGGCAAGCTCCTCAGCCTCGACTGCTCGACGTTCGGGCTTCGCTGCGTCTCCTCCGGCGAAGGCGGCCCGCAGTGCGCGACGAGCGCCCCCGCCTGCGCGACGGGCGCGTCGCGCTGCGAGCCGAACGAGGTCGCCGTCGGCTGCTGGCACGGTCACGAGGTGCGCGTCGACTGCGCGTCGGCGGGCATGACGTGCGGGACCTCGGCGGCGTCCGGCGCGACGCGGATCGGCGCGTGCGCGGTCGCGCCTCCCGCCCAGGGAGCGTGCGACCCGTCGAGCGCTCCGCGCTGCGACGGCGCCACGTTGCGCTGGTGCGCGTGGGGCAAGCCGCGCGCGTACCTCTGCAAGTCGATGGGCCTGTCGCGCTGCGTGACCGACGACAAGGGTTCGCGCTGCGCCGGCTGATCGGCTAATCGTCAGGCCGTGTTCCGCGCCCTCCGCGTCGCATTGATGGGCCTCGTGCTCGGCACGGCTGCGTGCAACGGCTGCAGCGGAGAGAAGAAGGACGTCGCGTCGGCCGCCCCCGCGCCGGTACCCGCGCCCGAGTCGCTGCTCGCCGACGCCTACGTGATCTCGCCGAACCCGTCGTGGAGCAAGCTGCAGCGGGGCGTGGGCGGCGCGGTCGGGATCCTCCCTGCGACGCTGCCGTCGATCGTCGCGATGGGCGCCGATCTCGATCCGCGCATCGCCGCCGAGCTCGACGGGAGCGCGCCGATGTTCGGCGCGGTCGCCGGAGACCCGGCGTCGCCCGCGTTCTGCATCGCGATCAAGCTCGTCGATCCGCGGCGGGCGCGCATGATGCTGACCGACGGCGAGTCCGCGCGCTACACCGCGCGCGAGGCCGGTCCGGTCACGCACCTCGTCGCGAAGGCGCCGCCGGCCGATCGCGAGAAGAAGGCGGCGGCCGCCGCCCTCACGAGCAACGGCTATGTCGTGGTCGGCAAGCTGCCCGAGGACCTCGAGAAGCTCGCGCCGTACACCACGCAGACCTTGCCGTCCCGCGAGCTGCCGAAGGAGGGCGCGGTCGTGATCGACGTGCCGCGCTCCGCGGTGACGAACCTCCTCGCGCCCAAGCTCGAGGGCGGGTGGAGCGACGCGAAGACCTTCCTCCTCGGGCAGGACGAGCGCATGCGCCGCGAGCACGGCGGGCGGGCGCCCGACTTCGGCGATCCGAACAACCACGGTCAGTACAGCAAGGAAGGCGGCCAGGAAGCGAACTGCGCGAC
>JBDHVD010000551.1:0-5791 GCA_039809525.1 Labilithrix sp. | reverse complement strand
ATGAACGCCGCCCGCGCGGACGCGATTCCGTCGCTCAGTTCGCGTAGTCGCGGCGCGGGAGGACGCCCCGGCGGCGCACGACCGGAGCGCTCGGCGGCGGGGCGACGCCGCGCAACGTCGGCGACGACATGCGCTCGCGCGTGAAGGGGACGGTCTCGCCGTTGTCCTCTTCCTCGCCGGCGAGGGAGAGATCGACGTCGACGCCGGCCTCGCTCTCGGCCTGCTGCACGGCGCGGATGCCCTCGACGGTGATGTCCTCGTCGCTCTCCGCCGGAGGCGCGACGTGATCCGCGGGGTACTGAACGGTCGCCGGCAGGAGCTCGGGCTCGGACTCGCGCTCGGGCGCGGCGGCAGCCGCTGGAGCCGGAGGCGCCTCGGTCTTCGCCTCTTCGGTCCTCGCCTCTTCGGTCTTCGCTTCTTCGGTCCTCGCTTCTTCGGTCTTCGCGTCCGCCGGGTCCTCGGCGGCGGGCGAATCGACGGCGGTGAACTCGAGCAGCGTCCCCGAGCGGAGCAGCGACACGCGCCCCTTCTCGTCGAGGCGCGCGAAGACGAGCGCGCGGCCCGGCTTCGGCTCGTGGACGAGGAGCCCGGCCTCGTTCGCGTCGAGCGACGCGACGTACTGCGCGCCCACGCAGCGCTTCGCGACCTGGCGGGCATTCTCGTTCGCCTGCGCGCTCGGAATGACCCACCGGCAGATGCCGTCGGCATCGAGGAGATACGAGCAAGACTCCGTCTGCGCGACGAATGCGACGTCCATGGGGGGCGGCCGCGATGGTATGACCCAGGTCCGGTCACCTCGCAAGTACGGTCGCGCTCATTCCTGGCTCACGGTAGGAATCCGCGCGGAATCCTTCTCCCGAGCCTCGCGCGCGAGGACCAGCGCCTCCTTCGCCAGCCGCGCGAAGAGCGGACCGAGGAGCAGCCCGCCCGCGCCGAACATCGCGAGGCCGCCGAAGATCGACGTGAGGAGCACGAACGTCGAGAGCTCGAGCTTCCCGAAGCGCGCGAACACCGGGCGGAGCAGGTTGTCGATCGTCCCGATGACCACGACGCCCACGCCCGCCATCACCGCCGCCGGCACGACACGCCCCGCGAGCGCGAGACCGACCGCGACGGGCGCCCAGACGAGCGCGGTGCCGATCGACGGGATGAGCGAGGCGACGCACGTGAGGAGGCCGAGCACGAGCGCGCGCGGGACGCCGAGCGCGAAGTAGGTGATCGTCGCGACGATGCCTTGCGACAGACCGGTGAGGCCGACGCCGACGAAGAGGCCGCGCCCCGTCTCGTGGAACGCCGCGGTGAAGCGCCGGGTCTGCGGCGCGGCGAGCGGCGAGTGCTTCTCGAGCCACGCATAGATCGCCGGTCCGTCGACGAGGAACACGTAGACCGCGTAGACGAACACGAACAGGCCGAGGAGCGCCTCGGTGGCCGCGCCCGCGATCCCGCCCACCACGGAGATCGCCTGCGCGCCGTACTCCTGCGCCAGCTCGACGATCTTGTGCGGAGACTTGAGCGCGTCGAGCGGACCGGCGCCCGGCTCGCCCTCGGCCGGCCCTCCCCCGGCGGCGATCGCGATGAGCGCCTGCTTCGTGCCCTGCGACGCGAGCACGTTCTTCGCGAGATCGATGGCGCCTCGCGACAGCGACACGATCGCGCCGGCGAGCGGGACGAACATCGCCATCACGAGGAGGACGACGATCACGCCGGCCGCGCGGCTCCGGCCGCGCGTCAGCTTCGAGATGCGCGTGAGGAGCGGACGCGCCATCGTGGCCACCCATGCCGCGAGCACCAGCGGCGCCCACATCGGCAGGAACGTCACGCCCGCGGCGGCGGAGAGGACGAGGACCGTCCAGCGGAAGGCGACGAGCTGCTGCCGGCGCGCGAGGATGGCCATCGGCGTGCAGCTTACAAGAACTGGGCCGTCCGCCGGCCGCGACCGACTGCCCCGCCGGCTACGCCTCGGGCAGGTCCTCGGGCGAGTACGTGATCGCGCAGATGTTCCGCACGAAGTCGACGAAGCCGGCCCAGTCGCTCGACTTCGAGAGGAACGCGTCGGCGCCGCCGATCTTCGCGCGCTCGGCGAGCTGCGTGCGCGGCAGATCCGACACGAACACCACGGGCACCGTCGCCTTGAACTTCGCCTTCACACGGCGGCACAGCTCGTCTCCGCTGACGCCCGGCATCTGGACGTCCATCAGCACGAGGTGCGGCTTCCATCCTTCGAGCAGGACGTCGAACTCGCGCGCGGAGGTCGTGGTGCGGACCTCGAAACCCGCCTTCTTGAGCAGGTGCGAGTGCACGCCGAGCACGAACTCGCTGTCGTCGATCATGAGGATGCGGAGCGCCCTGCTCTCGGGCGCGTCCTCGACCGGCAGCGGGACGGAGACGGGCACCGGCACCGCCGGCGGCGCCTGCGCGCTCGCGAGCGTCGTCGCGACCGCCGCGGCCGGGCTCGGCATCTTCACCGGGAGGATCTCGATCTTCTCCGACACCGCATCCGCCGAGGGCGGCGCGGGGATCGTGGCGTTGAACGCCTCGGGCGTCGAGACGCGCGCCCCCGTCTGCACCGCGACGCTCGGCGCGGCGTCGAGCAGGCCGAGCTCGATCGGGTCCTGGGTCGCGACGCCCTCGTCGCGGTACGACTCCGAGTCGAGCGCCTGGAGCGCGGTCTCGAGCGTCTCGTACCGCCGCGGCTCGCGCGCCGGGGTCGCCTTCGCCAGCGCGAGCGCGCGCTCGATCCGATCGATCGCGCCCGCCCAGACGCCGCTACCGTGCGGGGCGAGCGCACGCGCGAGCTCGAGCGCCGATCCCCAGCGGCGCGCCGGATCGCGCGCGAGGCAGCGCATGACGACGTCCGAGAGGTCCCGCGAGACGGCGCGCTTCTTCTCGTGGAGCGGCACCGGCGCCTTCTGCAGGATGGCCGCGATGATCTGCGCGAGCGTCCCGTCGAACGGGGGCTCGCCTGCGAGCAGCTCGTAGAGGACGACGCCGAGCGACCAGAGGTCGGTGCGCGGATCGAGCGCGCCCTTCCGCAGCTGCTCGGGAGACATGTACCGGGGCGAGCCGAGGACGCGGTCCTCCTCCGCGTCGAGGTCGACGGGGATCGCCACGCCGAAGTCGAGCAGCTTGATGATCTGCCGCCCGTCCGGGGTCTTCGCGAGGAACAGGTTCGCCGGCTTCAGATCGCGATGAATGACGCGCGTGGCATGCGCATGCGCGAGGGCCTCGAGCGCCTGCAGCGCGAAATCGACGACCTGCGAGGCGGGCAGCGCGCCCCTCCGCGCGAGCACCTTCTCGAGATCGCTCCCGTCGAGGTACTCCATCACCAGGTAGGGCGCGCCGTTCGGCAGCGTCCCCGCATCCATGACGCGCACGACGTGCTCGCACGCGATGCGCGCGATCGCCGACGCTTCGAGCGAGAAGCGCTCGAGCGCCTCCGCCGAGGAGAGCGCGCCCGGGAGCATCGCCTTCACCGCCACGCGCTGGCGCAGGATGACGTGCTCGGCCTCGTAGACGATGCCCATCCCGCCTTCGCCGGCGACGCTGTCGATCCGGTACTTGCCCGCGATCACGTCGCCGACCATCGGGCGACCTTCGGCGGGCTTGGAATCGGGCATGCCGGCACAGGATAGACGAAAACGTCTGTATCCTCCCAGGTGTGAGCGCCGCCTTCGAGATCGTGCCCCATACCGAAGCCCATCCGCTCGCCGACGGCGAGGTGCGCCTGCTCGGCGCCGTCCGGCAGGTCACCGGCGCGATGACGCGCGTCGAGATGTCCGGCCGGCGCCTGCTCGTCGACTGCGGCATCGCCCAGGGCCGGGAGACGATGGCGTTCCCCGAGGCCGCGCGCGACGCCCACGCGCTCGTGCTCACGCACGGCCACCTCGATCACATCGGCCACGTCCCGACGCTGCTCGAGGGCGGCTTCGATCGGCCGATCTACGCGACGCAGGCCACGCTCGAGATCGCGCGCCTCTCGCTCGAGGACGCGCTCGGGATGCAGCGGCTGCCCGATCGCGAGATCGCCCGCTTCCTCGAGCGCTTCAAGCACCTCTCCCGCGCCGTCCCCTACGGCGAGCGCATCGACGCCGAGGGCCTGTCGCTCACCCTGCACGAGGCCGGTCACATCCTCGGGTCGGCGAGCGCCGAGATCGCGAGCGACGCGAGCCGCGTGATCGTCTCGGGCGATCTCGGCCGCCAGGGCAGCCCGATCCTCCGCGATCCGAACACCGAGTGGCGCGCGGGCCCTCCGGTCGACGTCGTGGTGATGGAGTCGACGTACGGCTCGCGTGATCACGCGCACTCGCACCACGACATCGAGCGCGATCTCGAGAGCGTCCTGAAGGACGCGATCGCGCGGAAGGCCAAGGTGCTCGTCCCCGCGTTCGCCATCGGCCGCACGCAGGTCCTCCTCTACTTCTTGAACACCCTCGTCGAGGCGCGCCGCATCCCCGAGGTGCCGGTGATGATCGACACGCCGATGGGCCTCGCGGTCACCAAGACGTACCAGAGCCATCGCCGCCTCTTCGACAAGGAGGCGCTCGACAAGCTCGCGCGCGGCGACGATCCGCTCGACTTCGAGGACCTCTTCCAGGTGAAGCGCGGGGCGGAGTCGCGCCGCCTCGCCGAGACCGAGGGCCCGATGATCATCATCGCCGGCTCGGGCATGTGCACCGGCGGACGCATCCTCAATCACCTCCGCGAGGGCCTCCCGAGCGAGCGCACCACCGTCCTCTTCGTCGGCTACCAGGGCGAGGGCACGCCCGGCCGGCGCATCCAGGAGGCCGCGAAGCGGGGCGGCCGCGTGCGCGTCGACGGCGAGGAGGTCGTCGTCCGCGCGAAGATCGCGACGCTCAAGGGGCTGTCGGCGCACGCCGATCGCAACGAGCTCCGCGCGTGGCTCGGCCACATCCCCGGCGTCCGGCGCGTCGCCCTCCATCACGGCGACGTCGAGGCGCAGGAGGCGTTCGCGCGCTGGATGGAGACGGCGCGATGACCGATCGCTCTGAACGACTCGCGCGCGCGCCGCAACGGAACGTGAGCGATGAAGCCCTCGCTCGTCGCCGGCTGCGCCGGCGCGCTGGCGGTCGTGTGTCTCGCGGCGCCCGCACGCGCCGAGGACCCGGATCCGTACGACGCGCGGACGAACAAGGATCCGACCGTCGAGCCGCTCCGTCTCGGTGTCCTGCGCAGCGCCTATCCCTTCATCGGGCACCTCGCCGGATGCGAGCGCGCGGGGCCTCCCGAGGATCGATCGCTCGTCCGCGAGGTCCTGCCGAACCTGAAGGTGCTCGCGATGATGCGCAGCGGCTGCGGCCTCGAGACCGGCGGCGGCGGCGGCCTCGTCTACACCGTCCCGATCACCTCGACGGTGAGCCTCGTCGCCGGCTTCGGGCTGTACCTCCGGCCGCCGGTGAACGGCGTCCGCGAGCCGACCTTCCATCGCGCCTTCCGCCTCGACGTCGCCTTCCGCCTCGCGCAGGGCCGCTCGTTCAACCTCGGTTTGTTCGGCGACGACCACACGATCGGCGTCGGCTTCGGGCTGGCGTTCTGAGCGTGACCGGCTCAGTGCTCGCGCGCCGCGCGCGCGCGGAGGAGGTTCGCGATGTGCTCGTGGACGCGCGGGCCGTCGAAGTGCGCCGCGGTCGGCACCTCGGGCACCGCCTCGATGCGGGCGAGCACGGCCGCCGCGCCGTCGCCGGTGATCCCCTCGCAGACCTCGTAGAGCCCGCCCGGATCCTCCTCGAGCGGGTTGTGCTCCTCGAGGATCCCCACGATGGCGCGCAGGATG
>JBDHVD010000550.1:0-5798 GCA_039809525.1 Labilithrix sp. | reverse complement strand
CGCGCCGCATGGCTCCCCGTCCTGCTCTGTCTGCTGCTCACCGCAGCGGCGACGGCCCTCGTGCATCGTGCGGAGCGTGCCGCCGAGCGAGCCGCCTTCGCCAGCGACGTGCTCGAGGTGCGCGCGCGCATCCACGAGCGGATGGAGAGCTACATGACCGCGCTCCGCGCAGGCGCCGGCGTGCTCTCCCAACCCGAACCGGTCAAGGCGGACGAGTTCCACCGCTTCGTCGGCCGGCTTCAGCTCACCGAGCAGTATCCAGGGACGCTCGGGATCGGCTACTCGCGTCGCTTCGACGCGGTCGATGCGGCGCGCGCCAGCGCCGAGGCGCGCGAGCTCGGGTGGGACGTGACCGTGTGGCCCGACACGCCGCGCGACGAGGTGCACGGCATCGTGCTGCTCGAGCCGATGGACGCGCGGAACCGCGCGGCACTCGGCTACGACATGCACACGGAGGCCACGCGGCGCGAAGCGATGGACCGCGCGCGCGACACGGGCGACGTCGCGCTCAGCGGGAAGGTCACGCTCGTGCAGGAGATCGAGCCCGAGAAGCAGCCCGGCTTCCTCCTCTACTCGCCGGTGTACACGGTGGACGCCGTCCCGCAGACCGTCGAGCAGCGCCGGGCGACGCTCAAGGGGTTCGTCTACACGCCGCTCCGCGCAGGCGATCTGTTCGAGGGCGTCCTCGGACAGGAGCTCCCGAGGGTCGCGTTCGAGCTCTACGACGGCTACGCGACGTCGCCCGAGACGTGGCTCTACGCGTCGGCCCATCGCATCCCGTGGACGGGCGACGTCACCGTCGAGCGGCTGCCGGTGGCGGGCCGGGTGTGGACCGCGCGCTTCGAGCGGGTGCCGCTCCCGTCGACCGCGCCGTCGCTCGCCGTCGTCGTCGCCGCGCTCGGCATCCTGCTCGGCGCGATCGCGCTCGTGGTGACGCTCGCTCGCGACCGCGCCCGGGAGCGCGAGGTGCGCGCGAACGCGAACGCGAAGGAGAGCGAGGAGCGCCTCCGGATGAAGCAGATGTTCATCGGCATCCTCGGCCACGATCTCCGCAGCCCGCTGAACGCCATCGCGCTCGGCACCGCGTTCCTCCGACGCAAGCACGAAGGCGACGCGCAGAGCGTGGCGATGATCGACGGGATCACCTCGAGCGTGACCCGCATGACGCGCATGATCGAGCAGATCCTCGATCTGACGCGCGCGAGCCTCGCCGGGGGCATCCCGGTGATGAAGAAGCGCGCGGAGCTCGCGGCGATCGTGCGCGACGCCGTCGACGAGATCCGGCGCGGCGTCCCCTCGGCGGAGATCGAGGTCGAGACGGTGGGCGATCTCGCGGGCGCGTGGGACGCCGATCGCCTCGGGCAGGTGTTCTCGAACCTCCTCGGCAACGCGATCCGCTACCGGCGCGACGAGCCGGTGCGCGTGACCGTCGACGGGACCGCGCCCGATCGCGTCGTCGCGGCGGTGCACAACGCGGGCGTGATCCCGGCGCCGCTGCTCCCCGTGGTGTTCGAGCCGTTCCGCGGATCGGGCGAGCCGCGCGGCGGCGCGGGTGCGGGCCTCGGCCTCGGCCTCGCGATCACCCGCGCGATCGTCGACGCGCACGGCGGCACGATCGCCGTCACCTCGGCGGAGGGAACGGGCACGACGTTCACCGTGATGCTTCCGCGCGACGCCGCGCCCGCGCCCGGAGCGGCGCCGCGACGGCTGGCGCCCGCGTGAGCTCGCGGTTCATCCGAGCGCCGCGATGAGCGATCGAACGATCGCCTGCGGCGATCGCAGCGCGGCGACCTCCTCGATGCGTTCCTTCTCGGCGAGGCGCGCGAGCTGCGCGAGGATCCTCGTGTGCCCGCCCGCTCCGGGATGGATGTGGACGATCACCATCCGCAGCGGTGATCCGTCCGGCGTGTCGATCGCGAGAGGGCGCCGTAGCGTCACGACCACCGCCGCGGGCTTCACGCCGGGAAGGACGGCGTGCGGGATCGCGAGCCCGCTGCCGAGCGCCGTCGGGCAGCTTCGCTCCCTCTCGAGCACCGCGTGCGACAAGGCGCGAACCGATAGCCGTCGATCCTCGGCGGCGAGGCGCGTCGCGGCGACGTCGACCACGTCTTCGAGCTCCGTGCCCGACAGACCCACCACCACGCGCGCCGGATCGAACAACGCGGCGGCCTCGCGCGCGAGGTGATCGCCCTGGCGATCGGGGAACTCGCGTTCGATGAACGCGCGGACGCGTGCAATCTGCATCGGCCCGAGCTTCCGCCGGACGACGTCGAGCATGAGATCGCGCGCCGCCGGCACGTCGTCGAAGTAGTCGGCGGCGATCGGCGTCACGCGATCGGCGAGCTCGACCAGGCTCGTCGGCCCGAGCCCGAACGCGCGCGCGAGCGCGACGAGGCGGTCGGGCGTGGGTGGTGCGTCGTGGCCGTTCTCGACACGGCTCAGATACGCGTTCGACACGCCGATACGGTCGGCGAGCTCGCGCAGCGTGAAGCCGGCGTCGACGCGCAACAACCGAAGGGTCGCGCCGAAGTGCATGGCTCAGCGTACTGCGGACGCCGGCTCGGCGCTCGCGTCGCCACGTACGACCTCGCTCGCGGCCTCCTGCCGTCCGCCCCTCACCACGAGGACGGACGCGGGCGCACGCCGCAGGATCGCCTCGGTGCGGATGCCGAACGATCGGTGCTCGAGGCCCCACTGCTCGCCGATCCCGACCACGACGAGCTCGTAGCCTTCGGCGCTCTCTTCGATGACCGCCTCGACGGGAGACACGTGCGTGACGACCTTCACTGCCACACCACTCACCGTGAGCGGCTCGGCGCTCTCGTTCGGCTCGACCACGTGAAGGACGGTGACCTCCGCGCCTGACGTGGTCGCCAGCCGCCGCGCGAGATCGAGCGCCGCGCGGTCGTGCTCGCGTCCGAGGAAGGGAACGAGCACGCGCCGCACCTCGTTCAGGCCCCGATCGACGAGCACGCCCACGCTCGCGTCGGCGCGCTGCATCACCTCGTGAACGGTGCCGCTCAGCATCGTGCTGCCGAACACGGGCTTGTGCCATCCGAGCAGGACGATGTCGGCACGCTTCACCTCGGCGACGTCGCAGATGTCCTGCGCCGGCTCCATGGTGACGAAGGAGAGCGGCCGTACCTCGATGGCGTCCTCGCGCGCGCGCTCGATCAGGGGAAGCAGCGCGCTCTCGTCCGCCGCAGTCGGTGGGGCGCGCTGATCGAGCACGAACGACGCGCGATCGGTGGCGCGCAGCAGACGCAGCGCGTAGATCCGCCCATCCGCAGGATCGCGTCCCGCCAGCGCGGCGGCCATCCGGAGCAGACCCGGTCCCGATCGCTCGTAGGCGACACAGACGAGCGCGGTGAAGCGCGACGTCACCAGCGACGGTCCGCTCGGGGTAGGCACCGCTTCGGCCAGCTCACGGGCGAGCTCCTCCGCGGGGTAGATGCGCTCGAGGAGCGGCGTCGTCACGAACGTGGTGACGAGCGCCATGACGACCATCATCGTGAACAGCGCCGGCGAGATGACCCCGAGGTCGAGCCCGATGTTGAGGACCACGAGCTCCATCAGCCCGCGCGTGTTCATCAGGATCCCGATCGCGGACGACTCTCGCCACGAGAGCCCGGTCACGCGCGCCGCGAGGGTGCTGCCTCCGAACTTTCCCAGACAGGCCACGAGGGTGATCGCCGCGCACGTCATCCAGCTCTCGGCCGTGGAGAGCAGACCGATCTGCGTGCGGAGGCCGCTGTAGGCGAAGAAGAGCGGGAGGAGGACGACGAGGATCAGGTCCTCGAGCTTCTCCGCCAGCGCCGCGGCGAACGTGTCCTGCTTCGGCACGATCGCGCCGAAGAGGAACGCTCCGAACAGCGCGTGGATGCCGATCAGCTCGGTCGCGAGGCTCGAGGCGAACACCCCGACGATCACGATCGCGACGACGTTCTGGGACAGGCCCACCTTCGTGCGGTTCGCGACGCGCGCGAGCACGGGTCGGACGACGAACATCATCAGTCCCACGTACGCGAGCGCGAGCGTCGACGTGACGACGGCCTGCTTGACGCCCGACGAGCGGACGATCGACACGACGAAGGCGAGGATGCACCATGCGGTCACGTCGTCGACGGCCGCGCACGCGATGGCGATCGCGCCCACGCGCGACCGGAGCAGCCGGCGCTCGACGAGGATGCGCGCGAGCACGGGGAACGCGGTGATGCTCATGGCGACGCCCATGAACAGCACGAAGGAGGACATCGGCACGCCGTCCGGCGCGAGCGTTCCGTAGAGCCGCGTCCCGAGCAGCGCGCCGAGCGCGAAGGGCACGAGGATGCTCGTGTGGCTGATGGCGACGGAGGCGTGGATCCGCTTCTTCAGCAGACCCGGGTCGAGCTCGAGCCCGACGAGGAACATGAAGAGGATGAGCCCGATCTGGCTGACCGACCCGAGGAGATGGAGCGACGACGGCGCGAACAGGGCGGCGCTCGCCGTGGGCGCGACCCAGCCGAGGAGCGACGGCCCGAGGATGATGCCCGCGACCACCTCGGCGACGACGAGCGGCTGCTTCATGCGGCGCGCGACGACACCGATCGTGCGCGTCGCCACGATCACGACCGTCGCCTGGAGGATGAACAGCGCCAGAGGTGACTCCAGCAGGTGGCGCATGACGTGAACGCTACGAGATAAGTGTCTACTTAGCAACGGTCCGAGGCCGCCGCCCGGAACGTCGTCACTCATGCAGCGCGTCCTCGTCGTGTCCAACCGACTGCCGGTCACCGTCGTCGCCGAGCACGGTGACGTGCTGGTACGACGGGCGTCAGCCGGATCGCGCGACGATGACGCCGTTCGCCCGTCCCCGCGTCGTCGTCGCGAGCAGCCCGTCCGGGAACGGCTCGCGATACTCGTCGGGCCCTGCGGCATGACGGGTCGCGAGCGCACACACGACGTCCTCGTGGAACGCACCGGCGTCCGACCAGCGCTCGTCCGGCAGCGCGATCCCTTCGACGACCGCCGGCTCACCGGACCAGACGAAGCGCCTCCGCAGCGAGCCCTCGGAGGCAGCCATCCAGGCGTACCAGTCCATCCGTCCTTGCGTCGTGAACGCGTACGCTTCCCCTCGAAGACGGCTCGCCTGCATGCACGCCTCGACGACGCGAGCGTCTTCTCCGGTGTCACCGAACCATCCGCCGATGAGGCAGCACCATTCGCGGCCCGGCACGTCGACGACGAACACACGCGAGAGGCTCGCGTCGTCCGCCGCGTCGGCGTCCCAGTAGTCGCCGAGCACCGCCGAGAGCCCGCGTGCCCACGGGACCTCGACGGCCTCCGAGAGGTCGAGCGCCGCGAGGAGCGGCGCATCGAGTCGGCCGCGAACGGCCATCCAGCTCACGTCGAAGAACGCCCGCTCGACCATGAGCGGCAGGTTAGGAGAAGTTCGCGTGGAGGGTCACGGGCAGCTTGCCGCGCGGCCGCGCTCGCTTGGCAAACGTGCCTTTCGAGTTGAGCGAACACGACTTCGAGATTCCGGACGTGTGTCCCGTGCTCGGTATACCGCTCGCCATGGGCGTGGGACGCAGCGGACCACGCGAGTGGAGTCCGACGATCGATCGCATCATCCCGTCACTGGGATACGTCCCCGGCAACGTCGTCGTCGTTTCGTGGCGCGCGAACCGCCTGAAGAGCGATGGCACGATGGAGGAGCTCGCGCGGATCGTGAGCTGGTACACCGCGCGAGAGAACGAAGAACGATCTTCGTGAATGAGCGCCATCCGGATCTCGCCGAGCGTGACGACCGCTCGACG
>JBDHVD010000549.1:0-5838 GCA_039809525.1 Labilithrix sp. | reverse complement strand
GCGGACAAGCGTGCGGCGCGGCGGCTTTCGCGGAGAAGCGTGCGATGGCTTCTGCGGAGAAGCGAGCAGCCGCCCCCTGCGAAGAAGGGCGCGGCGGCTTCGCCGGAGAAGCGTGCCGTGAGGGCGGTGGGGGGGGCGGCGCGAGGAGGAGTGCGGCGCGGTGGCTTCTGCGAAGAAGCGTGCGTGGGTTGAGCAGTAAACCGATGCGAGGCAAGTGGGTGAAATGACGAAGATGCGGTGAGGACGATTGACTGCGCAAACGAGCGGGGCGCGACGCGGCACCAGCCCCCCGCGCGCAGGCGCACCGCGCGACGCGGCACCCGCTCCCCCCGCGCGAGCGCACCCCGCGCGAGCGCACCGCGCGAGCGCGACGCGATCAGCCGAGCTGGAAGACCTTCTGGAAGGTCATGAGCAGGCCGACGTCGTTCGACTTGATCGCGCCGGAGAGGAACTCCGCGGGACCGGGCGTGTACGCCTCGCGCACGATCTTCGTGAAGATGTCCGGGCTCGTCTTGAGCACGCAGTCGGCGGTGCCGCTCTCGGGCTTGCCCGGCTTCACCTCGCACTTGTCCTTCGAGACGACGACGGTCCACTTGGCGAGGGCGTCGTTGCCGAGCGTGAAGTAGAAGGAGGTCGGCTTCTCGACGGACGCCGGATCGAACTTCTTCTCGAGCTCGGCGAAGAGCGTGACGAGCGGATGCTCCTTCGGCGCGCTGTTCTCCTCGAGGCTCTCGAGGCGTGCGCAGTCGAGGAGGCTCCCTTCCTTGAGCGCGATCACCGCGCGGCGCGCGAGCTTCGCGACCTCGCGGGCGGCGTCCGCGGACGAGAGGCCCTTCGTGAGGCGGCGCATGTCCTTGACCGTGAGGGGCGGGCCGATGCGCGCGAACAGATCGCGGCTCATCGGGATCTTGCCGCCCTTCGGCATCGCGTCGCGCGTGCCGCCCAGGTAGACGGGCAGGATGTCGACGCCGTAGGTCAGCGCGAGGTGGCCGAGCGTCGGCTTGAACTCGTGGACCTCGCCGTCGGTCGAGCGGGTGCCCTCGGGGAAGACGAGCATCGTCTTGCCCTGCGAGAGGATCTCGCCGGCGCGGCGCTCGGAGGCGCGGAGGCCGCCCTTGCGATCGACCGCCTTGAGGTTCGTGAGGTTCTCGAAGAACGCCCGCTGGAGGGAGTTCTTCTCGAAGAAGTAGTCCTGCGCCGCGAGCGTGACGATGTCCTCGCCGTACTCGCCGAGCGCGTGGCGGACGAAGCCCATGTCGAGGTGGCTCGCATGGTTCGCGACGACGAGGGTGTTGCGGTTGTGCGGGATGAACGCGCGGCCGCTCACGCGGGAGCGCATCATCTCGCCGTAGAAGAAGTCCTGGACCTTGCCGATCAGCTTCTTGCCGGCTTCCTGCACGGGCTCGGGGAGGACGAGCGGCTTGTCGTCGTTCTTCGTGCCGCCCTTGCCCTCGATCTTGTAACGCGAGGCGCGCGCCGCGAGCGCCTGGGGGCGCATCGATGCGCGCTCGGTGCCGACGAGGTTCTCGACGTCGGCGACCGTGCGGCAGGCTTGGAGCTCCTTCGGATCGATCGCGCCGTACTTCGCCTCGAGCGCGACGAGCAGCTCGGTGAGCGCGAGCGAGTCGAAGCCGAGATCGTCGCCGACCGTCATGTCACCGTGGATCTCGGCGACGTCACGGCCCTTCACGCCGGCGATCGCGACGCGCACGGGGCTCGTCGGGGCGTCGCCCGACTCGTGGCGCGCCGTGGCCTGGAGGATGCGCTCGAGCGTGGCGCGCGCCTCCTTGCGCTTCACCTTGCGCGTCGCGGTGCGCGGGAGCGGCGCGTCGACGAGGTGCATGATGGTGGGCTGCTTGCCGTACGGCAGCTTCGAGACCGCCGTGCGGAGCGCGTTCTGCGCGCGCTCGAGCCGCTGCTGGCGGGGGATCGAGTCGTCCTGCTCGGGGACCGCGAGGCAGCCGACGCGCTCGCCGCCCGAGCGGCCGGTGACGCCGACGACCGCGAGCTCCTCGATGTGCGGGATCTTGCCGAGCATGCGCTCGACGTCGTCGGGGTACACGTTCTCGCCCGTCGACGTGACGATGACGTCCTTCACGCGGCCGACGATCGAGAGGCGGCCGTCGCGATCGAGCTTGCCAAGATCGCCGGTGCGGAGCCAGCCGTCCTCGAGGACCTCCTTCGTCGCGTCGGCATCGGTGTAGCCGGCCATGACGTTCGGGCCCTTGGCGAGGACCTCGCCGACGCCGTGCTCGTCGGGGTCGGCGATCTTGATGGTGACGCCGGGGATCGCCTTGCCGACGTTGCCCGGCTTGCTGCCGGCCTTCGCGACGGTGAGCACCGGCGCGGCCTCCGTGAGGCCGTAGCCCTCGGTGAGCTTGAACCCGAGGCCGGTGAAGAGCTTCTGCGTCTCGGGCGGGAGCGCGGCGCCGCCGGAGATCAGGTACTTGATGTTGCCGCCGAGGCCCTCGTGCACCGGGCCGAAGAGGACCTTGCCGAGATCGATGCCGGTGGTCTTCGAGAGGGTGCGGTTCACGTCCGCGAGGACGTCGAACGCCTTCTCCGCGAGCGGGCCCTTGCCCTTCACCTGCGAGAGGATGCGGCGCTCGAGGAGCTGCCACACCGCGGGCACGCCGACCATCGCGGTGACGCGCGCTTCCTTGAGGGCGCGCGAGACCTTGTCGCCCTTCAGCTCGTCGAGGTAGACGACGCGCGCGCCGCGCGAGAACGGCAGGACCATGCCGCACGTGAACTCGAACGTGTGGTGGAGCGGCAGCACGCTGAGCACGCGATCGCCGCCGGTCAGCGGGAACAGCGGGGCGAGCGCGGCGACGAGCGACGTGAAGTTCGCATGCGTGAGCATGACGCCCTTCGGCTTGCCCGTCGTGCCGCTGGTGAAGATGAGCGACGCGACGTCGTCCTCGTCGACCTCGACGTCGGGACGCACGAGGCCCTCGGCGCCGTCGAGGCTGGTGATCGTCGCGAGCTCCGCGTCGCGGAGCACGACGTTCGCGCCGCTCTCGCGGACGACGTTGTCGAACTGCGCCTGATCGAGCGCGGGATCGATCGGCACCGCGGTCGCGCCGGCGCGGACGATGCCGAAGAACGCGATCGGCCACGCGGGCGTGTTCTTGCCCGAGATGACGACGCGGTCGCCCTTCTTCACGCCCTTGGCGGCGAGGCGGGCGGCGGTCGCGTCGGCGCGCGCGCGCACGTCGAGGAAGGTCGTCCGCGCGATGCCGTCCTCTTCCATCTGCCCGAACGCGAGCGCGTGCTCGTGCCGCTCGGCCATCTGATCGACGAGCGAGGCGAGCGTCTCGTGCGCCTGGAGGGGCTTGAGATCCTTCTTGTAGCGCTCCTCCATCCAGGGGATGACCCGCTTCTCGATCGCGGGCATGTGCTGGTTCATCCAGTAGTCGACCCAGTCGATCTTCTCCGGATACCAGGGGAGGTTCTGGCGCTCCTCGGGGGAGAGGCGCGCGTACGCCGCGCGGGTGTTCGCGCAGGAGAACGGGCCCTTCTGGTCGTACGTGAACGGCGCGAACAGCCGGAGGATGTGATCGATCTTCTCCTCGGTGCGCGCCTGCGCTTCGAGCGCCTTCGCCGCGGGCCGCGCGATCTTCGCCGCCGGACCGGGCGCGCTCTTCAGCATCTTCGCCATGGTCTTCGCCGCGCGCGCGATCGCGCCGGGGCCGACCATGTCGTAGCGATCCATCTCGACGATGGCCGGCTCGAAGTGCATCTGGAGGAAGTTGACGAACGGGTTGCCCTTGCCGCGGCGCTGGTAGCTCTTGCGCTTGTAGAGCGCGATGAGCTCGCCGAAGCGACGGCTGGTGCCCGGGTTCACGTCGCTCGCGCCGTACTGGTAGACCGGCTTCGCGGTGCCCTCGAGCAGCTCGGCGAGCGTCATGATCATGCCCGCGCAGACCATGTCCGACGGGACGAAGTCGAGGATCGCCTCGCGGCCGATGAGCTGGTGGTGGCCCTTCATCGCGAGGAAGATGATCGGCGCGCTCGTGCCGATGCCCTCGTTCCAGCCGGGGAAGGGGAACTCGATCGTGCTCTCGCAGCACGCCGGGCGCGCGATGGTGAACGGCACCCCGCTCCTGGCGATGATCTGCTCGCCGATGCTCTTCGTGTACGTGTAGATGTTCGGCCAGCCCCAGTGCGTGGCGCGCTCGAGCCCCGCCTCGACGAGGCGATCGGAGACGTAGCGCCGCTTCACCTTCGCGAGCTCGGCTTCGAGCGCCGCGCCCACCGTCGGCTCGCCGCGGCGGAGCAGGTTCTTCTCTGCCTCTTCGCGGAACACCGACTGGCGGAAGCCGTCGTCGCACCGGCTCTTCGCCTGCGCGATCAGATCGAGGCAGTCGGCGATCTCGCGCGCCGGATCCCAGAGCTCGCGCCCGAGCTCCTCGGCCCGCGGGAAGGGGTGCTTCTCGCCGGGCATCTCCTCCATGATGAGGCCCTTGCGATTGCCGACGACGTAGCACGTCGACGTGTGCATCAGCGGCGCGTCGCCGAGCGCCTTGGCCAGCGCGACCAGGTTCTGGGCGCCGAACGCGTTCGTGTCGAGCGCCTCGTCGAGCGGCGGGTTGAAGTCGACGACGCCCGCGACGTTGACCACCGCGTCGATCGTCCCGCGGAGCTCCTTCACCAGCGTCTCGTCGATGCCGCAGAGGGGCAGGCCGACGTCGCCGTCGATCGGGACGATCTTCTCCTTCAGGAACGCCTCGAAGGCCCCTGGTCCCTTGGCGCCGTGCTGCTGGCGAAGGGGCTCGAACGCCTCGTTCGTCGCGATCTCGCTCCAGAACCGCTGCTCGCTCGTCTTCGTCTTCGACTTGCGGACGAGCAGGTAGATGCGCCCCACCTCGGGATAGCGGTGGAGGAGCATGATCCAGAAGATCTTCCCGAGGAACCCGGTGCCTCCGAGGATGAGCAGGTTCGCGCCTTCGAGCTGGGCGCGGATGTCGAGCGGGGGGATCGGGCTCGCGGGCCCCGAGCTTCCGTTGGTCCCGTGGTGATCGGTCGGCATGGGGAGCCCCGCTCGTTACCGCACGATTCGGCCTGCGGCAACGTCTGCGGTGCGGCCGACAATCCTTGCCCTTTCCAATGCTTTCGGGGGCCCCGGGGGGGCTCTGCCGACGCCTCTGCCGGTCCCGGCAGCGCCGGGCTGTAAGGCCCGGGACGGCGCACCCGTTCGAGGGGCATGCGCACGTCGCCCGTCGTCCTCTCGGTCCTGTCGTTCGTCTTCGTCGCCGGCTGCGCGGGCAGCTACGGGGGCGCGAAGGTCGCCGCCGAATCGTACGCCCCGCGCGCCCAGCGGCCGGCCGGCCCGCCGCCCGCCTCGATCGCGGCCGCCGGAGCGCCCGCGCCGACCACGCCGAGCCCGATGCCGAAGGCGGAGGAGGCGAAGCCGGAGCAGGGGACGGAGCACTACGAGGACTACGGGGTGAACCCGTTCGTCGACGCGAAGCAGGATCGGCTCTCGACGTTCTCCATCGACGTCGACACGGCCTCCTACGCGATCGCGCGCCGGTACCTGTCGAAGGGCGGCGCGTTGCCCCCGTACCCGTCCGTCCGCGCCGAGGAGTTCCTCAACGCCTTCGACTACGGCTACGACGGCCCGAGCGCGAACGACCAGGGGCCGTTCAAGGTCCACTTCGCCGCCTCGCCGTCGCCCTTCACCAGGGGCCACCACCTCGTGCGCGTCGCGGTGCAGGCCAAGAAGATCACGGCGGCCGAGCGCGCGCCGGTGCACCTCGTCTACCTCGTCGACGTGTCCGGCTCGATGAGCGGCCCCGATCGCATCGAGCTCGCGAAGAAGAGCCTCGAGATCCT
>JBDHVD010000548.1:0-5840 GCA_039809525.1 Labilithrix sp. | reverse complement strand
CCATCGTGCTCGCGCCGGTGCTCGGGTACTTCGTCGCCCTGCACGGCGACTGGGCCTATCTCTACGTCGTCCGCTGGAGCCGCGTGCCGTCGGCGATCGACCTCCTGCTCGTGGCCCTCGTCGCGGCGCAGGTGCCGATCGCCTTCGCCGTCGCCTCGCCGTGGGCGATGGCGAAGCGCGGCACGCTCCTCATCCGCGTGTGCGCGGTGGTCGCGATCGTCCTCGCCGTCGTCTGCGCGGTCTCGGCCCGCCGCCTCGCGTCGAGCGCCACGTATGCCCAGTTCCACGGCGGGTTCGGAGCGGCACCGATCGGGAAGACGCCCCTCGGCCGAGGCGTTCTGCTGAGCTGGGTCGCGCTCCTCGCCGGATGGGGATGGAGCCTTCACGTCCTGCGGTCACCGCGGGACGAACGGTGACGTGCTAAGAAACAGGCATGTGGGTCCGCGGCGCGGCCATTCGACCGGTGCCTCCGTATGCGGTCGTCGACCGGAGCGTCCTCGAGCGCATCGAGGACGAGCTCGCGGCGAGCGGAACGAGCTCGAAGAGCGAGCTCGATGACGCGTTCGGCCGCTTCGAGCGGACGCAGCCCGCGCTCGCGGGGCACGTGGGCCAGATCCTCGCGCGTCCTCTCGACGAGACGGCCCTCGCGCTCGGCTACTTCCTGACCATCGCCGTCTGGCTCGCGTTCGAGCGCGCGTTCGCCTCGCGGCTGCGCGAGGTCTCGGAGGCGGAGCTCGAGGCGGCGGAGACCGCGCTGCAGCTCGAAGAGGAGCTCCGCGCCGCGCACGCGAACGAGCCGCTCGACACGGACGACGTGATGGCGATCGAGCAGCCGGGCGTCCTCGCGTTCATCAACGAGCACGTCGATGCGGCGCTCGAGCCGACGGAGCCCGAGACGCGCGACGTCGACGTGGACGACGTCCACGCGGTGTACCGCACCGTGCTCGTGCTCACGCTCGCGCTGTCGCACGCCGTCGCTCCCGCGTCGGGCGCGCGTCCGCGCGAGATGCTCGCGTAGCCGCGATGTGCATCACCGCGCATGCGCTCCTCTCCGGGCTCGTCGCCCGGCTCGAGGAAGGCGGGGCCGACGCGACCGCGCGCGAGCTCGTCGCCATCGTCGGGTCGGGTTGCCCGCGCCGCGACGTCGAGGCCGCCCTCGCGCGGGCCCGGGGCGAAGGCGCCGCACGTGCGCGCGAGCTGCTCGCCCGAACGGACACGCCCGAGCGAAAGCGGTAGGGTGCGCGGTCATGCAGACCGAAGCGATGGTGATGCGCGCGACCGGCGGCGCGGAGGTGCTCGAGCGCGCGACGATCGAGATCCCCGAGCCCGGGCCGCGCGAGGTCCGCGTCCGCGTGCACGCGGTCGCCGTCAATCACATCGACATCTGGGCGCGCCGGGGCCTGCCCCACTTCAAGTACGAGTTCCCGCACCGGCTCGGCGCAGACGTCGCCGGCGTGGTCGACGCCGTCGGGCCCGGCACGGTCGGCGCCAAGGTCGGTGACGAGGTGCTCCTCAATCCGGGCCTCTCGTGCGGCGCGTGCGAGCGCTGCCTCCTCGGGCAGGACAACCTGTGCCGCTCGTACCGCATCCTCGGCGAGAACACGCAGGGCGGCTACACGCGGCACCTGAACGTGCCCGACGCGAACCTGCTGCCGAAGCCGAAGGGCCTCTCGTTCACCGACGCCGCCGCGCTGCCGCTCTGCTTCCTCACCGCGTGGCACATGGTCGTCCGCAAGGCCGAGCTCCGCGCGGGACAGACCATTTTGGTGCAGGCGGCGGGCAGCGGCGTGTCGAGCGCGGCGCTCCAGATCGCGAAGATGCTCGGCGCGCGCGTCATCACCACGACCAGCACGCCGGAGAAGGCGAAGCGCGCGAAGGAGCTCGGCGCCGACGAGGTCATCGACTACACGAAGGAGGACTTCGTCGCCGAGGTGAAGAAGCTCACCGGCAAAAAGGGCGTCGACGCGGTCATCGAGCACGTCGGCGGAGAGGTCCTCGCCAAGAGCATCCTCGCGGCGGCGTGGGGCGGGCGCGTGGTGACCTGCGGCGCGACCACCGGGTTCACGCCGCAGATCGATCTCCGTCACGTCTTCTTCCGCCAGGTCGAGCTGCTCGGCTCGACCATGGGATCGAAGGGCGAGCTGTTCGAGATCCTCCGCCACGTGGAGGCCGGACGGCTGCGCCCGGTGGTCGATCGCGTGATGCCGCTCTGGAGCGCCGGCGACGCGCACCGGCTGCTCGAGGAGCGGAAGGTGTTCGGGAAGGTCGTCCTCGCGGTCGACTGACCGCCTCTCAGTCGACCGTCGCGGTCACCGTCGCGGCGCTGTACTTCCGGACGTGGAAGAGGCCGATCCACATCTCGCCGTAGGTGCCGTTGTACGTCGAGAAGCCGGGCACGAAGGCGGTGACGCCGGCCATGGGCAGCGACTTCGTGGCCTCGTTGCACGCGTCGGCGGTGAGGTTGCAGAACCGGCGCATCTCGACCGCGTTGGTCACGCGCGTCGCCGAGGCCTCGATCTTCCACGCGGCTGCCGTGGGATCGCCGCCGCTCCAGGCGAGGTTCGGGTACGTGCCGTCGTAGAACGAGTTCGAGCCCGAGACGTCGGTGTCGACGGTGAGCGCGATGTTCGCGTTCTTCCGGAACGTGTAGCGATCCCGCGTCGCCGCGTTCGCCAGCACGAGGCCGAGCGACGGACCGCGCGTCCGGTGGTCGACGAACAGCGTGACCGGATAATCGAACGTCTTCTTCGCCGCGACGTACTCCCAGTTGGAGTTGCCGACGAGATGGAGCTCGCCCCCGCTCTCCGTGAGCGTCGCCGGCGTCCCGTAGACGTCCCACTTGTCCGTGTAGACGCCGTCCTCGAAGTCGTCGAAGAGCTCGAACGTCGCGTCGCCGCTCGAAGCCTTCGCCGCCGCCGGGTCGCCGTACAGGACGTAGACCTTCGTCGAGCCGTTCGCCGGGATGCTCGGCACCTTCAGCCAGACGTAGCTGTCGCCCGTCGGATCCCACGACTCGATCCAGTAGGGGACGTCGATCGTCGTGCCGTCGGTCGAGAAGCGGAGATCGTCGCCGTTCGCCTTCGCCGCCGCGTAGGCGAAGCTCGCGGTCGTCAGCTTCACGCGCACCTGGAAGCCGGTGAGCGCCGAGGCATCCGTCGAGGCGACGGTGATCGCGTCCCGGTGCTTGCACGCGACGGCCACGTTCGTGACGTTGGCGTTCGCGATCGTGCCGGTGCCGTTCGTCACCGTGCAGTTTTGATGCGCGGGCTGGGTCTTCACCGTGACCGCGTACGGGTCGCCGCTCTCGACCGCGGTCTGGAACGTGAAGGGTCCGTTCGTGGACACGGAGAGATCGTCGCCGCCGTCGTTCTGCAGGACGATCGTCCCGGACAGGCCGGTGATCGTGCCGCCGACCGTCTTCTTGTTCGTCGTGCAGTCGACGACGACGCTCGTGACGTCCGCAGACGCGACCGTCCCGTTGCCTCCGGTCACCGCGCAGGTCTGGAACGGTCCCTCGGGCTGCGTCCCGACGGAGACGGCGTAGGCGCCGCCGCTCGCGACCTTCGTGGGGAACGTGAAGGACACCGTCCCCGCGTCCGCGGGCGCGACGGTGACCACGTCGCCGCCGTTCTTCAGGGTGAGCCCGGTGCCCTCGAGCCCCTTCACCGTCCCGCCGACGGTGAACGTCGCCGCGGGCTTCGAGCCGTCCGTGCCGCTCGTCGCGTCGGGCTTCGGCGCGGACGCATCGGCCGCGTTGACCGCGGCGTCGGGCAGCTCGGTGGTGCCGCCGCCGCCGTCATCGCCTCCTCCGCACGCGGCGAGCAGCGTCAGACCGGACAGGGTGGACACGACGAACGACGACACCAAGAATCGCGGGCTCTGCATTCGGAATAGCCTCCTCCAGGATCCCTCAGAGCATCACCGAACGCGGCCCTTCGACAATCGAATTCGCGCCTCCGCCGCGTCCTCGCTCTCGTTGTCCTCCTCGCTTGCCTCGCTTGCCTCGCTTGCCTCGCTTGCCTCGCTTGCCGGCAGGCGGATCGGGCCGGTCGTCGCGACGCGGTGCGGAGCGCTCGTCGCAAGCTCGAGCGCGGCGCGCGCACGCGTCCTGAACGGCCCCTCCCCTTGCGCTGCCGCGACCGACAGGAGCTCGAGCGACGCGTCGGCCATGCCGAGCGCGGCGGACGACTGCGCCATGAAGTAGAGCGCCTCCGTCCACGGACGCGGCTCGCCCCCTCCGTCGGAGGTGAGCGGATCGAGGACGGTGATCGCCTCGTCGTGCCGCCCCGCGAGCGACAGCGCGACCCCGAGACGTTGATCGAGGTACCAGCGCTTCGCGCGCGGATACTTGCGGTGCGCCTCCGCCATGCGAACGGCGCGCAGCAGGTGCTCGACGCCCTCGGCGGGCTGTCCGGCATGCGCCGTCGCGTAGCCGAGCTCGCTCACGATGCCCGGACGCGCGATCGCGTGCACGACGTCGACCTCGATGGTCGCGAACAGGTCGCGGGCCTCGGCCCACTTCTCGTCCGCGAGGAGCGCCTCGGCCTGCCCGACGAGGCGCACGTTCTTCTCGACGCGGTTCCGCGGCGGGCCCTCGCCGTCGATCAGCCGCCGCAGGCGCGCGGCCTCGTCGACCTCGCCGGCCGCGATCGCGCGGCCGAGGCGGTTCGCGAGCCCGATCATCCGGTGGAGGACGATCAGCATCAGGACGAGCGGCACGAGCACGAGCGGCTTCGCGATCCGCGCGAGCGCCGCCGAGACGACCGCCAGCGGAACCACGAGCGCGAGCATCACGGCGGTCGTCCCGCCCGCGCCGTAGCCGAGGCTGCGCAGCGTACGCAGCACCCAGGCCGCCGATCGATCGAGGACCGTGCTCACCCCGAGCACGAGCATACCTTCCGCCGCGACGAATCGTGCTTACGCTGCCGAGCCCATGGCGAAGGCAGCGGATCTCGTCCACGAGAGCGACTGGAAGCGGCGCGCCGTCTGGCTCGATCCGGACGACGGCGGCGGCTACTTCCGTCTCGACACCGGCGACACCGGCGGGGTGCCGGTGCGCCTCTTCGTGACCGAGCGCCTGCTCACCGAGGCCGAGCCGACGCTGTACCGGCAGATCGTGAACGCGACGCGCTTCCCCGGCGCGAAGCTGGTCTGCGTGACGCCGGACGTCCACTACGGCTACGGCGTGCCCGTCGGCTGCGTGATCCTCACCGATCGCGCCGAGGGCGCGGTGGCGATGGGTCCCGTCGGCTTCGACATCGGCTGCGGGATGATGAGCGCGCGGAGCAACGTGCCCGCGGAGCTCGCCACGCCCGACCGCAAGCTCGAGTTCAACCGCGAGGTCACGCGGCGTGTCGCGCTCGGCGCCGGCGGCAAGAGCGTGAAGCTCGGCAAGCTCTCCGAGAAGGAGTTCCAGGAGCTCGTGCGGGGCGGCGCCGAGCACTACGTCGACAAGTACGGCGCGAGCTTCGATCGGAGCCGGGCGGAGCGCCATCGCATCCCCGTGTCGGACCAGTGGGACATCCCGTGGGGCGGCAAGGGCATGCCCGAGCGCGGGCGCGATCAGCTCGGATCGCTCGGCGGCGGCAACCACTTCATCGAGCTGCAGCGCTGCGAGGAGACGGGCACGCTGTTCGTGCAGGTCCACACCGGATCGCGCGGCTTCGGCCACGGCCTCGCGACGAACTACTTCCAGATGGCGAAGGACGAGCGGCCGGGCGAGGTCACCGATCTCGACCTCGGCTACTTCACGCGCGACTCGAAGCACTTCGACGACTACCTCGCGGCCGTCGCGGCGGGCGGCAACTACGCCATCCTGAATCGCCTCGTCATCTACGAGC
>JBDHVD010000547.1:0-5848 GCA_039809525.1 Labilithrix sp. | reverse complement strand
GGGGGCCGCCCTCGCGAAGGTGATCAGCCTGTTCGCCAGCCCAAGTGGGGAGTGGCCCTCCTCGAGTGGCCCTCCTCGAGTGAAAAGGGCCGCTCACGAACGGCGTGAGCACGAAGCGAGAACGCCCAGGTTTACCGGGCGTTCGTTGGAGCGGGAGAAGGGATTGCTCTTCCTGTGCGAGCCCGGAGCGGAGCGGACGAAGTCCGCGAAGCCGGACGAGTACACGGGAAGACAGAAGCCCTGAAAATGGCGAAGGGCCGAAACCCGGAGGGTTCGGCCCTGAGCGTGGAGCGGGAGAAGGGATTTGAACCCTCGACGTCCACCTTGGCAAGGTGGCACTCTACCACTGAGTTACTCCCGCGAGACGGATGGCGTTCTAGGCCAATCTCTCGCCCTCGTCAACGCCTCTCGATAAGCTGATCGTCGGGAGGGTGCCCATGCCCCGTCGATTTGCCTTCGCGTCGCTCACCGTCGCCTCTGCCGCCTCTGCCGTTCTCCTCGTCGTCGCCTGCACCGGAGGCCCAGGGAGCCTCGGGACCTTCGGGGACGACGGCCTCGAAGGGCAGCGCGATCCGCAGCAGCAGTCGAGCGGCTCGAGCGGACGGTCGAGCTCCACGTCGAGCGACGCGGCGACGGGGACCAGCAGCGGCAGCAGCGGCAACACCAGCAGCAGCAGCAGCACGAGCAGCAGCACCAGCTCCTCGTCGGGCGGCTCGACGTTCGACGCCGGCCAGCGGTACTCCTGCGGGACGAACGGCCTGACCTGCGCGGCGAGCCAGTACTGCGTCACGCCGTGCTGCAACCAGCCCTCGTGTTACGCGCTCGACTCCGGCTCGAGCTGCCCGGGCGGCTACACGTACGGGTACTGCGCGCTCGCGGGCGCGTACGGATGCAACCCGAACCCGTGCACGCCGCCGTCGCCGTACTGCACGTCGTCGCTCTCGGGGTTGCCGGCCGGCTGCTCGCAGAGCGGGGCGGATCCGCGCAAGGTCGCCTGCACCTGCACCACGAACTGACGGGACGGGACCGTCGCGTTCACTTCGGGAGGCTGCCGGCGGGGCGGCACGCCTTCTTGGTGTCGAACGCGCAGGCCTTCTGGAACAGGCGGTTCGCCTTCGCGAGGTCGCGGCGGACGCCGTTCTCGCCGCGCTCGTAGAGGAGGCCGGCGTTGTAGCAGGCGAGGCCGCGCGTATCGCCGCCGTTGCAGGCGTGGCGATCGATCATGTCCATCGACCACACGCCGGGCAGGGCGGACATGATGTCCGAGGTGCCGACGCACGTGCCGGGCTGATCGAAGCCGCAGGCGCGCTCGTAGAAGGCGAGGGCCTTGGGGGCGATCGCCTCGTTCTCCTCCTCGACCATGAGGCCGCCCCAGACGCATCCGAACGCCATGCCCTTGGAGCAGGCGTCGGAGTAGAGATCGAGCGCCTTCTTCTTGTCCTTCGGCGCGCCCACGCCGGTCTCGTGGCAGAGCGCGAGGTTCGCGCAGCCCGCGAAGCCGGTGGCGTCGCACGCGCGCTCGAACATCTTGCACGCCGTCGGCGGGTCTTGCTTCAGGTTGCCGCGCGCGAAGAGGACGGAGACGCCGGCGTTGTTGCACGCGGCCCACTCGCGCTGCTTGCAGGCGCGCGTGTAGAGCGCGAACGCCTTGTTGTGGTCCTGCTCGACGCCCCAGCCGTTCGCGATCTGGTAGGCCAGCGTGGTGCAGCCCGCGGGCTCGCCGCCGTCGCAGGCGCGCTTGCCGAGCTCGAGCGCGGGGGCGTAGCGCTTCTGATCGGCCATGAGGGCGGCCTGGTACGCGCAGCCGAGGAGGCCGCCGGCGCGGCACGAGAGGTCGTAGAGCTTCTCGGCGATGCGGACGTCCTTCTCCACCAGGTTGGGGACGCCCCACTCGAAGAAGTTGCCGAGGATCGCGCACGAGCGCGCGTTGCCCGCCTTGCACTGCGCGAGGCAGTCCTTCGGATCGTGTCCGTCGCACGCGAAGCCGGTGGGGTTCGAGGCGGGCGCGGCGGCGGACGGGATGTCGAGCTTCGCCTGCTGGATCGGCGGCTTCGCCGACTCGAGCGCGGCGCATGCGGTGCCGGTCCAGCGGAGGCCGGGCGGGCACACCGGCTTGTCGTCGACCGGCGCGTCGATCGGCGCCATGTAGACCTGGAGGACGCCGGCGCAGCGGGAGGGCGGCTCCTTCGCGTTCGCGCTCGCGGCCTCGCACTCCCTGAGATCGCCCTCGGTCTCGACGTTGGAGCCGGCGGTCTTCGCCGCGCCGCTCGCGCCCATGCCCATGAAGCCGGCCTTCGCCGCGGCCTCGAGCGCGCTCGCCGATCCGAAGAGGAAGCCGCCGTGCATCACCTTGGTGATGAAGTGCGTCGCGCCCTTGCAGCGATCGCCGCCGGCGAGCTCGCCGAGCGCGAGGCGCGGCTTGTCGAGCGAGGACTCGCCGACGGGACGGAGGTCGGCGACGAGCGATCCTTCGGATGCGAGGCGGCCGCTCAGGGTGGCGGCGCCGAGCGGGAAGTTCGCCTCGAGCTCGGCCTGGTTGCGCGCCTGGGCGAAGCTCCGCGTCGGCGAGTAGCCGGAGAACTCGTAGCGGCCCGGGGCCGAGCAGCCCTCGAGGAACGAGAGCCTCTTGTCGGCGAAGCGCACGATCACCGGGCCGCGGCGCACGCTCCGCTCGAGCGTCTTTCGATGCTCGAAGTTCCAGTCGACGGTGAACGGCTGGAGCGCGTTCTTCGTCACCTGCGCGGTGGCGCGCGAGGGATCGTCGTCGCCGACGAGGGCCTTCTTCGCGGGCGCATCGGGAGCCTGGGGAGGCGCGGCCTTGCACGCGACGAAGCCACCAGCAGCGATCAGGAGCGAGAGGGCGGCGCGGAAGACGCGGGTCATCGTCGCCCAGGATCGCGGCAAGCGATCGCAGGCGTCAAGCGGATCGGCGCAGGCTCGTCGCGATCACGCAGCTCGGGCGATCCACAGAAGAGGAGGGGGCGAGCGTGCCGAGCGCGGAGTCGCCCTCGAGCGACAGGGCGATCTGCGCGCGGTCGCCGGCGAAGAAGGGCTTTCGCCAGCGCATCTCGATGGCGCGCGCGAGGAGCTTCGGATCGCCGTGACGGCGGACGAGCGCCTCCTCGAAGACGCGCGGATAGACCAGCGAGTTGACGTGCTGGTTCGAGTCGGTGTGCATCATCCCGAACACGAAGTCGCCGGCGGGCTCGAGCGCGCGTCCGGCGACGAGGGCCTCGCCCGGCTCGAACGCGTGCTCGTCCTCGGGGACCGCGGGGATGCCCGGCGCGTCGAGGCGCGTGACCTTGCGCTCGGCGGGCGGCGCGAAGGGGCGCGTGACGACGTGCTCGGCGAAGATGCGTCCGGCGAGCACGCGCGGCGCGTCCTTCGGCGGCGTCGGGCCGAGCGTGTGCCCGAGGGGCGCGTACGCGTCGACCCACATGTTCACGAACAGGCGATCGCCGCCCTTCTCGCGCGCGAGACGCCACGTGCCCTCGAACTCGATGGGCGCGTTGACGGTGAACGGGCCGGGCTCGCCCTCGACGATGACGAGGCGGCGCAGGATCGGGAGGATGCCCTGCGCGAGGAAGCTCTCGAACGCGGGTCGTCCCGCGATCAGCTCGCGCCAGACCGACTGGCCCACGCCGGGCATGAGCGTGGTGAGGACGATGCGCCCGTCCTGGGTGATGTCCTCGTAGCGGGGGAGGAGCGAGGCGCGCCCGATTCCGTCCGGGCCGCCCTCGAAGCCGCGCGCGGGCGGCCGTTCGGGAATCGCGATCAAATGTAGAACCCCATCGCGGCGTGGCTGACGATCGATCCCTCTTCGGCGTCGACCGTCTGCTCGTAGTGGGTGAGCTGTCCTCGGGCGTCACGGTTCATGGTGCGGAGGAGCGAGTAGATGGGACCTAGCCCGCAGACGCGCCTCGTGTCGAGGTCCTTCGCCACGTGCGCCCAGAAGGCCTCGGGCTCGACCCGCTCGGCGTGATCGAGCGACTCGCGATCGGTCACGTCGAGGATCTCGCGCTGCCGATCGGTGAGCGGCTTCGCGTCGCCGAAGCGCGGGCCCACGTGCGCGAGATCGGCGCCCGCGATGACGACCGCGCGCTTCTCGTCGACGATCGCGCGCACCTCGTCGAAGAAGCGCTCGATCGCGTCGTACCTGGTGGGGCTCTTGCCCGTGTGCTGCTGCTCGCCGAGCCCGGCGAGGATGGGGATGATGCGCGCCTGGCGGTCTCCGAGCAGGTGGCGGAGGAAGACGGCCTGGAACTCGAGCGAGTGCTCGCGCTTGTGGTTGAACTGATCGGCGTAGACGTCGAACTCGGCGGCCTTGGCGAGGCGCTCGATGGAGGCGTGATCGGCCTCCATCGCGCCAAGTGGGGTGGCGAACGCCTTGTTGCAGATCGAGAACGGCTGGCGCATCGGCGCATGCGACGTCCCGAAGAGGACGAACGTGTCGACGTCCTTCGGGAGCGCCTTGCGGAGCGCCGCGTAGGCGTGGCCGTACGAGCGCGCGCCGCGCCACGGATCGATGTGCGGGGCGACGAGCGCGGCGAGCGTCCCCGGCGCATCGTCCTTCTTCTTCCTGCCTGCGCCGTTCGCCGCGCCGAGGCAGTCCTCGTCGATGTACGCGGCGAGCTTCGCCGGATCGTCGTGGTAGGCGCCGCCGGCATGCGACGCCGGGCGGACGGTCGCCTCGGCGAACGCGCGCTCGATGCGTTCGCGCTCGCGGCGGTAGGGCGGACCGTCGACGAACATCGCGTCCTCGAGCTCCGTGGCGAGGCGGACGACGACGTCGACCGGCACCTTCTCGCCGAGCTCGGAGGCGGCCTGGCGCGCGATCTCCTCGCACGTGCGCCGGCCGTCGAAGCGCGCGACGACGGGGATGAAGTCGACGGGCACCACGACGTGGGAGGGGGCGACGCCCTGGGTGTCGCGCAGCATGAGGGCCTTGCCCATGCGGCGATCGGGGACGACGACGGTCTCGATGGGACGAAGGCGCGGGCGCGACGAAGCCGTGGCCACGATCCCTAGATTAACGCTAGACGACCGGGGTGCGCGACAAGTCACGCCACCGCGACCCCGAGCGCGACCGCCTCCTGGAAGAGCTGCGTGCGCTCTATGCCCGCATCGAGGGCGCGCTCGACGGCTGGGGTTGCGACGCGAGCACCGACTGCTGCCGCTTCGGCGTGACCGGCCGCGAGCCCTATCCGACGGCCATCGAGCTGGCCGAGCTCGAGCGCGCGGTCCGCGCGCGCGGCGGGATCCCGAAGCGGCGCGTCCTGCCCGTCGCGGGCGAGCGCCGGTGCGCGCTCCTCTCGGACGCGGGCAAGTGCCTCGTCTACGCGTCGCGCCCGTTCGGGTGCCGGACGTTCTTCTGCGCCAATGCTCGAGGTCCGGCGGGCGAGGGGACGCGCGCCCTGCCGAAGGCGGAGATCGCCGAGGTGAGCCGGGCGATCGCGGCGCTCTCGGCACGCTTCGCGCCCGCCGATCCGGGGCCGCGGCCTCTCTCGCGGGCGACCGCCGGGTGGTGACATAATCGCGCCCGCGTGAGACTCCGGCGCAGAGCTTGGTCGATGCTTCGTGCCGTCGTCATGGCGCCGCCGATGATCGGCGCGGCGTACGTGCTCGGGCTCGCCGCGTGGGCCGGACAGCGCGCGAACGACGACGACGCGGACCTCGGCGACGTGCGGCGGGCCGAGGCGGTCGCCACGTTCATCGAGCGGAGGTTCGCCTCCGAGATCGACCGGTTGAAGATCGGGATCGTCGCGGCCGCGATCGCGCTCGGGCTGATCGTCGGGCTCGTCGCCGATCTCCTGCTGCGCGCGCGCACGCCCCGCCACCGGCTCGTGCG
>JBDHVD010000546.1:0-5872 GCA_039809525.1 Labilithrix sp. | reverse complement strand
GCGCGCCCGGCAGGATTCGAACCTGCGACCTACGGCTCCGGAGGCCGTCGCTCTATCCAGCTGAGCTACGGGCGCGTGGGATCCGTACTTAGTCGGAATCGCGGGGCTTCACAAGGGAGCGCCGCGGCTGTCACCCGTTCGAGCGGCTTGGCCTCGGCCGCGCGCTCCTTTACACCTTAAAGTCGTGGCACGTTCGTCGAGCGAGCCTGGACGGCGCTCGCCGGTGGTCCTCCTCGTCGAGGACGACGAGGCCGTGCGCGAGGTGCTCGCCGTCGCGCTCGAGGAGGCCGGCATGCGCGTCGCGCGGGTGGGCTCGCGCGCGGAGGCGCTCCGCGTCGCGAGCCGCGTCCGTCCCGACCTCGTCCTGCTCGATCGGCAGCTGCCCGACGGTGACGGCTGGCAGGTCGTCGACGAGCTCCGGCGACGCGCCGCGGGTGCGGCCGACGTGATCGTCATCGCGATGACGGCGCACGTGGGGCTGACGACCGCGGAGCGCGCGCTGATCGCGGGTTGCGAGGCGTTCTTCGAGAAGCCGGTCGAGCCCGCGCGCGTGATCGCGCGCGCGACGGAGCTGCTCGCGGCGCGGACGCCGAGCACGGCCGTTCGACGACGCATCAAGCTCCGCGACTCCTGAGCGCATCGACAAGCGCGTAGGTGGAAGTAAGTTGCGTGCGATGGCGATCGGATCGACGCCCACGCGGCGCACGCGGTCTGCGGTACACCCGAAGCGCAAGGCGGCCGGCGGCTCCGCGGCCGTGCGGGCGCCCGCGGTCGAGGCGCCGAAGAAGGCCGGTCGCGATCCGCTCCTGGCGGCGATCTGTCACGACCTCCGCGCGCCGCTCGCGGCCGTGACGATGGGCGCGAACTTCGTGCTGCAGACGTTGAGCGACGACGAGGCGAACGCGCGCTCGCGCAAGATCCTCGAGGCGATGCTGCGCTCGTGCACGCAGATGGAGCGGCTCGTCCGCAACTTCGCCGACCTGTCCGAGATCGAGGGCGGCTCGGTGCACCTCCGCGTGGGCATGCACGACGCGGGAGAGATGCTGGAGATCGCGGCGGAGGCCGCGGGAGAGGCTGCGCGTGCGCGCTCGCTCATGATCGAGGTCGACAAGCCGGCGCAGAACGTGGTCGTGCGCTGCGACCGCGAGCGGCTGCTCCGCGCGATCAACCACGTGCTCGAGAACGCCGTGAAGTTCGCGCCCGAGGGGAGCACGATCACGCTGACCGTCGGGGTCAGAGACGACGACGTGGCCTTCGGCATCGTCGATCGCGGGCCCGGCCTGTCGGCGCAGGTGAAGCGGAACCTCTTCGATCGGCAGTTCCATGCGAAGCGCGCCAACCGCGTCGGCGCGGGCTTCGGCCTCGCGATCGCGCGCGGCTTCGCCATCGCGCACGGGGGCAAGCTCACCGTCGAGTCGAGGCCGGGGACGACGACGTTCTGCATCACCATCCCGAAGGACGGCCCGCACGACGACGCGGAGGTGGACGCGGAGGTCGGGGCGCGCGCGCCGGTCAGTGCTGTGAAACGTCCGCGTCGCTGATCCCGTAGAGCTTCAGCTTCTCCCACAGGTTCTTGCGCGAGATGCCGAGGAGCTCGGCGGCGTGTCCCTTTCCGCCGGACGCGAGGCGGAGCGCGCGGAGGATGTACTGCTTCTCGAACTCCTTCACCGCGGTGCCGAGCGGGCGGAAGTTCGCCTCCGTCGGCGACGACGGGGCGGCGCTCCCGGCGATGTCCGACGGGAGGTGCTCGAGGTCGATCTCGCTGCCGTGCGAGAGGACGATCGCCCGCTCGATCGCGTGCGCGAACTCGCGCACGTTGCCCGGGAACGCGTACTCCATGAGCGCCGCCCACGCGCGCGGCGCGATCCCAGGTGGGACGCGGCCGGGGTAGAAGCGCCGGAGGAAGTGCGCGAGCAGGAGGGGCATGTCCGCGCGACGCTCGCGCAGGGGCGGGATGACGAGGTCGAGGACGTTGATCCGGAAGTAGAGGTCGTCGCGGAACTTGCCCTGCGCGATGAGCTCCTTCAGGTCGCGCGTCGTCGCGGTGATGACGCGGACGTTCACCGGGATCGACTCGTTCGTACCGAGCGGCTGGATCACGCCCTCCTCGAGCACGCGGAGGAGCTTCGCTTGCGACGGGAGCGGGAGGTCGGCGATCTCGTCGAGGAGCAGCGTGCCGCCGTCGGCGGCCTTGAAGCGGCCCTCGCGCGAGCGGATGGCGCCGGGGAACGCGCCGCGCTCGTGTCCGAAGAGCTCGGCCTCGATCAGCGTCTCGGGGAACGCCGCGCAGTTGACGGCGACGAACGGCGCGCCCTTGCGCGGGCCGCGCGCGTGGAGCGTGTGCGCGACGAGCTCCTTGCCCGTGCCGCTCTCGCCGAGGATGAGGACCGGCGCGTCGCTCTGCGCGACCGTGTTGATGCGCTCGATGAGCTGCACCATCGCCGGCGTGTGGCCGATGATCGGCGAGCCGGCGTCGCGGCTGGCGACGAGCTTGCGCGCCTCCTCCAGCTCCTGGCGGAGCGCCCGGTGCTCGGCGATGTGGCCGATGATGCGGAGCGTGAACTCCTCGGGGTCGAACGGCTTGGTGACGTAGTCGTAGGCCCCTTCGCGGAGCGAGGCGACGGCGTCGGGCACCGTCGCGAACGCGGTCATCAGGATGACCGAGGTCGTGGGCGCCTTCTGGCGCAGCCGGCGGAAGATCGTGAGGCCGTCCACCTTCGGCAGACGCACGTCGAGGATCGCGACGTCGAAGGCGTGCTCGCCGATGATCGCCATCGCCTCCTCGCCGTCGGCCGCTTCCGTCACGCGATGCCCCGCGTCGGTGAGCGCATAGGAGAGGCTCAGACGCGTGGCCTGATCGTCGTCGACGACGAGGATCTCGAGCGGCACCGAGTGACGGAGCGCGCTCTCGCGCGCGCGGCGAGTCGCGAGCCGTTCGACCATCATGGCGGCACCCTTCCTCGTCACGGCAACTTCCAAAACTTAGTCGACCCAGCACGTACGTCGAACGCGGGCGGTTGCCGCATCTTCTCTTCGCTCTCCTGGCTCCGAGGTCGCGGTCGTTGCGGGAGCAGACCCCCGTGGCACTTCTGCAGGCGCGCACGCCTGGAGCGTGGCGAACAGGTCGAACGCCTCCGCTCGCTCTCGAGCAGCGCGAGCGGACCTACAGCGTCGATCGTCACGTTCGGGTAACGCCTACACACGGCTTCGTCACCGGCCGGTAGCACGAGCCGTGCTTACGCACCCCTGAGCACACGCAATCGCGGTCGTGGCACGACGTTCTCATTCGTCCGCCCTCGCATGCGTTCTGTCATGGCCGAGGTGGGAACGACCGCGGCGCGTCTGCCGAGCCGCGTCGTCGGCACCAGCGCGCGACACCGCTTCGCGCTCGGCGGCTTCGCCTTGGCGCTCGCGGCCGGCTTCGGATCACCGCTGCTCGCAGCGCACACCGGCCTCCCCATCGAGATCACGCTCGTCATGATCCTCGCCGTGGGCTTCGTCGCGCTGGGCTGGATGCTCGGACGACGCGTCGATGCGCTCACCGAGTCGTCGCTCGAGGACCCGATGACCCGCGTGGGCAACCGCCGGCACTGGGAGGAGCGGCTCGGCGAAGAGGTCGACCGTGCCGTCCGCTCGCACATGCCCCTCTCGGTGCTCCTCGTCGACGTCGACAACCTGAAGCGGCTCAACGACGAGCGCGGCCACGCGCTCGGCGACCGCGCGCTCGAGATCGTCGGCGCGGTCCTCCTCGAGACGTGTCGCTCGCGTGACGTCGCCGCGCGGCTCGGCGGCGACGAGTTCGCCGTCCTGCTCCCGCGCACGCGCTCGTCGGAGGCGAAGGTCGTCGCCGAGCGCATCCGCGCGTCCCTCGTCCGCCGGCGCCGTTCCCTCGGCGGCGCGATCGAGGGCTTGCTGACCGTGTCGATCGGCATCTCGGACCTCGAGGCGGTCCGCGAGCCGCGCACCGACTTGCTCTTCGAATCCGCCGATCAGGCGCTGTACGCGGCCAAGGAAGGCGGACGGGATCGGATCGAGGTGAAGCCGCCGCAGTGCACCTCCGGCGTCATCTGCCTCGATGCGCACCGCAAGGCCAAGCAGAAGGACCTCGCGGGCTGAACCGCGTCCGACGCTCCCTCTCGGAAAGGAACGCAGTACCCATGGGCATCGAGAAGATCCTCGTGCCGGTCGATTTCACGCCGGCGTCGGATGCCGCGCTCGATTACGCGCTGACCATGGCCGACGCCTGCGGGGCGGAGGTCGAGGTCCTCCACGTGTGGAGCCCGAACGCGCTCCTCTCCCCCGTGGAGCACGTCATCTTCGCGGACACGCCGGAGGGCGTGGCGATGGAGCGCCGCCTCTCGGCCGCCGAATGCGACCACCCCGCGCGCGTTTGCGGACGGCTCGAGTTCGGCGAGGAGCCGTCGCAGGTCATCCTCGCCATCCTCCACCGCGAGCGCTTCGATCTGGTCGTGATGGGCCTCGACGGCCACGTCAGCTCGCTCGTCAGCCGTACGGCGCCGTGCAAGGTCGTGGCGCTGCGCGCCGCCTGATCCCGGCGCGCGTCACTTCTTCGCGTTCGCCCGGCTCCGTCACTCTGCGCGCTCGGGCGTCGCCAGCGGCAGCGCGATCTCGCCCGACTCGCGCGTCCGCGTCATGCGCTCGACCTGGCGCGAGAGCCGCTCGTTCTCCTCCTCGACGTGATCGAGGCGCGCGCGCACCCGACGCAGCTCCCGCTGCGCATCGGCGAGCTCGGCACGCAGCTCGGCGACGGTCCGCGGATCGTCACCCTCCTGTTCTTCGGTCTCGAAGCCTTCGGTGACGGGCCAGTTCAGGAGATCGAGGACGGGCATTCGGAGCTGCAGCCAAGAGCGTAGGTGGTCGCGCGCCGCGGTCAACGGCCTGTGCGAACAGCCAAGAAAAAGGGCCCCTCGCGTGCGCGAGGAGCCCTCGTTTCGTCCGGACGAACCTGCGATCAGCTGTTCGTCTCTTCGAACTCGGCGTCGATGACGCCGCCTTCTTTGCCCTTCTTCTCTTCGCCGCTCGGCCCGGCGCCGGCCGCGCCGCCGCCGTCACCACCACCCGGAGCGCCCGGACCACCGGCGCCGCCCTGGTACATGACGCTCGCGAGGCGGTGCGCTTCCTTCTCGAGCTTCTCGAGGACGTCCTTGACCTGCGCGTCGTCCTGCTTCTCGACCGCGCTGCGACCGTCCTTGATGAGGCCCTCGAGCGTCGAGATGTCCGCGGCCTGGAGCTTCTCCTTGTTCTCGGAGATCGTCTTTTCGAGCGTGTAACACATGTTGTCGAGCTTGTTCCGGCGCTCGATCTGGTCGCGACGCTCCTTGTCCTCGGCCTCGTGCTCCGCGGCCTCCTTCACCATCCGCTGGATGTCCGACTCGTTGAGGCCGGAGTTCGCGGTGATGGTGATCTTCTGGTCCTTGCCCGTCGCGGTGTCCTTCGCGTGGACCGAGAGGATGCCGTTCGCGTCGATGTCGAACGTGACCTCGACCTTCGGCATGCCGCGCGGCGCCGGCATGATGCCCTCGAGGTGGAACTTGCCGAGGGTGCGGTTGTAGCGCGCCTCGGTGCGCTCGCCCTGGAGGACGTGCACCTCGACCGACGGCTGGTTGTCGGTCGCCGTCGAGAAGATCTCCTTCTTCTGCGTCGGGATCGTCGTGTTGCGCGGGATCATCACGGTCATGACGCCGCCGAGCGTCTCGACGCCGAGCGACAGCGGCGTGACGTCGAGGAGGACCATGTCCTTGACGTCGCCGGAGAGGACGCCCGCCTGGACGGCCGCGCCGATCGCGACGACCTCGTCGGGGTTCACGCCCTGGTGCGGATCCTTGCCGAAGAACTTCTTGACCGTCTCCTT
>JBDHVD010000545.1:0-5884 GCA_039809525.1 Labilithrix sp. | reverse complement strand
GCCGCGCGGCGCTCGGAGCACGACGCGCCCACGCGCATCGTGGGGCAGGGCGCGCAGGGGCCGACGATGGTCGTCTCGCCCGCCTCGGTCCCGCCGATGCCCGTGTCGCGCCCGCCGTCGGCGCCCGTGCCGTTCGAGCCGTTCGCCACGCAGACCGCGCTGACGAGCCCGGGGACGCAGCTCGGATCGAGCCGGCGCACCGCGCGCGTCGCGGTGGTCCTCGCCGCGTGCGTGATGGTCGTCGGTCTCGTGGTGATCGGGGTCTCGGTCGCGCGCGGGCCGTCGTCGGGATCACCGGCGACGTCCGCGACCGAGCCGTCCGCGTCCGCAGTGGCGGCGGAGCCCGCTCCTCCTCCTCCGGTGCCGATCGACACGTCGATCGTCGTCGATCTCGGCCCCGACCCGGTGGTCGCCGGCGATGCCGGGGCCGCGGCCCCGACCCCGCCGCGCGACGCGCGCAAGCCGGTGCATCGCGTCCGCCAGCCGGCCCGCGGAAATCCACGAAACGCGCCGGCGCCGACGAGCACCCAACACATCACGACCCAGCCGCGCTACTAGTCGTAGGGCAACGATGCGCTCCTCGGTGGTGGCCTCGGCGATCGCCCTGTCGGTCCTCGCGGGCTCCGTCCGCCCGGCGTATGCGAAGCCGGAGGAGCCGCCGATCTCGAGCGCCGAGCGCGAGGCCCGCGAGAAGTCGCGCGCCGCGTTCCGCACCGGCGTCGCGCAGCTCCGCGCGCAGGACTGGAAGGGCGCGCGCGCCTCGTTCGAGCAGGCCTGGGCGCTCTACCCGCACCCGAGCATCCTGCTCAACCTCGGGATCGCGCGCCTCCGCACCGACGAGCCGGTGCTCGCGGAGCAGGACTTCGTGCGCTTCCTGAGCGAGGACTTCGGCGCGGCGCCCGAGGAGCTCGCGACGGCGCGCGAGGCGCTGGCCGAGGCGCGCACCAAGGTCGGCACCATCCGGGTCGTCGCCTCGCCCGCGAGCGCGCGCATCGTCGTCGACGGCCGCGCGATCAACGAGCGCGTGCGGAGCGAGGCCGAGGGGGTCATCGCCGAGATCCGCGCGAAGGCCGGCCGTCACGTCGTCGCGGTCGACGCCGAGGGCCACATGCGCGACGAGCGCACGGTCGATCTCCAGCCCCGCGCCGAGCTCGAGGTGAAGATCGCGCTCGCGCCGTCGGCGGCGGTCGGAGGGCCCGCGGGGCCGATCGCGCCGGGCAACGAGGGCCCGAGCGGCCGCACGATCACCGGCTACGGGCTCGGCGCGGTCGCCGGTGTCGCGCTCGTCGCCGGCGCGGTGTGCGGGCTCCGCGCGGTCTCGCTCTCGGGCGACTACGGCGATCGGACCAAGCCCGATCTCTTCCAGAACCCCGACGTGAAGTCCGAGGGCGAGACGTTCCGCACCGTCGCCGACGTCGCCTTCGGCGTCGCGATCGTGACCGGCGTGGCCGCGGCCATCCTCCTCTTCACCGACATCGGCGCGTCCTCCGGGTCGAACGTCGCGCGCCGGTCCCCCGCGTTGTTTCGCTGGTAGCCCGGCGAGGGGGTACGATGCGCGCGTGGCCGAGCACGCCGAGCCGAAGAGCATGTCGCTCCCCCCGGCGAGGGATCTCCGGGCGCGCGCGGATCGCGCGACCTCACGCGCCGCCCTGCGAGGCACGCCCCGCTCGCGGTACCTCCGCGAGGTCCGCCGGGGCTTCGGCGCGCGGCTGCTCCCCACGCTCGCGATGCTCGCGGTCGCCAGCGGCGCCGCGGCGCTGGCCGATCTGTTCAAGGTCCCCGCGTATCCGCGCGAGGTCGCGATCGCGCAGGGGCTGACGGCGACGATCCTCGCGGGCCTCGTGCTCGCGACGACCGTCGCGAAGAGGCACCTCGCCGCGCTCGTCGGCATCGGCGCCGCCGGCTCCGTCGTGCTCGTCGGCGGTTGGGGGATCGTGACGCGGCTCACCGGCGGCGTCACCAGCCCGTACGCGCTGTCGGTCCCGCTCGGCCTCACCGTCACGGTGATGACCATCCCGTTCCCGCCGCGCGCGGTGCCCGCCCTCGCGCTGTTCGCCACGATCGTCATGGCCGCCGCCGCGCCCGGCGCGCCGCCGTCCGCGTTCGTCGTGTTCGCGCTGCTCGGCGCCGGCGGCTGGCAGATCGCGCGATCGCGCCGCAAGCGCTCGCTCCTCGCGTTCCGCCGCCTCGAGCGCCTCGCCGCGTCGGTCGCGCGCATCCGTCGCGTGCAGGACCAGCTCGTGGTCGTCGAGAAGCTCGAGGCGCTCCGCGTGCTCGTGGGCGGCATCGCGCACGAGCTGAACAACGCGCTCGCGATCGCGCTCGCGTCGACCGAGCAGGCCGCGAGCGTCGTCGAGACGAACCCCGCGGCGGCCGCGAAGGCGGCGCAGCGCGCGCAAGGCGGGCTGATGCGCATCCGCGGGACCATCGATCGCCTGCGGCGCTTCGCGATGGCGGAGGAGGCGGTGCTCGAGCCCGCCGACGCCGCCGCGATGCTCGACTTCGCGCTCGAGAGCGCGATCGGCCGCGCGCGCTCGGGCGTCGCCATCGATCGCGACTACGATCCGAGCGCCGGCGCGGTCGTCACCCACGTCGCCGCGCTCGCCGAGGCGCTGTTCCAGGTGGCGAAGAACGCCGTCGAGTCGATGCCCAAGGGCGGCGTCATCCGCGCCTCCGTGCGCCGCGCCGGCAGCAGCGTCGTGCTCTCCGTCGCCGATCAAGGGCAGGGGATCCCGCCGCAGCGCCTCGCCAAGGTGTTCGATCCGTTCTACGCGCGCGAGGTGCTCGACACGATGACGAAGAGCCGCGTGCTGCCCGCCATCCCCGGACGGAGCGGCCTCGGCCTCTCCGCGGTCTACGGGATCGTCACCGCGCTCGGCGGCAAGGTCGAGATCCGGAGCGAGGTCGGGCGGGGCACCGAGGTCTCGATCGTGCTGCCCCTGCGCTCGGGGTGACCGGGGCGACGCGGGATCAGCCGATGACGTGGACGCGGATCGAGTTCGTGCTGCCGCTGACGCCGAGCGGCGCGCCGAAGACGATGACCACGCGCTCGCCGGGCGAGGCGAGGCCGTTCGCCATGAGATCGCCGGTGACCCAGTCGACGAGCGCGTCGGTGTCCTTGAGCGACGGGAGCTCGCGCGGGATGACGCCCCAGAGGAGCGCCATGCGCCGGCGGGTCTGGGCGTTCGGCGAGAACGCGACGATCGGCACCGGCGGTCGCGCGAGCGACACGTTCATCGCCGAAGAGCCGCTCTCGGTGAACGCGACGAGGAACTTCGCGCCGATCTCGCGCGCGGTGTTGACCGCGCCGCGGGCGATCGCCTCGGCGACGCTCGTCGCGCGCGAGGCATAGGGCTGCGACTCGAAGAACGGGCTCCGCTCGGCCTCGATCGCGATCGCGCTCATCATCGAGGCGGCGAGGGTGGGGTGGTCGCCGTTCGCGGTCTCGCCCGACAGCATCACGCAGTCGGCGCCGGAGAAGACCGCGTTCGCGACGTCGCTCGCCTCGGCGCGCGTGGGGCGCGTGCTCTTCGTCATCGACTGGAGCATCTCCGTCGCGACGATGACCGGGCGGCGCACGCGGCGCGCGACGAGGAGGATCTGGCGCTGGATGACCGGGACCTGCTCGGGGGGGAACTCGACGCCGAGATCGCCGCGCGCGACCATCACGCCGTCGGAGGCGGCGACCACGCTCTCGAGGTTCTCCACCGCGTCCGGCGTCTCGATCTTGGCGATGACCGGCGTGGGCTTGCCCCACTCCTGGCAGATCTCGCGCACCAGGCGGAGGTCCTCGGCGCGGCGCACGAACGAGAGCGCGACGTAGTCGACGCCCTGCGAGAGGCCGAACGAGAGATCGTTCTTGTCCTTCTCCGTGAGCGGCGAGATGCGGAGCGTCCGCGTCGGGAGGAACACGCCCACGCGGCTGCGCATGCCGCCGCCCTGGGTGATCTTCACCCGGACCTTGTCCTTCTCCGTCGCCGTGACCTGCATCACGATGCGACCGTCGTCGAACATGATCCGGTCGCCGAGTCGGACGTCCTCCGCGAGCCCCTCGTAGGTGATGGGGATGCGATCGGGCTCGCCCTTGCCGTCGCCCTCCTGGAGGACGATCTCGGCGCCCGTCTTCAGCTCGAAGGGCGCGTCGAAGGAGCCGGTGCGGATCTTGGGGCCGCAGAGGTCCTGCAGCACGGCGACCGGCTTCTTCTTCTTCGCGCTCGCCTCGCGGAGGCGCTCGAGCCGCGCGCCGTGCTCGGGATGGGTCCCGTGCGAGAAGTTGAAGCGCGCGACGTCCATGCCGGCGTCGATGAGATCGCACAGACCTTCGACCGAGTCGCACGCAGGTCCGAGCGTGCAGATGAGCTTCGCGCGGCGGATCGGCATCGGAAGACCCGGGAGCATCTTCCACACGCGCCAGCTTGGCAAGTGCTTGCGGAGCCCGAGGGCCCGTGCGACAAGCCGCGGATGCCCGCCACACGCCGTGCCGACGGCTCGCTCGAGCTCGGTGGGGTCGCGCTCTCCGAGCTCGTGCAGGATGCACGGATCGGGACGCCCGCGTACGTCTACGATCTCGACGGGATCGCCGCGGGAGCGCGTGCGCTCCAGGAGGTCTTCGGCGGCGCGCCGCACCTCGTGGCCTACGCGGTCAAGGCGAACAGCGCCGGGCACGTCGTCCGTACCCTGGTGGCCGAGGGCTGCGGCGCGGACGTCGTCAGCGGGGCCGAGCTCGTGCTCGCGCTCCGCTCGGGCGTCGAGCCGGACCGCATCGTGTACAGCGGCGTGGCCAAGACCGACGCCGAGCTCGACCTCGCGATCGGGACGGGCGCCGCGGGCATCGCCGCGGTGCAGGTCGAGAGCGTCGAGGAGATCCCGCGCATCGCCGCACGCGCGAAGGCCGCCGGCCGGACGGCCCGCGTCTCGCTCCGCCTCAACCCCGGCGTCGACGCCGAGGCGCTCGATACGCACAGCTACATCGCGACGGGGCACGACGACGCGAAGTTCGGCGTGCCCGTCTCGAGCGTGCCCGACGCGCTCGCGCTCCTCGCGTCGGAGGACGTGAAGCGTGCCGTCCGCCTCGTCGGCGTCGGCGCGCACGTCGGCTCGCAGTTCACCACCACCGACGCGTACGTCGCCTCGGCGAAGGTGGTCTTCGAGCTCGCGCGCCAGCTGCGCGGTCGCTTCGCGCTCGCCTTCGTCGGCGGCGGCGGCGGCTTCGGCATCGACTACGGCGAGGGCTGCCCCGCGAGCCCGCCGGACTTCATCCGCGCGGCGCGCGCGCTCCAGAAGGAGATGGGCGTCGACGATCTCGCGTTCTATTGCGAGCCCGGCCGCTCGCTCGTCGGCGCGCACGGGGTGCTCGTCGCGCGCGTGATCCAGAAGAAGGAGTCGCTCCGCTCCGACGTCGTCCGGCGGTGGACGATGATCGACGCGGGCATGAACGATCTGATGCGCCCCGCGCTCTACCAGGCGCGCCACCGCATCGTGGCGGCGATCGATCCGGGCGGCGAGCGCCTGCCCTTCCGCGTGGTCGGTCCGGTGTGCGAGAGCTCGGACGACTTCGGCGTGCACGAGCTGCCCGCATCGCCGTTCGGCGAGGTCGTCATCCTCGACGCTGGCGCGTACGGCTACTCGATGGCGAGCCGCTACAACGGGCGCCCGCTGCCGGCGGAGGTGTTCCTGAAGGGCGGGGCGATCGCCCACGTGAACGCCCGGAGGCCGCTCGAAGACTGGGTCGACGACCGCCTGGGGGCCTGAGCTATCATCGACGGAGCGTGAAGCTCCTCCCTCTCTCCTTGGTCGCCCTCGGCGTGATCGTCGGGTGCTCGTCCGACCCCCAGCCCGTCACCTCGTCGTCGAAGTCCGACGGCGGCGGCACGGCGACGGGGCC
>JBDHVD010000544.1:0-5953 GCA_039809525.1 Labilithrix sp. | reverse complement strand
AACACGCGGGATGAACACGCGGGACGAGCACGCGGGACGAACACGCCGACGAACACCCCGACGAACACGCGGACGAACGACGGCGGCGGCGGCGGCTACGTCGACGCCGTTCGGTTGCGGCCGCCCGCCTTCGCCTTGTAGAGGCGGCCGTCGGCGAGGATCAGGAGGCGCTCGGCCGGACGCGCGTCCTGCGCCTCCGACAGCTCGGCGACGCCGAGGCTGATCGTCACGGGCACGCGCTTGCCCTCGAACATGAACGGGTGCGCGACCACCGCGGTGCGCAGGCGCTCCGCGAGCTTCACCCCCTGCTCGAGCGGCAGGCCACGGGCGAGGACGACGAACTCCTCGCCGCCATAGCGCGCGAAGATGTCCTCGCCGCGGAGCAGCGCGCCGACGAGCGCGCCGATCTCGCGGAGCACCGCGTCGCCGCCGGCGTGCCCGTGCGTGTCGTTGATCGCCTTGAAGTGGTCGATGTCGAACAGGACCGCGGCGAGCTTCTCGCCGTGGCGCAGCGCATACGAGACCTCGGACGCGAGGCGCTCGTAGAAGTGCCGGCGGTTGAACGCGCGCGTGAGCGGATCGCGCGTCGCGCCCTCGTACATGCGCTTGGCGAGCTCCTCCTCCGCCTCGTCGAACCAGCCGAACTGGAGCACCGCCTCGGACCCGAGCTGGATGCGATCACCGGCGGCGAGCTCGGCGCGCGTGACCACGCCGCCGTTGACGATGGTGCCGTTGCGCGAGCCGCGGTCCTCGACGAAGTAGCGACCATCGCCGGCGCGCGTCACCACGCAGTGCAGGCGGCTGACGCCCTGATCGGTGAGGATGATGTCCGAGGTGTTCGCCCGCCCGATGCTCATCGACGGTTTGTCGACGCGGAAGATGTTGCCTGCGTTCGAGCCGGCCATCGCCATGAGCGTGGGGCGGCGCGCGGTGCGGAAGCTCTTCGGCGCGATGAGCGCGGTCTGATCGGTCTCCGTGCCCTCGATCTCCTCGTCGTAGACCTTGGGCGGCGCGGACGAGTGCGAGATGCGCGGCAGCGACGGCACCGTCGCGCGCAGCGAAGGCGGTCGCGTGCTCTTTCGCCTCATGTCCCCCATCCCGCCGTCGATGATAGCGCGGCGGGCGGGGGCGGCGAAGAATCAGAAGGTTCCCGAGCCGCTCTGCTGGCAGGCCTGGCAGTCCGGGGTGTTCGGATTGGTATTGCACGACACCGGGCAATACTTGATGCGGTTGAACACGAAGTCGCCGCCGTTGCCGTCGTCGATCTTGTCGCAAAGGACCGACTCGCCCTTCACGATCATCTCGCCGTAGCCGGGGCTCACGCCCTCGGGCGTCGTCGCCCACTTCTGCGCGCACGCGGAGTCCGCGCCGATCCAGCCCGGCAGGTTCGGCCAGGGCATCTCGACGTTCGGCGTCGGGTAGAACGCCGGCGGCAGCTCCACCTCACCGACGATGCAGTCGTTCGCGCTCGGCGTCTCGAACACGCCCGCGCGGATGCGGTACTTCAGCGTGAAGGTGCCGGCGCAGTCGACCTTCAGCGTGTCGGTCGACCAGTCCTCGGCGGGCTTCGTCGCCGGGCCGTTGAACTGGGGACACTTGCCGGTGCTGAGCAGCGTCGACACCGTCGCGTACTGCGTGCTCCCGCCGCCCGGCGTGTACTGCGCGCTGCACGGCGACAGGTTCGCGATCTTCCACTGGCCCTGCGAGAAGCACTTGCAGGCGGACGCGCCCTTGGTCGCGTTCGGATCGGGGAGCACCTGGCCCTCGCACGGCCCCCACTGCCACGTGTTCTCGCTCTTCTGCTGGCAGGTGGTGACGCCGTCCTTGCAGACGCCGAGGTTGCGGTTCTTGCGGAGGCCGGTCCAGCACGGCTTCGGCCCCTGGTCCTTGTTCGGATCGCAGTAGCAGCCGGGCTTGTTCTTGTCGTCGGGGCACTCCTCGGTGCCGCCGGGCATCGGAGGCTGCGTGACGCCGCCGTCCTCGGGACCACACCACTTCGGCGGCGGATCGTTCTTGTAGAGATCCTCCTGCGGAATCTGCGCGTCGCTGTTGAAGCCCGCGTCGCTGCCGAACTGCGGGTTGCCGAGCGTGCCGTCCTTGAACTTGCTCTCGTCGTCCGAGCCGCACGCAACGACCAGCGCCGCGACGCCGGTGAAAGCCGCAAGCGCCACGACGACGTTCCGCGAAGAGAAGGTCATGGGGTCAATCCCTCCGCCGATGAGTAAAGCACACGCTTCGCGCTCCGTCAGATGGAGCACGTTCGATCCAGCCGGGATCCCTCAGGTCTTCGCCGTCACTTGGTGACGGGAAGCCGTCGCCTTCCGCTGGTTCCGCCGCTGCGATCGATCACCGGCGACCCGTCTCCGCCGAGCTCGTCGGCATGTGCAGTGACCACCTCGACGAGCGTCTCGGCGAGCTTCATGAACGCGGTCGCTATCGGCGACTCCGGCGCGCCCTGCACCACCGGCGTCCCCTTGTCGCCCCACTCGCGCACCGTCTGATCGATCGGGATCTGCGCGAGGAGCGGCGCCTCGGCGAACTCGGCGACGGCCTGACCGCCGCCCTTGCCGAAGAGCTCGTGACGGACGCCGGCGCTGTCCACGAAGTAGCTCATGTTCTCGACGATGCCGAGGACCGGGACGTTGACCTTCTTGCACATCGAGACCGACTTGAAGACGTCGTCGGTCGCGACGTTCTGCGGCGTCGTCACGATCACGGCGCCGCTGACGCCGACGCGCTGCGAGAGCGAGAGCGCGACGTCGCCGGTGCCCGGCGGGAGATCGAGCACGAGGAAGTCGAGCTCGCCCCACGCGACGTCCTTGAGGAACTGCTGGAGCGCGCCGTGGAGCATCGGCCCGCGCCAGATGACCGCCGACTTCGGGTCCTCGAGGAGGAAGCCGATCGACATGAGCTTGAGGCCGAAGCGCTCGAGCGGCTCGATCGTCTTGCCGTCGGCCGACACCGGGCGCCCGTTGACGCCGAGCATCGTCGGGATCGACGGGCCGTAGATGTCGGCATCGAGCAGGCCCGTGCGGTAGCCCGACCGCTGGAGCGCGAGCGCGAGGTTCGTCGCCGTCGTGCTCTTGCCGACGCCGCCCTTGCCGCTCATGACGAGGATGACGTGCTTCACGCCGGGGACGGGATCCTCGGGGGAGACGGGGCGGCTCTTCTCGGCGGGTTCGCTCATCGTGGGCCCCACGTAGGCCCACCAGGCGGCGCCGTCAATTCGGTACGCTGGCGTTCACTTCAAGACGAAGGGCTGCTCGCGATGGACGATCGCGCCCACCACGTAGACGGTCCACCCGCCGCGCGCGAACACCGTCACCTGCCGGTGCGAGGCGATCTGGACGACGCCCTTCGTGCCCGGACCGCCGAGGCGCTCGACGAACGCCGAGGGGATCGCGCCGCGTCCGTCCTCCTCGTCGAAGAAGCAGCGCACCTCGTTCCGTCGGCCGCCCTGGCCGTCGGCGTCCTCCGTCTCGAGCGCCACCATGACGCGCGACGGATGATCCTCCGTGCGCCCCGCGCTCCACTCGAACGCGAGGCCCGTCGCCGGATCGACGGTGAGCTCGCCCGCGGCCGGAGCCACGATCGCGAGCTCGCTCCGCGGCGCCGCGACGGGGACCGGAGGGATGTCGGGGATGGCGAAGCCGAAGTCGACCGCGAACGAGAGCGTGCTGCCGGGCGCAAAGGCTGCGCCGTCGAGCTTCGCATCTTCTTCGTTCGCGTTGACGACCAGCCCGCCGGGCGGGAGCGCACCGCCGCTCCAGCGCGCGCGTCCGCCGTCGCCGACGTTCGGCCGGCCGACACGACGGTCGAGCTCTTCGTAGATGCAGACGCCGTCGTCGCCCTCCCGGCGGAGCGTCGTCGACCAGCCGCCCTTGCGTGCGAGCTCGAGGTATTCGTACCCCGCGCGCGTCGTGGTCTTGCCGGAGGCCGGATCGATCGCCTGCGAGATGCCGAACACGATCCCGCTCTCGTCGTAGCCGTGCCCGTGATGGCCGTGCCCATCACCACACGCGGCCGTCACCACCGCCGCCGCCCCACCGATCAGAAGATAGATGCCCTTCCTCATGGCCGGCGCTTCGCATAGCACGCCGGGTGCCTTCGCTGCAGCGCGCGAAAGGCGAGGGAAACGCCGGGACGGTGAATGCGTCTTCACGTCGCGAGCGTCAACGCGCGTCCACGATCCGGCGGCGTCTTGCGTCCCCGGGGAGGCCGGCGCATAGCGCGCAGGATGACGGAGGAAGAGCTCGCATCGCTGCTCGAGAAGACGAGCCGGACGTTCGCCCTCGCGATCCCGCTGCTCGATCCGCCGCTCGCCCGGCGCGTGGGGCTCGCGTACCTGCTCTTCCGCATCGCCGACACGCTCGAGGACGCGGAGCTGTGGGATCGGGGACAGCGGCTCGTCGCCCTGCGATCGTTCGAGCAGTGGCTCGGCGGCGGCCGCGGCGAGTGGAAGCACATGCCGCCGCCCACGACGGATGCAGGATGCATCGAGCTGCTCGACCGCGCCGACGCGGTGCTCGCGGAGGTGCCGGACACCGAGCGCGGTCACGTCGCCCGCACCGCGCGCGGGATGGCGGAGTTCGTCGCGCGGCAGGACGATCAGGGCCGCATCACGCTCGACACGGTCGAGGACCTCCGGAAGTACTGCTACGTGGTCGCCGGGATCGTCGGCGAGATGCTCACCGAGCTGTTCGGCGTCGCGCCCGCGCTGTGGGAGGAGGGCAAGACGTTCGGCGAGGCCCTCCAGCTGGTGAACATCCTCAAGGACGCGCCTCGCGACGCCCGGCAGGGACGCATCTACCTGCCGCCGGCGGTTCCGCGCGAGGAGATCGTCGCCCTCGCGCGCGCCGACCTCCAGGTGGCCGAGCGCTACGTCGAGGGCCTGCGCGCGCACCACGCCTCGAGCGGCACAATTGCATTCTGCACGCTCCCCGTCCGGCTCGCGACCGCCAGCCTCGATCACAAGCTGACGCGCGACGAGACCCTCGCGATCTACCGCGAGGTCATCGCTTCGCGCTGACGCACGTCCCTTCCCTGCAGCGGGCGACGAACGACTCCGGCGCGTCGTGAGGGACGCACTCGACGTTCTCCGGCGCCGGCTTGCAGTCGACGACCGTGCAGCGGTTCTGCTGCTGGGCGAGGATGTCCTTCGCCATCGCCTTCGGCGCGCCCATGCACGCGGCGCAGCACCCGGAGAACGTGGTGATCACGCAGTCGCCATCGGACGAGCAGGTGGTGCGCTGCGCGTTCGCCACCGCGGGCGCCGGCTCGGACTTGCCGCAGGCGGCGACGAGCGCGAGGGCTCCGAGGAGCATCCCGAGGCCGCGGACGATCGCGTTCATGCGATCAGGAGTAGCGCACGGAAGGAGGTCGCGTCCTCCTACTTGCAGTAGCCGGCGCTCTTCATGCTCGCGAGCGCCTGCTTGCACGACGACTCGTACTGCGCGGTCGACGCGCCCTTCTCCTGCGCCTGCTTGATCGACGTACGCGTCTGGTCGCACGATCCCGCGAGCGCCGGCTGCGAGGAGGCGACCTCGTCGCAGCAGTCGAGGTACGCCGTGCACTGCGGGCCGAGGCTGCCTGCCGAGTCCGAGCCGCTCGATCCGCCGTCCTTCGCCGGCTCGGTGCCGTCCTTCGACGACGACGTGGTGGACGAGGGCGAGGGCTGCTGGTTCGGCTGCGGATCGGGCCCTCCGGCCGCGCAGGCGAAGAGCGAGAGCGAGAGCGAGAGCGAGAGCGACACAGCCGTCACCGAGAGAAGACGAAGCATGGGGGAAGACTCCTTGTTGCCTCGTAGAGCCCCCTCCCCCACCCCCGTCGGCGCCCACAGCCGCACCGAAGGCGCCCAAGAGCTCGTCCTTCAGCGAGGAGTTCCGACCATGACCGCATCCGGCCTCGGGCTCGCCGTCATCGCGATCACGGCCGCGACCGCGCTCGTCGCGTC
>JBDHVD010000543.1:0-5971 GCA_039809525.1 Labilithrix sp. | reverse complement strand
TCGAAGAAGGACTGCCTCCAGGCGAACCAGCTCTATCCGAAGCCGGAAGCGGCCAAGGAGATGCTCACGCGCGTGATGACGGAGCTGACCGGCAAGCCCGATCTCGTCACCGCGGTCTCGCAGTTCGTCCACAAGGACGACATCGTCTGCGTGAAGGTCAACGGCATCGCGCGCGAGAACATGGGGACGAACAAGGAGCTCGTCCTGCCGTTCCTCGAGGCGATGATCCAGGCCGGCGTGAAGCCCGAGAACATCACCGTCCTCGAGCAGTACTACGGCTTCATGAACGGCACGCGCATCAACGCGCAGAACGTGCCGACCGGCGTGAAGGTCGTCTCGCACGCGAACAAGGACGCGACGATGGACGACCGGCTGATCCCCGGCACCGGCGTGCGGACGAAGTTCGTCCGGTCGCTCACCGAGGCGACCGCGGCGATCAACTTCTCGCTGATCAAGGACCACTCGATCACCGGCTTCACCGGCTGCATGAAGAACATGACGCACGGGTGCACGATCAACCCGCACGACTTCCATGTTCACCACGGCAGCCCGCAGATCGCGCTCCTGTACGCGCAGGACGTCATCAAGAGCCGCGTGCGTCTGATCATCGCCGACGGGTACAAGGTGATCCCCGACGGCGGTCCGCTCTGGAAGCGGCCCGAGCTCGTGCAGCGCCACGAGGCGGTCTACGCCTCGACCGATCCGGTCGCGATGGACGTGATCGGCTGGGAGGTCGTCGAGCAGTATCGCAAGAAGATCAACGTCAAGACGCTCGCCGAGGCGGGGCGCGAGCCGCACTACATCAAGGCGGCCGCGGACCTGGGCCTCGGCGTCTTCGAGCGCGACAAGATCCAGCTGAAGGAAGTCGCGATCTGACGCGGGCTCCGGCGGCACGCCGGCCGGCGCTGCGGTGAACACGCCGCAGCGGTGCCTCGTCCATCTCCGCGATGGCGGGCGGGGACGGGGGCCGTGGTTCGACGTCGTTCGTTTCGAGCGCTACGTTACGCATCGCGATGCAACGTCCGATCGCCCTCGCCGCCGTGCTCCTCGCTACGGCCGCGCTCGCTCCGGCGTGCGCGCAGGGTGAAGAGACCTCGTCGAACGACACCTCGCCGACCGCTCCGACCGACGGCGGGGGATGCGCTTCCGGGTGTCCGAGCGGCGCGGTCTGCTCCGGCGGCGCCTGCGTGCCCGGGACGACGGACGCCGATCACGACGGCTTCCCCGCGGCGAACGACTGCAACGACCTCGATCCGGCGGTGCACCCCGGCGCGGTCGAGGTCTGCAACGGCAGGGACGACGACTGCAACGGCAAGACCGACGAGACGTTCGACGCGGACGGCGACGGCGTGCCGACGTGCGCGGTGCTCGGAAAGCCCGCCGATTGCGACGATCAGGATCCCGCCGTTCATCCCGGCGCCGCCGAGGTCTGCAACGGCAAGGACGACGACTGCGACGGCAAGGTCGACGAGGACTTCGACAAGGACAACGACGGCTTCACGTCGTGCGCGCGCGGGAACGTCCCGGCGGACTGCGACGACACCGATCCGAACGTGAGGCCCGGCGGGGTCGAGGTCTGCAACGGCAAGGACGACGACTGCGACGGCAAGACCGACGAGCTGCCGGCGACGCTCACCGGCCAGCTGTCTCCGCCGATCAACACGCACTGGGCGTTCGCGGGCGGCGCATCGGCGGCGAACGGATGGGCGCAGCTCACGCAGGACGTCGGCGGCACGGCCGGCGCGCTCTGGTGGAGCGCGTCGTACGTGTTCGACACGTTCGACGTCTCGGCGACGATCTGGATCCAGGCGAAGGCGCCCCAGGCCGGCGCCGACGGCGTGGGCTTCGCATGGGTGCCCGGCACGAACGTCACCGTCGCGGGCGCCGCGGGCGAGGGCTTCGGCATCTACGGCCTCGGCGGCTACGGCGTCGTCATCGACACGTACCAGAACACCGGACAGCCGGCGGCCCCATTCCTCACGGTGTTCGACGGCACCACCGGCAGCCAGCTCGCGCGCGCCGCGCTCCCCGAGGTGCGCGACGGGAAGAACCACGCCTTCCGCGTGAAGCTCGACGGCGGCAAGGTCAGCGCGTGGCTCGACGGGATCAGCTACCTCAACGACTTCGCCATCCCCGGCTACACGCCGTTCACCGGACACTGGGGATTCACCGCGGGGACAGGCGGCTCGAGCTCGGCCCACTGGGTGCAGGGGATCACGATGTCGTTCCCGAACGGGCAAGGCTGCGTTCCCTGAGGTAGGATGTCTGCCTCGTGGATCCGAAAGACCCGAGGGGGCTTCACGTTCCGAACGTCGAGATCGGCCTCAAGCCCGAGCCGAAGGCCCGCAATCCGTTCGACTCGGTGCCCGAACGGGTGACCGCCGTCGACATGGAGGCGTTCAGCCAGCCGCCGGTCAGCAGCGACCGCGCCTGCCTCGTCGTCATCTACGGCCCCGAGCTCGGCAAGCGCGCGGCGCTCGGTCAGGGCAACTTCGAGATCGGGCGCTCTTCGCGGTCCGACCTGCCGATCGATCAGGAGAGCATCAGCCGCCATCACGCCCGCATCTCGTACGACGGCCAGCGCCACATCATCGAGGACCTCGGCTCGACGAACGGCACGTTCGTCAACGACACGACCATCCGCCGGCAGTCGCTCCAGGACGGCGATCAGATCAAGGTCGGCCGCTCGATCCTCAAGTACATGTCGGGCGACAACATCGAGGCGAACTACCACGAAGAGATCTATCGCCTGATGACGATGGATGCGCTCACGCAGACGCACAACCGTCGTTACTTCGGCGAGGCGCTCGAGCGGGAGTTCAACCGCAGCCTGCGCTATCGCCGCGCGCTGTCGCTCATCCTGTTCGACATCGATCACTTCAAGCAGATCAACGACACATACGGCCACGTCGCGGGCGACAGCGTCCTGCGCCAGCTCGCGCTGGTGGTGAAGCCGCGCCTCCGCCAGCAGGACGTGCTCGCGCGCGTCGGCGGCGAGGAGTTCGCCGTGCTGCTCCCCGAGGTCGATCTCCCGGGCGCGCGCGTCGCCGGCGAGAAGGTCCGCAAGCTCGTCGAGGGCGCGCGCTTCCTCGTCGACACGAAGGAGTTCGGCTGCACGGTGAGCGTGGGCATCACCACGTTCGACGCGCGCGTCTCCTCGCCGGGCGCGCTCTACGAGCTCGCGGACAAGAACCTGTACGCCGCCAAGAACGGCGGGCGAAACCGCGTCATCGGCTGAGCGGCGCGACGCTCACGGGGCGTCGCCGCAGCCGCCGCACGCCTCGACGGGCGCGCGCTGGGCGATCCACAGCCGGATCTTCTCGCGCTCCTGGAACGTGAGCGCCTGCTCGGTGGGGCTCCTCACCTGCGCGACCGGGTAGGGCATCTCGCGGCCGAGGACGTAGTCGTTCAGGATCCCGCGCTCGATCTCGTCGGCGTAGGGCGCCGCGGGGACGAGCGGGAAGTAGTCGGGAGCCGGAGCCGCGGAGGCCGGCGCGCCCGGAGGTCCGGCGCAGGCGAGCCTCGGCGGCGGTCCGGCATCGACCACCGGCGCGGGCGCGAGCTCGACCTTGTAGAGGAGCCAGCTGTTGCCGGGGTTGCCGGGATCGACGATCGGCATGTTCACGCCGAACACCTTGCCCGGCGGCTCGGGGGGCGCGGCGGCGCCGCCGGTGTTCGCGCCCTGCGCGACGCGGCCGATCGCGGTGTGGGTCACGCCGCTGGCGCTGTCGAGCACGAGGCCCGCCGCCGCCTGCGCGCCGCGTCCGCCGTGGCATGTCCCCTGGCTGCACTTGAGCGCGAAGATCGGCAGGACGTCGGTGCAGAACGAGACGTTCGGCTCGGCGCGGGAGACGCCGTTCTTCGGACCGACGTAGAAGGCGATCTCGCGCGGCTGGTTCGGATCGAGCGTCGCTCGATCGATGGCGCGGAGACCGCGGTCGTCGGCCTCGTCGTCCGGCGGGACGAGGAAGAACAGCTTGTAGGGCTGGCCTTCCTTCAACCACTCGACGCCCGGCGCCTTCGGGCTCGCGAGCGTCACCGTCCGCGCCACGGGATCGTAGGTGACGATCGGCGCGTTGTCCTCGGTGACCGGCTGGCTGTTCGCGTCCGTGAGGACGACGGACTGCCGCAGCACGGTCGCCGGCAACAGATAGCGATCGAACGCGATCTGGATGACGCCGTCCGCAGGCAGCGGTTTGTCCGGACCGACGTTGATCGCCTTGATGGTGATCGCCGGGCCGAGGAACTTCTGTTCGTGACGCTTGCCCGCGTCGCACGCGGCTCCCAGGACGGCGGAGACCGCGGCGGCGCAGACGAGGGCGATCAGCTCTCGGCGTACATGACGAGCTGCTCGCGCGTCACCTGCTCGTTGATGCCCGTCCGGATGTGCTCCTTCAGGACGTCCGCGAGGGTGATCAGCAGGTCGTCGACACCCTTGTCCTCGATCAGTTTCTGGAGGAGCGCTTTCGCCTCCCGGCTGTCGTCCCCACGAAGAAACTGCCGCACGGTGTCGAGCGAGATTTCCCCCTGGAAATCCACGTACATGTTGTCCAAGAGGTACCGTACGAGCTCTTTCACGGGCTGCCTCCTCAGGGTCTAGGGCCCTACGCGTATAGCCGCCGGCAGCCACCTGATGCAACAGCGGAATTTTCATCGACAGCGCTCCAGGACGGCGGCGCCCGGCTCGTGGCAGACGTAACAGGGCCGCGGATTGCGGCGGAACTGCGTCGAGCAGCCGCCCACGAAGCCGCCCGAATGCGGGTTGAAGCCGCCGCCGATCCCCTGGCCGCCGTGGCAGACGACGCAGTCGCGCTCGACGTGGCAGCTCACGCACGCGTTGAGGTTCCGCATCGCCTCGAACGCGTGGTGACCGGGCCGGCGCGGCGCGTCGCTCCACTCCGACTTGGGCGGGTGGAAACGGCCGGGCTCGCGGGCGGCCGACGGGCCGCTCATCGAGACGCCGACGCGCTGGTGGCACCCGAGGCAGAAGCTCTGCTCGCGGTGGCAGCTCGTGCACTTCTGGGTCGCGAGGCGCCCCTCGACCGCGTGCATGTTCAAGTAGTCGTTCGGGTGGATGTTCCGCGGGCGAACGCGCCCGTCGTGGCACCCGACGCAGAAGTCCTCCTTGTGGCAGTTGGCGCAGAACTGCGAGTCGTTCGCCGCGACGTACTTGTGCCGCTGGAGGAAGTCGGGGGCGTGCTGCGCGTTGTGCATCCAGCGCGGAGGGAGCAGCTCTCCGCTCGCGAACACCGTCTTGAGCCGGCCGCCCTCGGTCGCGCCGCCCTTGATGTGACAGGTCTCGCACGCGCTCTTCGCGTCGCCCCGGTTCGCGGCGTCCGGATGCTGGTGGCAGTTGAAGCAGCCGCGCATGCGCGGGAGCTGGTCGCGCGTGGCGAGCTCGAGCTCCTGCACCTCGCCGTGGCACTGCGCGCAGCCGATGTTCCGCGCCGCGTGCTTCTTGTGGTTGAAGACCATGTTGGGCGCCGGGATCTCGAGCTTCGCGACGCGGTTTCCGTCGCCCTCGCGCCAGCCGAGGTGACAGAAGTTGCACTTGCCCATGTCCTCGTCGCCGGCCGCGACGCGGTTCGGATCGGCGTGGTCGGTGCCGTGGCACGCGTCGCACGTCGTGCCCTTCGGGATCAGGCGGTCCTGCGCCGACTCGCTCGTCGTCGCGCCCTTGTGACAGACCTCGCAACGGAGCTTCTCTTCGCCGACGTGACGCTTGTGATTGAAGCGGAGCGTGAGCTTCTGCGGCGGGTAGATCGCCTGGCTCGGCCCGCGATCGGCCTCGAACGCGCCCGGCGGGAGCCACTTCAGCGGCACCGGCGCTCCGTTCGCGAGCGGCGCGGTGCCCGAGACGAGCGCCCCCGACGCCGCGCTGCTCGGCGGCGGCTGGGGCGCGGGCGCTGCCGCGGGCTCGTCCTGCGCGAACGCGGTGCCGATCGCCACGAGCAGGGCGACGAGCAGCGCG
>JBDHVD010000542.1:0-6010 GCA_039809525.1 Labilithrix sp. | reverse complement strand
CGCGTTCCGTCGACGTCCTGGCGCCGGTGCGCTGTTCGCTGTTCGCTGTTCGCTGTTCGCTGTTCCCGTTGCTTCCAACTGTCGGGAACCGAACAGGCGGCCGTGGGGGAACCATCCGAGAAACGCGAGCGATTCCGTGAGGCGGCTCGACGGCACGGCCGTCGCAATGGGCCCGTCACCCCCATGGCCTTCTCGATCGAACGCGACACCCTCGACCGCGCCGTTGCCGGAGACGCGACGGCCCTCGACCACCTCCTGCGCACCATCCGCCCGCACGTCGAGCGCCAGCTCCTCCGCTACCCGGTCAGCGAAGAGGACCGGCGTGACCTCCTCCAGGCGACGCTCATGCAGATCGTCCGCCGCCTGGGATCGTTCCGCGCCGAGTCGAGCTTCTCGACCTGGCTCTTCCGCGTGACGGCGAACGAGGCGCTCATGCTCATGCGCTCGCGGCGCCGCCATCGCGCGCGCGTCGTCGAAGGGCTCGACTGGGAGGAGCTCGCCTCGCTCCCCGCCGCGAACGACGCGGCCGCCGCCCACCTCGCCGACGTCGACGCGGCCACCGAGCAGCGCCAGCGCGATGCGAAGGTGCGCGACGCGCTCTCCGAGCTGCCCGAGGACTACCGCGACGTCGTCGTCGCGCACTATCACATGGACCTCGGCCTCCAGGAGATCGCCGACCGCCTCTCGATCACCGAGAGCGCGGTACGCTCGCGCCTGCACCGCGCGCGGACGCGCCTTCGCAGCATCCTCGAGACGCGCGACGTATATTCTCGCGCGGCTTGACCCCTCGACTCCCCCGCGCGCTGCTGCTCGACCTCGACGGGACGCTCGTCGACTCACGGCGAGACATCGCCGTCTCCTGCAACGCCGCCCTCGCGGCCCACGGGGTCGCCCCGCTCGAGCCCGCCCGCATCCTGACGATGGTCGGCGACGGAGCTCGCGCGCTGGTGACGCGGGCGCTCGCGGCCGCAGGATCGGGCGCCGACGTCGAGCGCGTCCTCGCATCGTTCCGCGAGCACTACGAGGCGCATCCCTGCGTGCACACCGTCGTCTGCGACGGCGCACGCGAGCTGCTCGCATGCGGGCTGCCGTGCGCGGTGCTGACGAACAAGCCGCGCGAGGTGACGCTGCGCCTGCTCGATGCGCTCGCGCTCTTGCCCGCGGTCGCCGCGGTATGGGCCGGCGAAGGTCCGCTCAAGCCGGCGCCCGACGGAGTGCTTGCACTGTGCAAGCAGCTCGGCGTGCTCCCCGCGGAGACCTGGGTGGTCGGGGACGGACCGCAGGACGTCGGCGCGGGCCGGGCGGCGGGCGCGTTCACCGTGGCGGTGATCAACGACGACAGCATCGGCGATCGCGCGGCCGTCCTCGCGGCCGGGCCCGATCGCGTGGTCGGATCGCTCCGCGAGGTCGCCGTGCTCGCTACTTCTTCTCGTCCTCTTTGACCTCGAACTCCTTGAGGCGCCCGCGCATGGCCTGGAGGCGGGCGATCGCGGCGGAGAGCCTCTCCTTGTCGCTCGACAGGTCGTTCTTCTCGGCCGGGTCCTCGGCGAGGTCGAAGAGGTTGTAGTAGACGCCGCCGAAGTGGAGCAGCTTCGTGCCCGGTGACTTGCCGGTGATGACCGCGCGCCGGAGCTCGTTGAACGGCCCCTTCGGCATGTCGACGAGCACGTCGCGCTCGTCGAGCTCGGCGCCCGCGGGCGCGAAGACGTCCGCGAGGAGGCTCGTGCCCTGGAGCTCCCTGCCCTCCGGGCGCGGCAGCGCGGCGAGCTCGAGGATGGTGGGCGCGACGTCGATGTGCGATCGCTTCTCGGCGACGCGGCGCGGCTCGGCGCCGGGCACGTAGACGACGAGCGGCACGCGCACGAGCGGCTCCCAGATCTCGCGTCCGTGCCACGCCATGGCGTGCTCGCCGAACGCCTCGCCGTGGTCCGCGGTGAGGATGATCGCCGTGTCCTTGCCCCACGGCTGCGACGCGATGAAGTCGAGGATCCGGCCGATGTGCTTGTCGGTGAACCAGACCTCCTGATCGTAGAGCGCACGCGTCGCCGCGCCCGGTCCCTTCTCGCCCGCCGCGAAGTCCGGCGCGCCCGGGTGGGGCACGTACTGCGCGTGCGGATCGAAGAAGTGGAACCAGGCGAAGAAGCGCTTGTCCTCGCCCCGATCGGTGTTCGCCGGATCGCCGAGCAGCTTCAGCGCGAGATCGGCCTCGCGATCGCTCGACACCGAGGTGTCGTTGTCGCTCATGCCCGGAGGGATCGCCGAGGTGTCCCAGACGTCGAAGCCCTGGTTCAGGCCGCTCGACGGACGGAAGTACCAGTGACACATCCCGGCGAACGTCCGGTATCCCGCGTCGTGCAGGCGCTCGGCGACGAAGACGTTCGGCGGATAGTAGGTGTCGAAGTGGCTGAAGCTCCGGTTGTTCTCGCTCGGGTACTTCCCGATGAGCATCGGACCGACCGCCTTGCCGGTGTACGACGCCATCGAGTAGGCGCGCTCGAACACGGTGCTCTTCTTCGCCAGCTCGTCGAGATTCGGTGACACCGGCTTCGGGTATCCGGCGAAGCCGAGGTTGTCGGCACGCAGCGTGTCGACGGTGATGAGCACGATGTTGAGCGCGCGCTCGGGTCGCGCGGCGCCGGCGTCCCCCGTCGCCGGTACGGCGGCGGTCTCGACGCTCTCGGCGGGCGTGTCGGCCCCGGTGCAGTCCTCGTCGATGCCGTTGCCCGGGACGTCGAGCGCGCCGGGGTTGACCGTGCGATCGCGATCGTTGCAGTCGCCGCCGCCGAACATCGCGGAGTAGCCGTCGCGATCGCGATCGGTCGCCTTCCGCAGGACCGCGAGCGCGACCTTGCCGAGCGGCGCGTCCTTCTCGAGGCCGCGGCGCACGCCGGCCGCTGCATCGAGCGACCGTCCGGCGTAGAGGCAGAGCACGAGGAGGGCCAGCGACATGCCCGCGGCCGCGACCGCGCCGAGCACCGGCGAGGGACGCCTCCGCATCGCGGCGATCGGCGACAGATAGGCGCCGAGCGCGATCACCATCGCGTTGGCCACCGGCCGGAGATCGAGCTCGGGGCGCTTGAGCACCCCGAAGATGCCGAGCACGCCGCCGCCGCCGCCCGTGTCACCGGTGAGGATGCCCAGGGCGAGGAGCAGGACCGCGAGCGCCAGCGCGAGCCCCGTCGTCACCGCGGGATCGAGCAAGGCCGGCGCCGCACCTCCGGCGGTCGCGAGCATGCGCCGCACGGCCGGCACGAGCGCGACGCCGACGAGGAGGACGGCGACGAACGCGCCGAACGACGCCGCCGCGGTGGCCATGCCGGACTGCGCGGGCGCTCCCGCCGAGAGCGTCGCGCGCGCGGCGTGCGCGGACGCGAGGCACCAGCCGAACACGACGAGCACGGCGACCGGCGCGATCGACGCGGCGCGGAGCCGATCGACGACGGAGCCGCGACGCAGGGCGGCGAGCATCTGCGCGGGGCTCGTCGGCTCGCCGGGATCGAGCACGAGCGCCGCGACGCCGACCGCACCGCCGATCAGCATCGCCATCGGGAAGAGGACGCCCAGCTCGGCGACGACCAGGGCGAAGCCGCCGAGCTGCGCGCGCGCGGCCCCCTCCGCCCCGGACCACACCGAGCGCGCCTCGATCAGCGCGACGACGATGCTGGCCGCAGCGCCGCCGCCGATGGCGAGGAGCAGCCGGAAGAGCGCGCGAAGCACGCCCGGTGTTCTACTCGACGCGCCCCTTCTTCGCGAGAGGATGTGCCTTGTCGTAGACCGCGAGCAGATGCGCGACCGACACGTGCGTGTAGCGCTGCGTGGTCGAGAGGGACGAATGGCCGAGCATCTCCTGGATCGCGCGCAGGTCCGCGCCGCCGTCGAGCAGATGCGTGGCGCACGTGTGCCGCAGCGCATGCGGGTGGAGATCGGTCCGGCCCGACGCCACGATCCCGTAGCGGCGCACGAGCAGCTGAGCCGCGCGCGGCCCGAGCCTTCGCCCGCGCGTCGAGACGAAGAGCGCATGCGGATCGATCGCCCGCGTCTTCGGATGAGCCAGCTCGGGGCGGACCGCGAGCCACGCGCGCAGCGCCTCCTCCGCCTTGGTGCCGATCGGCACGAGGCGCTCCTTCCGGCCCTTGCCCATCACGCGGACGACGCGCTCGCCGAGCGACACGTGCGCGACGTCGAGCCCGGTCGCCTCCGAGACGCGGAGGCCGCCGCCGTAGAGCAGCTCGAGCAGCGCGCGGTCGCGGAGCTTCACCGCCTCCTTCGCGCGGATCGACCACACGGTGTCGAGGTCCGGCGCCTCCATCAGCGCGGCCGCGTCCTCCGCGCCGAGGAACGTCGGCAGCTCGCGGCGGACCTTCGGGCTCGCGAGCTCGGCGGCCGGGTTCGTCTTCGCGAACCCCTTCTGCTTCATCCAGCGGCAGAACGCGCGCGCGCTCGCGATCTTCCGGGCGACGCTCGACGGCTTGCACGTCCGCGCGAGCTGCCCGAGCCACGCGCGGAGGACGTAGACGTCGAGGCCCTTCTTCTCCTTCTCGGCGACGAACGCGAGGAGGGCGTCGAGGTCGCGGCCGTACGCCTCGACCGTGTTCGGCGACGCGCGCTTCTCCGCGGCGAGATGGGTGACGAACGCCGCCTTCAGCTCGCCGAGCGCCTGCATGCTGCACGCATTCTACGCCGCCGGGTGCTCGGACAGCCAATGAACCGTCTCCTCGACGTGGCGATCGACGACGCCGAGCTCGCGGAGCGCCGCGTGGAGGCGGAGCACGTATTCGCGGTTCGGACCGCTCGGCCCGTGGCTCCGCGCGACGTGCCGCGCGATCGCGCGCTCCTCGAGCGGGCCGAGGAAGTGCGGGTTGTCCTGCCGCGCGACGTACGTGAGGCCCTCGGCGAACGGTGCGCCGTCGGCCGCCTCGAGCAGTGGGAGCATCGTGCGATCGAACCCCGCCTTCTCGCGATGATCGAGCTCGGCGAGGATGACGTCCGCGTCGCGCACGTCGATCCGGTACGCGCACCCGCCGCACGTCTCGCCCTCCAGCGGGACGAGCGTGACGACGCGGCCGGGCGCCTCGGGCGTGCCGCGGTGATCCGGCGATCCCTGCCAGAATCGTCGGGCAAATCCGCGCACCCACGCCGGCCGCCGTTCCACGAAGTCGAACGACGGGCGGAAGATGATCGACCCGTACGCGAAGATCCACATGCGCGGTGCTAGCCTAGCGCGGACTCGTGTTCGGACGGCTGTGGCAGAAGCTCAAGACACTGTGGACGCTCGCGAAGAACGAGCGCGCCTCGCAGTGGGAGATCTTCTGGGCGGTGTTCATCGGCGCGTTCGCCGGGTGCACGCCCGCGGTGGGGGTCCACGGCCCGCTCGCGGTCGGGATGGCCACGCTCTTCCGCAAGAACCGCCTGTTCGCCTGGCTCGGCTCGCGCATCTCGAACATGGTGTTCTTGCCGTTCATCGCCTACGCCGAGGTGCAGGTCGCGCATCGCATCCGCACCGGCGAGTTCGCGGAGATGAACCTCGATCGGGAGCACGCGCTCTCGCAGGCCGGCGAGCTCATCCTCGACTGGTGTCTCGGCACGATCCCGGTCGGCATCGTGATCGGCGCGCTCACCGGCCTGCTCGGCCTCGCCTGGGCGCGCCGCCGCGACCGCCTGAACCTGAAGAAGACCGAGGAAGAGACGCGCCGGGCTACGCCGACGCCGCCTGCCGAAGCTCCGGCACCGTCTTCGGAATGCTCGCCGTGAGGTTGTCGGGCGCGCCCTCGGTCACGAGGATGTCGTCCTCGATGCGCACGCCGATGCCGCGCCACTCCGGCGCGACCTTGTCGTAGTCGCGGCCGATGTAGATGCCCGGCTCGACCGTGAGCACCATGCCGGGCTCGAGGGGACGGGCCTTGCCGCCGACGTAGTAGTTGCCGACGTCGTGCACGTCCATGCCGAGCCAGTGACTCGTCTTGTGCATGAAGAACGGCTTGTACGCCTCGTCCTTGATCAGCTGCTCGAC
>JBDHVD010000541.1:0-6015 GCA_039809525.1 Labilithrix sp. | reverse complement strand
ATGATCCGCTCGATGGAGCGCGACGGGCCGCTGGCGAGCTTCGCGTCGCTCATCGCGGTGTGCATCGTCGTGGCGGCGGCCACGGCGAGCGGTCGCGGCTGGGTGACCGTCATCACCTCGCTGATCCTGGGGGTCGTGTGGATGGTCGGAGGCGCCGCGGCGTCCGACATCAAGCTGAACTTCCTGAACTTCATCGCGCTGCCGATCACCTTCGGCATCGGCTGCGAGTACCCGTTCAACATCTTCGATCGCTCGCGGCTCCTCCACGGCGACGTGTCGATGGCGGTCAAGCGGAGCGGCGGCGCGGTCGCGATGTGCAGCCTCACCACGATCATCGGGTACGGCTCGCTGCTCGTGGCGGACAACCAGGCGCTCCAGTCGTTCGGTCACCTCGCGATGAGCGGCGAGCTGACGACGCTCGCCGCCGCGATGCTCGTCTTGCCGGCGATGCTCCACCTGTGGAAGCCGAAGGCCGCGCCGCCGGCGGCGCCCGCGGAGTGATTCCGCGCGCCGGCGTCCGAGCACCCACCGAGCTCAGCTCACTTCACGGTGCACGTCATCGTCGTGTTGCCCGGCCCCGAGAGCTTGCAGTTGGTGAAGTTGGCGGGGATCGCGCGGTGCATCGTGAAAGCCTGGCGCGCGGCGGGGTTGTTCTTGTCGAGCCCATACTGGCACTGGAACATCGATACCGAATCGCCCTGCACGATCGCGGCGCGATCGAGCCAGCCTTGCGGCGCGGAGCGAAGCCATTCGTTGTACGGCGTCAGGGTTGGGAGCACCATCGCCGGACACGTCCACACCTCGGTCTTGTAGGCCGTGTTCGGCGGCGGCGTCGGCTTGAAGATGACCTGCGCCTCGACGGACGACGGCGCGACGAGCGCGACTCCCAAGGCGGCGACGAGCGCGGTTGTGACGACGACCTTCTTGGACATGGAGATCTCCGATCGAGGGGATGACGTGCCGTTGGGTGTTGGACGGCCCCGCCATGTTACGAAGTCAGACGAGCGTCGGTCCTCTCGCCTCGAGCGGCATCGAGCATCATCATGGATGCGCGATTGGTCATTTCACACGACGCCATCGCTCGCCGAGCAATCGCGGCGCGGGCTCGACCCGTATCGCTGACACGCACGCGACGAGAACTCCAACGGAAACATCGGGAAGACGCGCGCAGGCATGGCGTCGCGAAAGAATTGACCATGGCACGCCGCGCCCTCGGTCACGTCTGATCGCGGACGTGCCTGCAATCTCGACGCGAACCCTCCACGCGGCTGTCCTGGCCGCCGTCTTCGTCGGCGCTCCCGCACGGGCCCAGGAGCGGCAGGACGAGGCGCGAGCCGCCTTCCGCGACGGAGCCGCGCTCATCGAGCAGGCGGAATGGGCGCGTGCGCTCGCCGCGTTCGAGCGCTCGTTCGCGGTACGGCCGCACGCGCTGACGCTCTACAACATCGGCGTCTGCCAGCGCTTCATCGGGAGCTACACGCTCGCGCGGGAGACCTTGCAGCGGGCGCTCACGCGTGCGTCGGAGACGGACGAGATGCCGTCGCTGTTCGTGACGCAGACGCGCACGTATCTAACCGAGCTCGAGGGGAGCCTCGCACGGTTCGAGATCGCGGTGTCGCCGAAGGAGACCCGCGTGGCCATCGACGGGCGCCCGCTCGCGCCCGTCGATGGGAAGCCCGGCCTGTTCGTCGCGGGGATCGCGGAGGGCGCGCCACGGTCGGTCGGGGTCGAGCGGTTCGAGGTCCTCGCCGATCCCCGCGCGGTCGTGCTCACGTTCTCGCTCGACGGCTACGACACCATCGAGATTCGCAAGCAGCCGAAGCCGGGGAGCCAGGAGCTGATCCCCGTGTCGATGGCGGAGCAGCCCGCCCAGCTGAAGATCGCCTCCAACGTTCCGCGGGCGATCGTTCGGGTCGACGGGGTCGACGTCGGACTGTCACCCGTCCTCGTGTCGCGTCCTCCCGGACCGCGCGTGGTGTCCGTCACGAACGAGGGGTTCGTGCCTTACGAGGCGAAGGTCACCCTGAAGCCCGGGCAGCTCTTTCCGCTCGATGCGCGGCTCGAGCCCGAGCGGACGCCGCTCACCAAGAAGTGGTGGTTCTGGGCGAGCGCGATCGGCGTGGTCGCCGCTGCCGGCGCCGTCACCTACGTGCTCGTCCGTCCGGAGCCGACGCGTCCCGAGCCCGATGCGGGGCGGCTCGGCTGGATCGCGAACGTGCCCCCGTCGCAGTGAGCGTCGTGCCGGACGGGAGGATGTACACCCCCTCGACGCGGCGAACGTTTCGACCACTGGAATCGAGAAGGCATCTCGGCAGCATCCGAGGATGGTCCGACGCGAGGTGGGGGCAGCCCGTCACGTTTCGTTCGACGCTCGTCGGGGCCGCGCCGATCGGAGCGCAGACGGTCGCGGGGGGCGGCGGCAGACTGCCTCGAACGGTCCGGGCTCCTGCGCGACGGGCAGGTGCGTGACGCGTCTCTCCTGCTGACGCCGCGGCAGGAGCTACGTCGCCGGCCGTCCAGCGCGGATGGCGGAGGCGCCGGAGAACGCGTGCGTCACGAGCTTCCGGCGCGTGGGGCTGCCGGTCTTCCTCAGGAGCGAGGCGACCTGGTTGGCGATGGTGCGCGCCGAGCGGCTACGCATGCGCGCGATCTCGGCGTTCGTCAGACCCTGGCCGACGAGCTCGAGGACGTCGCGCTCCGCCGCCGTCAGCGCGTCGTCCTCGAGGCCGCTGCGGGGGTCACGGGTGATCATCGCCGCGATCCGCACGAGCTCGAGACGTGTCGCGAGCCCGATCTTGTGGGTCGCGCTCGCGAGCCGTGCCGACACCCGCGGGGACGAGATGCCGAGCGCGTAGCCGATCAGCTTCGACGAGAGGCCGCGCGCCGCGTGGGTGACGACCTCGACCTCTCCGCGCGTGAACGCTCGGAGCGCTCGCGTCGCGGGCGCATTCTCGACGATGAGGTAGCAGCGACGGCCGCCGTCGAACCGCTCGACGATGCTCACGCGACCGCTGGTGAGGGCGGGCCACAGGTCGAAGGCGGCGAGATCGCTCCGATGGCGCCGCGTCCGCGCGCGTTCGATGTTCTTGACGCCCGCCACGAGCTCGTCGCCGTCCGGCGCGCCTTCGACGCGATGGAGCGCGCGGCCGTCGACCCCGAGGACCGCGAGCACCGACTGCGGATGGATCCGGATCCGCAGGCCCGCCTCGATGTGGAGCAGCATCCGCGTCAGCGACTCGCGCGCGTGACGCGGGATCGCGATCGTCGCGTCGCGGCCGACGAAGACGACACCGGCGGTGCCGGGCTTCGGATGGAGGACGAGCCCGAGACAGTCGCGGATGCCCAGCGGAGCGCGCGAGCGCTGCATGAGGTCGGCGAGGTCCGGATCGATGTGAGGCTCGAGCTCGACGTGCGTGGTCACCGGCTCCGGCGGATAGAAGATCTGGCGCACCGCGCGAGGGCCGGCGGCGGCGAACATCGCGGCGTAGCCGCGCGCCATGTCCCGCGAGACGCCCGCGGCGAGCCTCATGTCCATCCGCACGCAGCTCGCGGAATGCTCGAGGGCGGTCATTCCGACGACCGCACCCGCATCGAAGACCGTTCGTGCCGCCTCGCAGACCCGTTCGGCCCACGCCGAGTGATCGTCGGCAGCGGCGTACGAGGCTTCGAGGACGTCGACCCACTGCGGGTTCGCGCGGAGCAGCACGCGGACCTAGGTCTAACATCGGCCGGGCGGGTCGTGCCCCGCGCCGAAACAAATGACCATGCTCGGCCGCGCGCGATCGCGGCGACGGCCCTCTATCCTGCTCGCGGATGAGCCGCGGGATCGAGGCCGGGACGATCTTCGCCGGGAACCGCGTGGTCCGCGTGCTGGGCGCCGGCCAGATGGGCGACGTCTACGAGGCGACGTCGCCCGCCGGTACGCGCGTCGCCCTCAAGGTCCTGCGGACGATCGCCGGCGCCGAGGCCGAGCTCGTCGCGCGGTTCCAGCGCGAGGCCAGCGTCTCGGCCACCGTCCGGCATCCGAACGTCGTCGAGGTCTACGACCGAGGCGTCCACGACGGAGCGCCGTACCTGGTGATGCCGCTGCTCGAGGGAGAAGACCTCGACGCATGCCTCGAGCGCGTCGGCCCGCTTCGTCCGGACGTCGCGGTGGCGGTCGCGCGGGCGGCGGGCGAGGGGCTCGCCGCGGCCCACCGCGAGGGGATCGTCCATCGAGACCTGAAGCCGGCGAACATCTTCCTCGATCGACGCGCCGGTCGCGTGCACGTCGTGGTCTGCGATTTCGGCGTGGCGAAGGTGCTGTCGGAGATCGAGACGTTGACCGCCTCGGGCGCGGTCCTCGGCACGCCGCTCTACATGGCGCTCGAGCAGTTCGTCGACTCGAAGCGCGTGGATGCTCGCTGTGACGTGTGGGCTCTCGGGATGACGCTCTATCATGCGCTCTCGGGGGCGCCGGCGTTCGCGGGGGTCTCCGGGCTCGGCGATCTCCTCGTCGCCCTGCGCGAGGGACGCATCGCACCTCTCCAGGCCCGGGCTCCGTGGGTTCCGGGCGGGCTCGCGCGCACCGTGCACGCGGCGCTGCTCCCGCTCGATCGACGCTTCCCGTCGATGAGCGCGTTCCTCGACGCGCTCGCGCGTTGGGCGCCCTGCGCGAGCATCGTCACTCCCGACGACCTCGCCGCGCCGCCGGAGACCGCAAGGCTGGCGGCCACGGAGGCCGAGCTGCCCCGAGACGCGCGGGAGCTCGCGCCGACGGACGACGCGACGATCCCGGTCTCGCCGAGCGCCGCCTCCCTTCCACCGGACCCGATGATCGGCCGGCGCTTCGCGGGGCGGTACGAGCTCGTCGGGCGGCTCGGCGCCGGAGGGATGGGCGCGGTCTTCGAGGCCGTGGATACGCGCGCGCCGGACGACGCGCCGCACCGGACGGTGGCGGTCAAGGTCATGCTCGTCGAGGGCGCGGCGGCCTCCGCGGACGGCATCCGGCGCTTCCTCCGCGAGGCGCGGGCGGCGCAACGGGTCTCCGGCGAGCACGTCGCGAGGGTGCTCGATACCGGCGTCGACGCGGCGTCCGGCGCTCCCTTCATCGTGATGGAGCGGCTGCGGGGGCGCGATCTCGGCGCGATCCTCTCGGAGACGTCGGCGCTCGAGCCGGAGGTCGCGGTCACGCTGTTCCTCCAGGCATGCGAAGGCCTCGCGGCGGCGCACGCGCTCGGCCTCGTGCATCGAGACGTGAAGCCGTCGAACCTGTTCGTGCACGAGGACGGCGCGCGCGTCGTGCTGAAGGTGTGCGACTTCGGCGTGGCGAAGCAGCTCGCCGTCGCCGGCGAGACGGACGCATCCGCCGATCTCACGCAGACCGGCGGGCTCCTCGGCTCTCCGATGTACATGTCGCCCGAACAAGCGCGCAGCGCGAAGAACGTCGACGAGCGGTCCGACGTCTTCAGCCTCGGCCTCTCGCTCCACGAGGCGCTCTCCGGCGTGCGGCCGTGGCAGGGCCGCGCGAGCATGGGTGAGATCATCCTCGCCGTGTGCACCGAGGACGTCCCCCCGCTCGCAGCCGCCGCTCCGTGGGTCGATCCTTCGCTGTCGGCGGTCGTCGCGCGCGCCCTCGTGAGGGATCGTGCGGGCCGCTGGTCGTCCATTCGAGACTTCGCCGAGGCCCTGCGGCCGTTCGCGCTCTCGCGTGCGCTCGCGCGCGGCGACGTCGTCGCGGTGTCGAGCGCACGTCGCGGCACGACGCATCCGGTCGACGCGCGCGTCGCGACCGCCGATCCGATGTCCGTCTCGCACGACCGAGCGCCGGCGAGAGGTGGACGACGGTGGGCTGCGCTCGCCTCGACCATCGCGGTCTTCGCGGCGGCCGGTGGGGTCGCGTCGTGGCGCCTCGTACGCGCACCCGAGGCGGCCGCCACGCAGGCGCGCCCGGAGGATGCGCCGCCGTCCGCGCCGCCGGCGAGCGCTCCGAGCGCGATCCCGGCGCAACCTCCGTCCGCCGCGCCGCCTGCGAGC
>JBDHVD010000540.1:0-6022 GCA_039809525.1 Labilithrix sp. | reverse complement strand
CCGGCGTTCATCGTGAACGCGCAGCACGTCATCGCGCACGTGAACGACGCCGGCGCGCGTCTCGTCGCGTCGGATCAGACCGAGACGCTCGCGCGGATCGCGAGCGCCGTCGCCCATCCCGGGACCGCGGACGGCGATCGGGTGCGCGACCTCCGCGCGAGAGGATCCTCGGCGCCGTGCTGGCTCGTCGTCCTCCGCGCGGGCCGCGTCCGGGGAGCCGCGGAGCTCGAAGACGCGGCGCGTCGATGGCTGCTCACCCCGCGCGAGCGCGACGTCCTCGCCCTGGTCGCACGGGGGCTCGCCAACAAGGACGTCGCGACGACGCTCGGATGCGCCGTGGCGACCGTGGAGATCCACGTGAGCGCGATCCTGAGGAAGGCCAGGGCGGAGTCGCGCGCACACGTGGTCGCGCGCTTCTGGACGGGCGAGTGACCACGCGGGCGGACCTGGTACGGCCCCGAGCTTTGCGCGATCATCGGATCGATGTCGCTCAAGAAGCGGAAGATCACCGTTCGCGGGATGCCCGAGGTCGATGCGAGCCCGCCGAGCTCCGAGCCCGCGCCGCCGCTCTCGCTGACGTGTCCGCCGCCGAGCATGAAGAGGAGCGCGGGCGAGGACGATCCGGACGAGGGCGCGGGGCCGCCGTCGATCGTGCCGGGCGCGCGGCCGCCGCGCGATGCACCGAAGCGGCGCGACACGTCGCGCGGGATCGCGCCGCCGGCGATCCCCTCCGCCACCGCCTCCCGGCGCTCGACGCGCCCGCCGCCGAAGAAGTGACCCGCGCCCCTCAGGGGACGTAGGGGCTCGCGCCGCCGGCCACCATCTTCGCGGCGTGACCGTGCAGCGAGATCTTCCGTCCGCCGCCCTCGACGTGGACGGTGGCCGACTCGGTGCGCGCGACGCTCTCGTGCGGACCGAGCATGACCACGAGCCGATCGGGCGAGTCCGGGGCGATGTCGATGCCCACCAGATGGCTCGCCGCATCCAGCAGCAGCCGCGCAGCGACGTCGCCGTTCAACCCCGGCTTCGGACCGTCGGCGCAATGAACGAGGACCGTGCCGAGGGCGGGGTCGTGCGCGTAGCTCGTGGCGCGCTGCTCGGGAAGCATGCTCGGCATCCTAGGCGGGAGGAGGCTTGCCTGCCAAGGCTGCCGCCGCCGCGAGGAAGCGCCCGCGCGCGAAGGCGTGATCGACGATCGGTGCGGGGTATCGCCGCGCAGGGACGGGCGCGTCCCACGGACGATGAATGTACTTTGCATCCACGCCGGCGAGCTCCGGGATCCAGCGGCGGACCCATTCCCCATCCGGATCGAACTTCTCGCCCTGACCGACGGGATTGAAGACGCGGAACCAGGGCTGCGCGTCGACTCCGCATCCGGCCGACCACTGCCAGCCGAGGTCGTTGTTCGCCCAGTCGCCGTCGGTGAGGTACTTCATGAAGTGCGCCTCGCCCTCGCGGAAGTCGATCATCAGGTGCTTGGTGAGGAAGCTCGCGGTGATCATCCGCGCGCGGTTCGGGACGAAGCCCTCGGCGAGCAGCTGGCGCGAGGCCGCATCGACCACCGGATAGCCCGTCGCCCCCTCCTTCCACGCCGCGAGCGCCTTCGCGTCCTTCCGCCAGCGGAAGCGCTTCCACTCCGGCCGGTACGGCTGCTCGAGGACGTCGGGCCGGTGCCAGAGCACGTCGTAGGCGAACTCGCGCCACAAGAGCTCGTTCGAGAACGACTGCCACGCGCGCTTCGAGTCGAGGAGCGCGTCGTGAGCGGCGTTCCACACCGTGCGCACGCTCAGCGTCCCGAACTTGAGGTCCTGCGACAGACGGCTCGATCCGTCCATGTCGAGCCGGTCACGCGTCTCGTGGTACTTCGACGCGCCTCCGCGGAGGAACGCGCGCAGCCGCGCGTGCGCCGCGGTCTCGCCGCCGGGCACGATGCGCGGGTTCGGCGCGAGCCCGATGTCCTCGGGCGCGGGGATCGCCACCTCGCGGACGTCGCGCGGCAGCGCCGGCAACGGCGGGAGCGATCGAGGCGCGCGGATCGGCTTGCCGATCGTGACGGCCTTCGCGAACGCGCGCGCGAACGCACCGTAGACGGCGTAGGGCGTGCCCGAGCCGGTGAGCACGGTGCCCGGCGGCGCGAGGCGCTCGCCCTCGAACAGCTCGAACGGGATCGATCCGAGCGCCGCGGCGATCCGCCGATCGCGCTCGCGTCCGAACGGCTCGGTCCAGCGGTAGGCGGCGACGCGGTCGACACGCAGCAGCTCCGCGAGGCGCGGGACGACGTCGACGCTCTTGCCCTCCACCACGACGAGCCGCGAGCCGAGCCGCGCGATCGACGCGGACAGCTCGGCGAGCGACGCGAGCAGGAACTGGATCCGATGCGGCGCCTCACGGGCGCGCTCCGGCGCGAAGAAGAACGGATCGAGCACGAACAGCGGCACGACCTCGCCGTGCTTCGCCGCGCTCGCGAGCGGCTCGTGATCGGCGACGCGAGGGTCCTTGCCCCGGAACCAGACGAGCGTACGCATGCGCAGACGCCCGTATTACTCTGCGGGTGCCGTGCTCGTCACGATCCTCACGATCGCAGAGGTGCTCTACGTCGTCGCGCTCGCGACGTGGATCCTCTTCGAGAAGCGTCCGCCCGTCGCGACGCTCGCGTGGATCCTCTCGCTCATCGCCCTGCCCTACGTGGGCTTCGTCATCTTCTTCTTCCTCGGCCCGCGGCGCCTCGTCCGCAAGCGGCTCAAGCACCGCCGGGCGCGCGGCGACGTGCGCGCGAAGGGCAACGTGCCGGTGGCGAAGGGCGACGCGGCGCCGCGCGATCCCCGCATCGCCCAGATCGAGCGGCTCGCGACGAAGGCGGGCGAGCCGCACGCGGACCGCTGCGAGGACGTGCGCGTGTTCCACGACGCGGCGTCCACGTACGACGCCATCGAGGCGGCGATCCGCGCCGCCAGGCACCACGTCCACGTCGCCTACTACATCTTCGACGCCGGCCGCGTGGGACAGCGGATCCGCGACGCGCTCGTCGCGAAGGCGAAGGAGGGCGTCACCGTGCGCCTCCTCGTGGACGACGTCGGCTCGAGCGCGATGACGCGCGCGTTCGTGCGCTCCCTCCGCGACGGGGGCGTGAAGCTCGCGCGCTTCAACCAGGTCACGTTCGCCCGCCTCCGGAGCCGCATCGATTTCCGCAACCACCGCAAGATCGTGGTCTGCGACGGCGTCGTCGGCTTCACCGGCGGCGTCAACGTGACCGACGACTACCTGCCGAAGGGCCAGGTGCGCCCCTGGCGCGACACCCACGTCCGCCTCGCGGGCGACGCCGTGCGCTGGCTGCAGCTCACCTTCCTCGACGACTGGCACTTCGCGACCGGCTACGTCCCGCGCGACCCCGCCTACTTCCCTTCGCCGACGGGCAAGGGCGAGCACGCGGTGCAGATCATCAGCTCGGGTCCCGATGCCGAGACCGAGCCGATCCAGAAGGCCTACTTCGCCGCGATGGCGCTGGCGCGCGAGCGCGTCTACGTGACGACGCCGTACTTCGTCCCCGACGACGCGATCCTCGCGGCGCTCACCACCGCGGCCCTCCGCGGCGTGGACGTGCGCGTGCTGGTCCCGCGCCGGAGCGACTCGCTGATCGTCACCGCCGCCGCGCGCTCCTACTACGACGCGATCCTGTGGGCCGGCGTGCGCGTGTACGAGTACCAGCCGACGATGCACCACGCGAAGACGCTCGTCGTCGACGACTTCTTCGCCGCCGTCGGTACGGCCAACATGGACAACCGGAGCTTCCGCCTCAACTTCGAGGTCACCGCGGTGCTCTACGGCGATCGCCACGCCGGGGAGCTCGCCGAGCAGTTCAGGCAGGACCTCCACGAGGCGAAGGAGGTCAAGGCGCACGCGCGCGAGAAGCTGTCGCTCGGCTGGCGCTTCCTCGAGAACGGGGCGCGGGTGCTCTCGCCGCTGCTCTGAGCGCGAAATTCGACGCCGCAGGCGCGAGATTTTTCATCCACAAGCGGCGCCTCGCACAGAACGCGGTCGCGCGCGCCGCGTCCACAGCGCGCTCACAGGGACGTCCGCGGGTTGTCCACAGCTTGTCCTGCCGCGCCGTCTTGCGCGGTCGTGGCGAGCGCCGTAGACGCGAGGGCCACCATGCAGCAGACGAACGTCGATCGCGCCCTCGCCGCCCTCGAAGAAGCCCACGCGGACGATCCCGAGCGTGTCGAGCTCCTTCGTCGCACGCGCCGCTTCAAGGCGAGCTGGCTCGAGCTCGCCGAGGGGCTCGCCGAGGTGAAGCGAGGCAAGCAGTGGGAGCGATGGGGGTACGACTCGTTCGAGGCGTACACCAAGGGCGAGCTGAAGCTGCAGCAGAGCACGGTGGAGAAGCTGACCGGCTCGTACATGTTCCTCCACAAGCGCGCGCCCGAGGTGCTGAAGCGCGATCCGCTCGATGCGCCGCTCCCGAGCTACCAGGCGATCGACTTCCTGCGCCGCGCCGAGGAGAAGGCGGAGGAGAACCCGCAGGCGGTGTCGAACGAGACGATGACCGACATCCGCAAGCGGATCCTCGAGGACGCGACGCCGGTCGCGACGGTGGCGAAGCTGTACAAGGACACGCTCTTCCCCGTCACCGCGGGTCAGAAGCAGGAGAGCGATCGCAAGGCGATCAAGAGCACCGCGACGAAGCTCCGCGACCTGCTCGCGGACACGAACGCGGTGTCGAAGCGGATCGCGGGCTCGCTCGGCGAGGCCCTCGACGAGCTCCTCGCGGAGCTGAACGCCGAGGCGAAGGCCGCCTGATTCGTCTGCTACGATGACGGGGTGAGGCGGGGACTGCTCTTCCTGCTGGTGCCGTGCGCCTGCGCCCAGCTGACCGGGGTGGCCGATCTCGAGGTGCGCCCGGCCGAGAGCGAGATCACCCCGCCGCCGGACGGCGCTCGCCCGGAGGCGGACGCGAGCGACGCGACCGACGGTCCGCCCGCCACGCCCGTCGACGCGCCGTTCGACAACTTCGTCGCCGACGTCGTCCGCGACGTCCCGCTCGGCACGTGCGGACTGCCGACGAACGACGCGTTCACCAGCGTCCCTCCGCCGCCCTGGGTCTTCCGCGGGAACGCGACGTACGCGAACCCCGGGGTGCGCCTCACGGCATCGGCGGCGGGCGAGACCGGCGCGCTCTACTGGGACTCGCCGTACACGTTCGACCGGCTCGACGTGACGTTCGGCTACAGGATCACCACCGATCCGGCGAGCGTCGACTTCGGTCCCGGCGACGGCCTCGCCTTCGCGTGGATCGCGGGCAACGCTCCGCCCGACGTGGTCCTCAACAACGGCGGCGGCTTCGGCCTCACGGGGCTCACCGGCTACGCGGTCGCGATCGACGCCTACCAGAACGGCGAGTACATGGATCCCGCCGTCCCGAACATCTCGATCAAGAAGACGGCCGACGTCACGAACGTCGCGTCGACCGGCGCCATCGCGGCGCTCATCGACGGAAACGAGCACCTCGTCCGCGTGCGCCTCGCGAACGGCAGCGTGACCGTGTCGCTCGACGGCACCGACGTGCTCGGTCCGATCGCGCTGCCGGGCTACGCGCCCTACTCCGGCTACTTCGGCTTCGCGGCCGCGACGGGCGGCGCCTTCGAGGACCACCTCCTCACGCGCGCGACCGTCCGCATCGGAACGACGGGCGCCTGCGCCGCGCCATAGCCGTCGCGCGATCACCCCCGCGCCGCGGGAGCCGTCAGGGCCGCGCCCCCCTCGTTCAGGCGGCCGAGATCGTCAGCATGCTGACGTTCTCGCTGACTGTCCCTCGAGATCGTCAGCATGCTGACGTTCTCGCGGACGTTCTCGGAGCGTTGCGATTCGCGACGGGACGCAAAGATCGTCAGCATGCTGACGGTCTTCGGGGTTTGGCGAGGGGGGGCAGGGCGCGCCGACGGCGGTCGGACGCGCGCTACGGCATCGTCAGCTCGACGACGGTGATCGACGTCGTCGGAAGCTTCGCCTTGAGGCTCGAGCCCTC
>JBDHVD010000539.1:0-6025 GCA_039809525.1 Labilithrix sp. | reverse complement strand
CGTCGGGATCCTGGTTCGAGCGGACGGCGCCATGCCGCTCGAGCATCCGATAGAAGCTCGAACGCGCCATTCCGGCGAGCTCCGCCGCGCGCGTGACGACGCCGCCCGCGCGCTGGAGCACGGCCGGGAAGTACGAGGCCTCGAAGCGTTCGAGCACGATCTGCCGCGCGCTCTGGAACGGCAGGGTCGAGAGGTCGTCTCCCGTGGCGCTCGGGTCGTGCCGCCGGCGCGAGAAGGTGATGTCGAACAGGTCGGCACGCTGTCGCGCGTCGAGGAGGGCGAAGCGAGTGACGACGTTTCGGAGTTCGCGCACGTTCCCGGGCCACCCATACGCCGTGAGCATCGCGAGGATGTCCGGAGGGAGCTCCGCCTCCGGATCGCTCGTGAGCTCCCGGAGGAAGCGCGTGGCGAGCGGTGCGATGTCGTCGACGCGTTCGCGCAGCGCGGGCACCCGCACGCGGAGCGCCGCGATGCGGTAGAAGAGATCGTCGCGGAAGGATCTCTCTGCGCAGAGATCCTTGAGGTTCTTGTTCGTCGCCGCGATGACGCGCACGTCGATCGAGATCGGCTTGGAAGACCCGACGCGACGCACCTTCCGTTCCTGGAGCACGCGTAGCAGCTTCGGCTGCAGGTCGAGCGGAAGCTCGCCGAGCTCGTCGAGGAACACCGTGCCGCCGTCGGCCTGCTCGAACAGACCGATGCGCATCCGGTCGGCGCCCGTGAATGCGCCCCTCTCGTGGCCGAACAGCTCGCTCTCGATCAGGTTCGGCGGGATGGCGCCGCAGTCGATCGCGACGAACGAGCGCCCGCGTCGCCGCGAGTGCTCGTGGATGGCGCTCGCGAGGACCTCCTTGCCCACGCCGCTCTCACCCTCCAGGAGGATCGAGATGTCCGACTCCGCCGCGCGCATCAGCGCCGCGAACAGGTGGCGCATCGGCAGCGAGCACGCGTAGGCCGCGCCGAACTGGTTCGACTCGCTGATGACGATCTGCGTGGGCTTCGAATCGAGCGTCAGCGCGATGGTCGTGCCGCCCAGCTGCAGCGCCGCATCGCCGGTGAGGACCGCGCGATCGATGCGGGCGGTGCCGAGCCACGTCCCGTTCTTGCTCCCCCCATCCTGCACGACGACCCCACCCCTGCTGAGCTCGAGACGGACGTGCTCGCGCGAGACCGTCGGATCGGAGAGCCGCAGGCCGCAGAGCGGACCCTTGCCGATCGCGAGGGAGGGCTCGTCGAGGCGCCGGCGCACGCCCACATCCGGACCGCGCGTGACCTCGAGCTCCGCGCCGATGACCTCGCGCGGCTGCTCCGTGCGCATGGTGGACTGCTCGAACGCGTCCACTGGACGACTCTCTGATCGCTTCACGTGGAACGAGCTTATCACTCGTGGTGGTGCGCTCAGAACGTGCCGTTCAGGCCGAAGGGGGATAGCCCGCGGAGCGCGGGTCCCGTTGTGCTCTGGGGAGGCGTCACCCGCGTGGGGTTCAGCAGGCCGTACACCATGATCGCCGCCCCAGCGCCGGCGGCGACGAACGCGATGGTCGAGATCGTCCCGAACGTCTCGCCGCGATCGATGTCGTCGTACGTGGAGGGTGGGCAGCGGACTCCCGCATCGCATTGCGACGCCACGTCGTCCTTCGACCTGAAGGCAAGGAGGCCCGTGGTCGTGCCGACGGCGGCGCCCGTCACGGCCACACCGAGCCCGATCCATACCAGCGCGCTCGTCGTCGTCTCGGGCTGCTCCGGACGCGCGGCCGGTGGCGCCGGGGCCGGGGCTACCTGCGTCGCGGCGCGCGGCGGCTCGTTCACTGGGGGGAACGCGAGGGCGATCGACTCGGTCGCGCCTTCGGCGAGCTCCACGGCGGCTCGCTTCTCCTCGGCTCCGCGTGTCGCGACGACCTCGTGCTTCCCGGGGTTCACCTTGAAGGGCACGCCCGTGCTGGATGCGGCGAGCTCGTTGCCGTCGATGGTCAGACGAGTGCCCTCGGGCACCGCGATCGTGAGCGTTGCGAGCCGGGGCGCGAGCTCGTCGGCGCGTTGTCTAGCCTCGCTCCGGGCACGCGCGAAGGCCTGCGGCTCCCCGGGTTTTTCCGGGAACCCGGCGACCTCGAGGAGCGTCGCGCGCGCTTCGACGAGCATCCCGAGATCGGCTTGCGCTTTGCCGAGATCGAGCCCGGTGGTGGGGACGCGCATGATCGCGTGGGCCTTCGTGAAGTCGGCGAGCGCCTCCGCGACGCGGCCGTTCTTCCTCTTCTCTCGTCCCGCGAGCAGGAGCGTGCGCGCCGTCTCGCGCTCGACTGGCGACGGCTCGGCATGCGCCTCTTGCGCGGCGAGCGCCAGCACGAGCGCCGCCACCGCGCATTGCATCGCTCGTCCTCTCGAGACCGATGTCGTCGTCATGCTCTCGCGTGCGCCCGGGCGCGCATCCAGTATAGCGAATGTGGACGAACAGCCGTGACGGCGAACACCCAGACCTGGCGCATCGACGCTCATCGGTCGCGCGGAGCGTCGCCGTCGAGGACCGGTGAGGTCGAGCAATCGGTACGACGCCCGCGACGCACGGCGACAAGGCGGGGTTCACTCGTCGCGTCGCCAGCGTCGCGCCGAGCGTGGACGCGACGACCGTTCTGCGCAAGTCGCGCGAGCCCTCGCTCGCCTGGCGGCGTCGAGCTGGTGTCCAGATGATCGGACATGAGCGGCCGGGCCCTCGGATGCGAGCTCGCCGAGCGCGTGCCCCCGACGATCGATCCGCCGCGCGACGAATGGTCCGCGTCGTGCACGCGCGCGGCGCATGGTCTCGAAAGCACGCCTGTTCGCGACCCTCGGTTTCGCCGCGGGGCTCCTCGTAGGTCCTGGTTGCGCCGGAGACGAGCTCGATGCTCCCGACCATCATGCCGACGGCGAAGACGACGGGGTCGCCACGAGCTCGCAGCCGCTGTCGGCCACGGACACGATCGCCGACGCGGTCACCGGGACGTGCTCGACGGGCGAGTTCAAGGCCCTCTCCGATCAGCTCGTCGAAGAGATCCAGTGCCTGAAGCCAGGGACGATGACCCGCATCGACAAGACGCCGGGGATCGTCCTCAACGCGCCGGTGTCCGCTTACCTCCAGACCCCCGCGGCGAACGCGCTCTTCGCCGCGCGGAAGGCGCGAGGCGTCGACCTCCACGTCATCTCGGGCCTGCGTACGCTGCCGCAGCAATACGTGCTCTATCAGTGGTACCTCGCGAAGCGCTGCGGCATCCCCCTCGCGGCTCCACCGGGAGAGAGCAACCACCAGAGCGGCCTCGCGATCGACATCGAGAGCAACGCCGCCTGGCGCACGACGATGCAGAGCAAAGGGTTCGTCTGGCTCGGTTCCAGCGATCCCGCGCACTTCACGTTCAGCGGCGCGGGCACCGTCGATCTTCGTACGCTCTCCGTCCTCGCGTTTCAGCGGCTGTGGAACCGCAACAACGCGAACGACCTCCTCGCCGAGGACGGGATCTACGGGCCGGCGACGGAGGCCAGGATCGCGAAGTCACCGCTCGGAGGCTTCAAGATCGGTGCGCTCTGCAACGCGCCGAAGGCTCCCCCGACGGGCGATGCGGCTGCGCCGAACGATGCGGGGAGCGACGCGACGAGCGCCACGCCCGAGGCGCCCGGGACGCCGGGCCAAGACAGCGAAGAGGAGGCGTCCGAGGCGATGGGACCATCGCGCGCTCCGGCCGCGACGGAGGGGTGCGCCGTCGCGAGCGCGCCCGCCGGTGCGGGCAAGACGATCGGCCCCGCCGCGCTCGCTCTCGTGTGCGCCGTCCTTCGAGCGCGGCGGAGGCGGGACGCCTGAATGAATCGGAGCCCCGCGATGCGCCTCTCGCGACCGATCGTCGTCCTCGTCTCGGCTCGTGCCCCGGCTCGCTCGACTCGGCAGCGTCTTCCGCGTCCATCGAGAGTGACAGCCAAGCTTCGGACGGCGGCGGCGCCACCGACGCTACCCGTGCACGGCCTCCGCTCCGACTGGTTCGATCCGTACGCCGAGAAGCGGTCGACGCGCATGGATGTGCCCGCCGTCATCGATCACGACGAGGACACGTCGCCGGCGCCGGGGGTCCGAGGCGTCCTGTACCCCGCGCGCTTGCGCGGCACGATCGACGTGCCCGATGCGCGGCTCCGAGGTGCTCGCGGTGGAGTGGCAGTTGCCGGGCGCCCCGCGGTCCGATCCCGCTTCCCGGCGTGACGTCGGTGCCTGGCGCCCATCGGTCCTTCGTGATGGTGTGCACGGGCGGCGAGATGCGCGTGCGCGGGCGTCGAGGCGCCATACGAAGAAGCCCGGTGTCATCCTTGGGAACAACTCCACGACTCCGCGTGGGTCGGGCCTGGGCACGGCTCGGTGCTGCGGCTCCCACGGCAATCGCCGTCGCGATCGGTCGTGAAGACGAGCACGCATCGATCGGCGGAGAGCCAGTTCGGCACGTCATGGCCCAACGTGCCCACGAGCTCCGCTACCTCGAGTGCGGGTCCGAACGGGGCGTCGATCGAGGGGCGCTCCGCCCGGAAGATGCGAGCCTTGCCGGCAGCCGCTGTCGGCGTGTTGCCTCCTGAAGAGGAGTGTTCCGTCGGCGGCGAACGCCGGGTCCCGTTCGTTCGCGCCTGCGACGTGCAGACCGGGCAGCTCCGTGAGAACGATGAAGGGGGCCGTCGTCGTCGCGCGCGTCGCGTGATGACGACGAGCCTCCGTACCATTCGTCCACGTGTGCTGGACCGCCAGGGTGCGCTCGTCCGGAGAGAGTGTCGGATCGTACAGGTCGAAGGAGGCCTCATCGAGGACGAGCGTCGGTGCGGCGAAGTCCCAGCCGGAGCCGAGGCGCTTTCCAGACGCGGATTCGCGGCGCCGGCTGCGTGCCTCGTTCGCTCGTGAAGTACAGCGTCGTCTCGTCCGCGGAGAGCCGACCGTCCGAATCGAGCTCGCCCGAGTTGACGCCGTTCACTCGTGTCGCGATCCCGAATGCCATCTGCGGATTGCAGCGCCGCGGCAGCTCGCGCCCGTGTCTGGACGCGTCGCGGCTCACCGGCATGCTCGGGCCCGCCTCCGGCGCGTCCGGCGTGGTGCGCGCCACTTCATGGATGGGCTCCTCGTCCCGCGCGTACGGCTCGTAGCATGCGCCGATCGCGAGCGCGGCGGAGGTCGATGCAGCACGAACGCAGAGACTCGTCATGCGTGTCCTCGGTTTCGACGTCTAGCTTCTTGATTCGTGGCGCCGACGCTCGCCTGCGGAGCGGCGACGATGGCGGCGACGAAACCCGCGACGTCGTCCGAAGACGGTACGATTCCGTCCGCCCTCGCCGCGCCTCCGAGCTCCTGCAGCATCGCCGCGGCCGTCGGGTGCCGCCGCGCGGGAGCTCGCTCGAGCGCACGCATCGCCACATCGCCGAGCGCCCGCGAAGCGCCGGAGCGAACATCGGCGGGATGGGGGACCGGCTTTGCCATCACGTTCGCCACGCTCTCGGTCGCGGTCGGTCCGAGGAAGAGCCGCTCGTTCGTGAGGCACTCCCAGAGGACGATGCCCATCGCGAAGACGTCCGCGCGGCGATCGAGCGCATCGCCGGCGGCCTGCTCAGGCGCGGAGTAGGCGAATTTCCCTCCATGGCCGATGGTCGTCCCGGCGCTGCCGAAGACGCGCGCGATGCCGAAGTCGCAGATACGCGCGGTCCCGTCGAGGCCCACCAGGAGGTTCTGCGGTGACACGTCCCGATGCACGAGCCGCCGTGGGCGACCGCGCGAATCGAGCGACTCGTGCGCGGCGTGCAGTCCTCGGAGCGCATCGAGACAGATCGATACGAGCACGGATGGGGCCAGCGGGAGCAGTGAGCGATCGAGGATCTGCCGGAGGTCGGCGCCTTCGACGAGGCCCATGACGAGGTAGGTGATGCCCGCCGCCTCCCCTGCGTCGTTGATGGCGACGACGTTCGCGTGATGGATGGAAGCGGCAATCTCGAGCTCTCGGGCGAGCGAATCCCGAGCCCACCGATCGAACGCGAGGTGAGG
>JBDHVD010000538.1:0-6028 GCA_039809525.1 Labilithrix sp. | reverse complement strand
CGCGCGGCCGACCCGTCCCCGGCGCGCACCGCCGAGACGAGCGCGGCGCGCGCCTCGTCGCGCCGTCCCTCGGCCCGGGCGAACGCCGCCTTCCAGCGCGCGAGGTCCTGCTCGCCGCTCCCCTCGACCACGGTGCGGACGCGCGCGCGGACCGTCTCGTCGGCCGGCACCCACGCGAGCGCCGAGGCGAGCGCCTCGCTCGCGCCGGGGACCTCGAGCACCATCGCGCGGATGAGCAGCGGGAACGCCGCCGCGTCGCCGTCGATGGACAGCGCGCGGCCGCGGACGAGCGCGGCCCGGCCGTTCGCCGGGTCCTGCTCGACCGCCTCGAGCACCGCGCGTGCGCCCGCGACGTCGTTCTCGAGGAGGCGGGCCTCCGCGCGCCGCAAGGACACGTCCGCATCCTTCGTCGCGCCGAGCCGCTCGAGCCAGAGCTCCGCGCGCGGCCCGTCGCCGTTCGACAGATCGAGATCGGCGAGCCACAGGAGCGCCTCGCGCCGCGCATCGCTCCCGGGCTCGGCGACGCCGAGCGCGCGGAGGAACGCATCGCGCGTCTCCTCGATCGGGCTGCCGACGCGCTCGCGCGCACGGCCGAGGCGCACCCAGACGTCGGCGCGCGACGCGACCCGCACCGCGAGCTCTTCCAGCGTGAGGGCGAGCTCGGCGTCGAGGTGCGCCGCCTCGCACGCGTCGGCGAGGAGCGCGAGGCCGATGGGCGAGTGGGGCACGCGCGCGAGGATGGCCTTCGCCGCCTGGCGCGCGCGCATCGCGTCGCCGCGGGCGAGCGCCTCCTCGCCGTCGCGGAGGTAGCCCTCGACGCCCGCGAGCACGACCTCGACGCGTCCGAGCCAACCGGCGATGGTCTCCGCGAGGCGCATGCGCGGCCTCGTTGTCTATCACAACGGCGCGATCACTTCGCCGGGACGCACGCCGTGTACGGGCTCAGGTTGCACTCCCATCCCGTCTCGGGGCAGTCCGCCGCCTTCGTGCAGATCCGCGAACAGAAGCCGCGCTCCTGCCCGCTGTTGTCCGTGAAGCGCACGCACTTGTTCTCCTTGCACTCGGAGCTCTGGGCGCAGTCCTCGCCGAGCGCCTTCGTGCCCGTGCCGCCGGAGCTGCTCGTGCTGCTGCTGCTGGTGCTGCTGCTGCTCGTGCTCGACGTCGAGCTCGAGGAGCCACCCGAGGAAGAACCTCCGGACGACCCGCCGCTCGAGCTGGTGCTCGAACCGCCGTTGTCGTCCGAGCCGCAGGCCGGCGCCGACGTGAGCGAGAGGAGGCCGACGGCGGCCGCGAGGAGGGACGAAGAGACCGCGCGCAGCTTCATGGGCGCGCGCTCTAGCATCGGCTCGCCGGCGGGCAAGGCGGACCGAAGCCGGCGCTACCTTTTGCGCATTCCGAGCAGGCCGACGACCAGGCCGCCGATGCCGAACAGGCCCGAGGTCGGACCGAACACCATCATCCGCTTCATCGCCGCCTTCTGGATGATGCGGACGCCGAAGTCGCGCGCCATCGGCGAGAGCAGCGGGGCGTTCGCCCACTTGTCCTCGATCGTCAGGTATTGGTGCAGGTTCATCACGAACACGAGCCCGGCCCCGCAGCGCGATCAGGAGGAGGACCGCGCCGACGCATACGGCGCCGCGGGTGCCCGGTCTTCCTTCACGCGAGCACGTCCTCGCGCTCGAGCAGCGCCGACAGCACCTCCGGCTGCACCCGGAGGACGAGCACCTTCTCGCGGTCGACGATCACGAAGCCCGGCGGCGAGCCCTTCGGCTTCCGGAGGTAGCGGCGATCGGTGTACTGTACATCGACCACCTTCTCCTCGCGCGCGTCGGAGAAGTGGGCCGCGAGGTGCGCGGCGTCGACGAGGTCCTCGGCGGGGCAGGTCTGGCCCTTGTCGAGCGCGACGATCACGTGCGCGCCGGTGCGGTCCTTCGCGTGGAGCCAGAGATCGTGCGGCCGCGCCACCTTGAGGGTGAGCGCGTCGTTGTCCGCCGCGCCCTTGCCGACGAGGAGCTTCCGTCCGCTCCGCGCGACGAACGTGCGGAAGGGCGTCCGTCCTCCGCTCTTCTTCTTCGCCTTGGCCGCGCCCGGTCCGGCGGCCCCGCCGCCCTCGCGGAGCGCGACCTCGCGCGGCGCGGCCCTCTTCGCCTCGCGTGCCGCCTCGTCGATCGCGCCGAGCGTCGCGGCCGCGCGCACGCCGCCCGCCGCGAGCGCCACGGCGACGAGCTGCGTCTCCGCCTGGCCGAGGCGGTCCTCGGCGATGCGCGCGCCGAGGCGGAGGCGCTTCGCGCGCTTGAACATCGCCTCGACCTGCTCGCGCGCGCTCTTGGCCGGATCGAGCGGCACGACGATGGGGACCGCCTCGCCCGTCGACCAGTCGGTGACCACGAGCTCCTTCGCGCCGCGGGGCGCGCGGGCCGCCTCGCCGACGAGCCACTGCGCCTGCCCGGCGATGACGTCCGCCTGCGCGATCTTCGCGAGGTCGCCCCGGATGGCCTCGCGCCGCCGCTCGATCTTCTGCCGGGCGCGGCGGAGCGCGTCGAGCACGTCGGCGCGGTGGACCTCGACGGCGTCGTCCGCGAGCGCGCGTGCGAGATCGAGGCCGCGTGCCTCGAGCGCCGCGCGCGCCGCTTCGCTCGCCTCGGCGAAGCGTGGCTGCGCGAGCGCCGCGGCCCGGTCGGCGACGTCGGTGACCACCACGCGACCGCGATCCACGCGGATGGTCCGGAGATCGCCGTCCTGCTCGACGATCACCTCGTCGGCGGTCACGGCGTGCACGCGCGTGTGGGTGAGGGCGTCCTCGCGCGCGCGCTGGCGGACCTCGCCGGGAGGGAGGCGCGCGCCCCAGATCGCCTGCCGCGCGTCCCTCGGCAGGAGGCCGACGCCCGATCCGCCCCTCCGCGTCGCCGCGACGATGACGAACGAGGTGATGCCCGGGTGCCGCGTCTTCAGCACGATCACGTGCTCGGCAGCCGAGGCTTCCTGCACGAGCGCGACGGGGGCTTCGCTCATGGGACTGGCGATCGGTGTAGCAGATGGTCCGCCTGCACGTGCCCCTTCGCGGCCCCGATCGATCGGCGTACGCTTCGTGGGGCAGCCTTGAAGGTCCGTCACACCTTTCCGTCCGGTCAGACGAGCGCGTCGAAGATCAAGGCGCTGCTCCTTTGCCTGGAGGCGAGGAAGGGCGCGAAGATCGCCGACGCGTGGCTCGGCAAGCTGCGCCTCGCGCGCACCGACCTCGACGACGAGACGCGCCTCCTGCCCCTCGTGGCGCTGCGCGACGCGGTGAAGGCGTTCCTCGAGGAGCTGCCGGACGAGCTCGACGCGGTCGCGCCGTTCCTCGTGGTGCAGGAGAACCTCGGGACGTGGGCGCGCATCCTCCGCGGGACGCGCTCGCCGGAGGACGCGTTCGCGCGCATCGACTCCTCCGACAGCGAGCACGGGCGCACGACGCGATGGGAGACGATCGAGTCCGGGCCGGGCGTCTGGAAGGGGCGCGTGCGCATCGGGCACGATCCGGGGCTCGAGAAGGACGGCCTCCTCGCGAAGGCGCGCGCCGTCGAGCTCGCGGTGGTGCCGATGCTCTTCGGTCATCCGCGCGCGAGCGTCACGCAGACCTCGTCGACCGCCGAGGCGCAGGAGTTCGAGGTCCGCTGGAGCGTGCCGGGATCGTCGCGCGGCGTCGTCGCCGGCGCGTGCGCCGGGGCGGTCGTCGGTGCGGGCGCGCTCGCGGCGCATCCCTCGGCGATCGCCGCCGGCATCGCGCTGACCGCGCCGATCCTCTGCGGCGCGCTCGGCCTCGCATGGTCGCGCGATCGCCTGAGGCGCACGGAGACGGCGGCGCAGGCGGTCCGCGTCTCCGCCCTCGAGCGCAGCCTCGCCCTCCGCGAGAGCGAGGAGCGGGTCGCGGCGGGCGATCTCGAGGGCAGCGTCGTCGCCGGCCAGTACCGGATCGGCACGCGCATGGGCTCGGGCGCGAGCGGCGTCATCTACGAGGCGACGCGCATCACCGACGGCGTGCGCGTGGCGATCAAGCTGCTCCGCGCGGCGTCTGCGCACGACGCGGCCGCCTCCGATCGCCTGCGGCGCGAGGCCGAGGCGCTCGGTCTGTCGTGGCACCCGAACGTCGTCGAGGTCATCGATCACGGGCACCTGCCGGACGGCACCTCGTACCTCGTGATGGAGCTGCTCGAGGGCGAGACGCTCGCGAACCGCCTGAAGTACAAGCGCCTCACCGCCGACGATCTGCATCCGATCGCGACGCAGGTGGCCGATGCGCTCGTCGCGATCCATGCCGCCGGCGTCGTGCATCGCGACCTCAAGCCGTCGAACATCTACATCGTCGAAGAGGCAGAGGGCGGCGGCGAGACCATCAAGGTGTTCGACTTCGGCATCGCGCGCGTCGAATGGGAGGAGATGCGCATCACCAACATGGGCGCGCCCCTCGGCACGCCCGGGTACATGTCGCCGGAGCAGGAGTCGGGCGGCGAGGTGGACGCGCGGAGCGATGTCTACGCGCTCGGCGCCGTCCTCTACGAGTGCCTGGTCGGCGAGCCGCCTCCGCCGTCGGCCGCCGATCTGTGGAAGCCCGGCAAGCGCGCGCCGAGCAGCTTCGCGCTGCGCGTGCGGGTCGAGGGCGACGCCGAGCCTCCCCGCGGCGACTCCGGGGTGCACCCCGCGTCGCGCCGGATGACCAGCGCGGCCCCGGTCGAGGCCGCGGAGATCGAGGTGCCCGACGCGTGGCGCGCGATCATCGAGAAGGCGCTCGCGAAGCGCCCGGAGGATCGCTTCCAGGACGCGCGCGCGCTGCTGTCCGCGGTCCGCGCCCTCCGATCGCAGACCTCCGCCGTGCCGGCTCCGCCCGCTCCGCCCGCTCCAGGCGCGTCCTCGTCGAAGTGAAGCCCCTTCGCCCGCGCACGTCTGACGTCTGGTAGATGTTGGTCGTGCGCATCCTGCGAAAGATCCCGGCGCTCGCGCTCGCGATCGCCGCGCTCGGCGCGTGTCAGATCGGGGGGAGCTCGTCGACCCGGCCGCCCGCCCAGCAGCCGCCGCCGTACTACGGCCAGCAGCAGCCCGGGCCGTACCCCCAGCCGTATCCACCTCAGCCGTACCCGCAGCAGCCGTATCCGCAGCAGCAGCCCTACCCCCAGCAGCAGCCGTACCCGCAGCAGCCGCCCCCGCCGCCGGTGCAGCAGCGCCCGCTGCTCGCGCCGCTCGTCGGCGTGCCGGCGATGCAGCAAGAGGTGCGGAGCATCCTCGCGGAGCTGATCAACGCGCTCTCGGCCCAGAACCAGGCGCTCGTGCGCGGGATCCCGCTCGTGTTCGATCCCACGCCGGAGGTGAACGCGTTCGCGGGATGCGACGAGCAGGGAGCGCCGTTCCTCGCAGCCACCGCGGGCATCCTCGAGGCGGTCGACGCGATCGCGCAGACGAAGGCGACCGACGAGCTCTTCGGCACGCGGACGTACGACGCGTACTGCAACGCGGTGCTCCCGCAGATCGTCAAGAGCGACACGGCCCGTGCCGGTCTGCCTGCCGGGATCATCCCGACGCAGTACGGCGGCGACGCCCGCCGGTGGTCGCGCGCGCGCGAGCTCTTCGACGAGATCATCGCGTTCACGTTCGGCCACGAGCTCGCCCACCACTACCTCGGCCACACCGGCTGCGCGAAGGGACAGGCGATGGGCGCGGGGCCGGACCCGGCGCGGCTCGGCCGCCTCCTCACGGTGGTGCCGATCTTCAACCAGGCCGCGGAGGCCGCGAGCGACACCTCCGGCGCGATCGACGCGCTCGACGCCGGCCGTGCGCGCCGCCCGAGCTACCAGTGGACCGAGGCGGGCGCGACGAACCTCCTCGACTACTTCGCGCGGATCGAGCGCGCCGCCGGCGGCGGCGGGCCGCTCAGCCTGCTCAACCCCGTCGCCATCCTGAAGACGCACCCGAACCCGCTCGCGCGCATCCCGCTCGTCCAGACCGTGGCGCGGACCTGGCACGCGCAGCACCCGAACTGAGCCCGCCCGCGCCCGGC
>JBDHVD010000537.1:0-6061 GCA_039809525.1 Labilithrix sp. | reverse complement strand
CGTCCCGCCGAGCTCGGTGACGATCCCGTGCGAGATCGACAGGCCGAGGCCGGTGCCCACCCCTTCCTTCGTGGTGAAGAACGGCTCGAAGATGCGATCCCGATCGACCGCCGCGATGCCGTTGCCGGTGTCGGCGATCTCGACGACCACGCGCGAGCGCTCCTCGCGCAGGACGATGCGGATCTCGTTGTCCTCCGGGGCGCCGGGCGGAATGGCCTGCGCGGCGTTGATCAGCAGGTTGAGGAAGACCTGCCCGAGCCGCGCCTCGCTGCCCCGCACCGTCGCCTTCGCGCGGTACTCCTTGTGCAGCCGCGCGCGCGGCCCGACCTCGTGCTCCGCCATGTTCGCGCACACGTCGAGCAGGTGCTGGATGTCCACCGCCACCCGCTCCTCGACGTCCGCCCGCGCGAGCGTCTTCAGGTCGTGCACCACGTGGCGCATGCGCGAGGCGCCCTCGGCGATCGTCCGCACGTAGCGGAGGCAGCGCTCCACCCGATCGACGCCCAGCACCTCTCCACGCGACAGCTCGCGCTCGAGCAGCGAGACGTTGCCGAGCACGTACGCGAGCGGGTTGTTCAGCTCGTGGCCCACGGACGCCGAGAGCCGCCCGAGCGACGCGAGGCGATCGTTCATCACGAGCTCTCGCTCCATCTTCTTGCGCTCCGTGACGTCGCGCGCGATCGCGAGGACGGCGGGCTCTCCGTCGAACTCCACGCCGATGCCGGCGATCTCGGCGACGAGCGCCCGGCCGTCGCGGCGCACGAGGCGCTCCTCCAGCAGCGGCGCGACCGTCCCGTGGGTGATGATCGCGGTGACGCGGCGGGCGACCGACTCGCGGTCGTCCGGATGCACGAGCTCGAGCGCGGGGCGCCCGCGGACGTCCTCGTCGTCCGCATACCCGAGCATGCGGCGCGCCGACGGGTTCAGGTACACCAGCTCGCCGTGGCGATGCACGATGACGCCGTCGGGCATGCTCTCGATGAGGGCGCGAAAGCTCTTGGCCGTCCGCGTGAGCGCGCGCTCGACGCTCTGTCGCTGGTTGACGTCGCGCATCGAGGCATACATCACCTCGCGACCGCCGAGCATCAGGCTCCCCGCGGTGAGCTCGACGGGGAAGACCGTACCGTCCTTCGCCCGGTGCCAGCGCACGTTGATGCGCGTCGTGCCCCCCGTCTCGAGCCGCGCGATCCGCGCACGCGTGTCCGCGGGCTCGGCGCTGACGTCCATGACCCTCATCGAGAGCGCCTCTTCGCGCGTGTACCCGTAGAGCGACAGCCAGGCGTCGTTGACGTCCAGGATCTTGCCGGTGCCCGGCTCGAAGAGGGACATCGGGTCCATCTCGTGGGAGAAGACGAGCCGGTACGTCTTCTCGCTCTCGAGCAGCGCGCGCGTGACCTCGGCGATCGTCTGCTGATGCGCCTCCGCCGCGCGAGCGGTCCCCTCCAGTCGGCGTAGCTCCGCCAGCTCCTCGATCATGCCTTCGCGCTCGAGGATCTCCGCGATGCGCGCGAGCATGCTCATCGCCGGTTCGGCCTCGAGAAGATCGAAGACATCAGCAACATGAAACCACAGAACCCCGAGAGGCCAAGGAGCGCGGTCGTCGCGGTCCCGTCCTCGCCGCGGGAGTGTAGCGACAGCGCCGCGAATCCCGATGCGATCCCGATCGCCGTGTAGATGAGCTGCCGGCCGACGGCGTAGAGCGTGCGCGCCCCCTCCTGCACGCCCTTGACCTTCACCTCCATCTCGCCGCGCGTCGCGCGGACGAGGTACTTGCGGAGGTCGTCGGGCAGCGTGACCGCGCCGAGCGCCATGTCGCGCATCGTCTCCATCGCGACCTTCTGCCAGTCGCGGTTGCCGAGCACGAAGTCCTGCAGGTACGGCTTGATGATCCCCATCGGGTTCAGCTCGGGATCGAGCATCGAGCAGCACCCGTAGACGAGCAGGATGGTGCGCTCGAGCAGCACCCAGTCGCGCGGGACGTGGAACGCGCCCGACAGCTCCTTCAGGCCGACGTTCATCTTCCGCAGGTCGAGGAGGTTCTCGATCCCGCGCTGCGGATCGATCTTGATGTCCTTCAGGTTGAACGACTCGAGCTTCACCTCCTCCTGGAAGCGGCGGTGGAAGTACTCGATCACCTTCTCGCTCACCGCCTCGTCGCTCGTGCGCGACAGGAACCCCATCTTGCGGAGCGCCTTGATCAGCCGATCGGTGTCGCGGCGGATGACGCCCTCGAGGAACTCGGGGATCCCTTCGCGCATCGGCTGCGAGAGCTCGGCGACCGCGCCGAAGTCGAGCAGCACGAGGTCCCCCTCCTTGTTGACCAGGATGTTCCCGGGGTGCGGATCGGCATGGTAGACGCCGTCGACGAAGATCATCTGGCAGTAGACGCGCACCAGACGCGCGGCCAGCTCCTTCTTGTCGATCCCCATCGCGTCCAGCCCGGAGACGTCGGTGAGCTTCTTGCCCTCGACGAACGTCGACGTGAGCACGCGCTTCGTCGAGAGCTCGCGCACCGGCACCGGGAAGTGCACCCGGAGGTCCTTCTCGAAGTTCTTCGCGATGCGCTCGATGTTGTTCGCCTCGAGCTCGAAGTCGAGCTCCTGCGAGAGCAGCTCCTTGATCTGGTGGTAGTAGGCGTCGAGCCCCTGCACGGGCACGAACCACTGCACGATCCCCATGATCCGGCGGATCGTCTTCAGGTCGAGGCGGACGATCTCGTCGATGTCCTGGTGCTGCACCTTCACCACGACGTGCTTGCCGTCCTTCGTCGTCGCGTCGTGCACCTGCCCGAGCGACGCGCTCGCGATGGGATCCTTCTCGAAGCGATCGAAGTGGGCGTCGATCGAGCCGCCGAGCTCCTGCTCGACGCGCGGCCGGATCTCCTCGAACCGGCGCGGCGGCACCTGATCCTGCAGCCCCTCGAGCTCCGCGCGGAACTCCTCGGGGAGGAAGTTCGCCATGATCGACAGCAGCTGGCCGACCTTGATGAACAGCCCCTGGAGCTCGAGGATCGTCTCGTAGACGCGCTTGGCGTTCAGCCGGTGGACCGCGTCGATGTTCGCGTCGCGGTAGCCCTTGCCGAAGAGCTTCGCCTTCCAGAACAGCCAGAGGTAGCTGAAGATGACCTGGAAGGTCGTCGTGTACGCGCGGATGAAGCGCCACTTGTTCGCGCCCCGCGCGCGGTAGCGCCGGACCGGACGCCGCTCGCGCGCCTTCGCCATGCGGCGTGAAGAAGGTGCCGGCGGGGCGAGCGATCGAACGACCTCCTCCTCTCCTTCGGTAGCGATCGCGGGGCCGGGATCCGACATCGAGCGAAAGCCTAGATTGTCGGGCCGGTCGCCGACAATGAACCTCGGCGGTCCGCGCGCCGAAACGGCGGCGGCTTGCCGCCACGCCCGAGCCCGCCCGGCGCCCTCCGCTCGCGGTCCGTGCGGATGCACGCGTCGCCCCGCCCGGCGGCGACCGGGCGAGGCGGCAACGACGGAGAGACTTCCGCTCGCGCGCCAAGATCGCGAGATGACGTCACCCCGTCCACTTTCGACATCGCAAGTCGATGGTCGTCCGCACGCGCAGCCACGTTCAGCAGAGCGTGCGCCCCGCGAAGAATGACGTCCACATCCGTGGTCGGATCCATCGAGCCTCGCTTCGAGCCCGGCGTGCACGCGGCGCACGCCGACGCTCGTCTTGATCGCGCGCGGGCATGCCGGCCGAGCCATGAGCCGGTGCCGCACGAACGAGCGATCGCGTCACTCGGGCGGTTCGCGCGTCGCGACGCATGGGGCGGCTGCCCCCACGCACGCGTCACACGTCGGCATCGCGAGAGCGAAGCTCCTCTCTACGTCAGGAGAGCGAGCGCCTCGCGCAGGACGGTCTCCGCGCTCGCGGCCGAGCCATCGAGCTTCGCTTCGAGCTGGGCGAGCACGCGGCGTACGTCGGCGTCGCGGAAGCCGAGGTTCTTCAGGCCTCGCGCAGCGGTCTCGAACGAGGTGGACTCGACGCATTCACGCGTGCGACGTCGCGCCTGGATGCGCTTCTCGACGTGGGCGCGCCCGAACGTCTGCTCGGCGTACCAGCGATTGTGCGCCCGGCACCGCACGCGCAAGTTCTCGAGCACCGCCTTCCCGCCGCGCGCGAACGGGATGACGTGATCCAGCTCGAGGAACGAGCGGCAGGAGCAGCGCCGGCCCTGCGCATCGACGTACGTGCACTGGGCTCCGTCGCGCTCGAACACCGCGCGCCGGACCTCCTGGGGGACGTTGCGGCTGTCTTCGCTCGAGTCGGACGTCGCCTGCACTTGCTCCGTCGTGTCGGAGGCCTTCGTCCTCCGCGGGCGCGTGACCTTTCCGAGCCTCTCCCTCTCCAGCTTCGCGAGCAGCAGATCGAGCGCCTGCTCGAGGATCGTCTCGAGATCGCCGCTCGGGTTCCGATGACGCATGAGGTCCTCGATGCGTTCGAGCTTCTCCTTCACGTCACCGGAGACCGTCAGCTCGACGCGATAACGCGACGCCGAGAGCGGCTCGACCCGCGGACGCAGCTCGCTCGTCTCGTGGGCCTTCGCCGCAGGCGGCGCGATCGGCAGGTCGGCTCGTGGCGCGAGAGGCTCGATCCGCGGCGGCACGTCCGGCTTCGGACGTCGCGCCGCGAGCATCTCCTGCACCGCGCGCACCGTCTTCCCCGACGCCGCGCGGAGCAGCTCCTCGTGGTTCTCGTCGGTCAGGTGATCGCGAAGCAGGGCCAGCGCGCAGAGACGGACCTCACCGCGCTCGAGGCACCCGAGCACGCGCGGGAACGTCCGCACGAGGCGAGCGGCGACGAGCCGCCGGTGCGCCTCGCCCTCGGACATGCCGAGGCGATGAATGCAGAAGTCGAACATCGACGAGCACGCGAGCTCGAGGTGCAGCCGGCGCTCTTCGACCTCCGCGAGATACGCGATGAGACCCGCCTGCCAGACGTGACCATCGCCGACGTGCGCTTCGAGCCGCGCGAGCAGCTCGTCGTTCGAGAGATCCCCCACGATGTGCATGCGTCCTTCTTACACCCGCGAATTTCGACCTCCGGAGATGCGCTCCAGCGCACGATCCCGTCGACGAACGCTTCGAAAGCCCTGCATCGCCCGCTCGCCCTCCACGACGGCGCTCAGGCGCCGGACGAGGCTTCGGCGACACGCCCCGCACGCCCGCGGCGGCGTCACTCCAGAAACGCGTCAACGAGAAAATCCCCATCGACGGCGATTGTTCGTCGCCGAGCCGCGAAGCCTGAGGCGCGATCCAGGTGCGACTGCGAGCGACGGCCCGACGGTCGATCGTCATGCGCCCGTATGGCGCGTTCGTACGGTGAGAGCCCCGCGAGCGGCCGGGCCGTTCCTTCTTCATCTCCTCTGTCCACCCGCGAGGGCCCCAGCCCCGACGCGGCGGCGCCGGGAGCGCGCTCGCACTTGCGATGTCGAACGTAGACGGCCGCGCCGACCGCGAGCACGCCACGATGCCAGCGCTCGGCCACGCGAGCTCGCAGATCGCCCGCCCGCACGGAGAAGCCGTTCTTCCTTCTTCACGTGCTCTGTCCACCGGCGTCGCCTCAGGCCCCACGCGAACGCTCTTCACGCCGACGCCGTCCCCGATCCTCTTCTCTTCATTCACCGCATCTCCATCCGCGTGCGCCCGTGCTGTGCGGAAGCCGCGACAAGAGATGCGCGAGGGCGAGCAAGCGACGGCCGACGCGATCGGTCGACATCGCCGTCTTCTGCCGCACGGGCCCAGGTCCGGATCCACCTGGCGGGCCGCGCGCCTACTTGCGCTGTCGCAAGTACGATCCCGACGCGGACGCTCTTCACGCCGGCCGGCCCCGCTCCTGTTCTCTTCATTCACCCACGCACATCCGCGTGCGCCCGTGCTGTGCGGAAGCCGTGACAAGAGAAGCGAGCGTGCGAGCAAGCGGCGGCCGACGCGATCGATCGACATCGCCGTCTTCTGCCGCACGGGCCCAGCCGACGCGACCTCGCGGGCCGCGCGCCTACTTGCGCTGTCGCAAGTACGATCCCCACGCGGACGCTCTTCCGCCGACG
>JBDHVD010000536.1:0-6076 GCA_039809525.1 Labilithrix sp. | reverse complement strand
AGCGCAACGACGACGGCGAAGTCCACCGGCGCGCGGACGCCGCGCGAGTGCCACGAGGTCACGAGGCTCGCCAGCGACTCGCCGTCGACGAGCTCGGTGACGATGAAGGGCCTCGGGGTGCCGTCGGGCGCGTCGAACCGATCGACCTCGAAGACCTGCACCACCGCGCCGTGACGGATGGCGGCCGCCCGTCTCGCGATCCGCCCGAGCCGCCGCATCACCTCGCCGTGATCGAGCTCGGGCGCGAGCTCGAAGACCTTCACGGCGACGTGCCGCTTCACTCCCCATCCGCTCTCGACCAGCCCGCGATGGACGACGCCACAGCTGCCGCGACCGATCTGCTCGAGAAGCACGACGGGCCGGCCGTCGCTCAGCATGAGCGTCTCGGACGAGACGGGTTGTACGCACTGCATCTGGCGCGATGGAGTGCAACCGGCGAACCAGCCCGCGAGCGTGCGCGATCACGGGGTTATCCGGAGTGAGGGGCGAAGGGCGCACCATGCGGTGCGACGCCATCGAGCCCTCGTGGATCCGAACCGATCCGTCAGCGTCCTTTTCCCACATCAACGCGGGCGAACGACGAGCGATCGCGCGGGGGCGAACGCCGGCGCGGCGGGCGCGCGCGTGAGGCGCGCCATCGCCTCGGGCGCGGTCGTGCGTCCGGCGAGGGCGAAGCGCACCGGGATCTCGATCACCGTGCCGGTGTTGCCCACCGTCCGGCGAACGAGGAGCGCTCCCTGGAGCTGCGTCACGCCCTCGGTCTTCGCCGCGAGCATCACGCCGGGCGGCAGCGGCGCGCGCACGTCGACGTCGAGCGACTCGTCACGCCCGTGACGGAGCGTCATGCGAAGCAGCCCGGTGGCGCCGGCGCGCACGTCGGCCGGCCAGATCACGTCGATCGCCACGGGGCTCGCCTGCGGAGGCGGCGGTCGCGACCAGAGGCGCAGCACCGGCCGCTCGAGGCGGGCGACGAGGCCCGGGCCCACCGTCTCGACCTCGACGGAGAGCGCGTTCGCCGGGAGCGCGACCGCGATCGCCCCCGCCTCGGGGACGTCGACCGCCCGATCGAGCACGCCGGGGACGCGCACGCGCGCGCGCGTCGTGCCATGGCCCTCGAGCTGCGATGCGAGCAGCGCGCGGACGACCGCGAGCGTCGCGTCGGTCGATCCGTATCCGCCGCTCACGTCGCGGAGGACGGCCAGCCGCGAGAAGAGCGCGTCGGCCGATGCCGGAGAATGGCCCACCGTTTGCGCGCGGAGGAGCGCGGCATAGACGATCGCACGCGGGGCGCGCTCGAGCATGCCCGGCCCGTCGACGTCGCCGCTCGGGCGCAGCTTCACCATCGCGCGCAGGTTCGCGATCAGCGACGCGGTGATCGCCGCTCGGTGGGGCCGCTCGATCAGCGCGAGGACCGCGCGTGCGACGCGCTCCGGATCGGCGCTCTTCTCGATCGCCTGCGTCGCGTCCGCGACGTATGCGCCCCAGCACGGGAGGACGTCCGGCGAGGGCGCGGGCTCGACGTCGAGCGCCTCGCCCGCGTCCGCCGGCGGACATTCCGCCCGGTTCTGCACGCGCGCGGACAGCAGCCAGTCGCTCGGTGCCGAGCGCGAGCGCATGGTCTTCGCGTCGAGCTCGGCGAACGCCCGATAGCGACCGAGCGCCCGGTTCGACGTCGCCCGCGCGACCGCCACGAGCGTGTGATGGCGCGCCGTCGATCGCGTCGTCGCCCAGCGCTCGATCCGCTCCGCGGCCTCGTAGGCGTCCACGAGCGCCGCGGTCGACGTCTGGCGCTCGGGCTCGAGCGCGTCGAGCGCCGCGGAGAGCGCCTCGTCGTAGCCGCGTTCGAGCACGACGCGCGGCGCGCCGGTGAGGCGATAGCCGTGATCGAGCGCGACCGAGAGCGTGCTCTCGCCGTCCACCCACGCGCTCTTCGTGAGCCCGCGCGCCTCGCCCGCCGGCGCGACCTCCCACGTGTGCCGGAGGACGTCCTCGCGCACGCCGTCGGCCTGCGTCGTCACCACGAGCACGCCCTCGCCCGGGCGCGACGCGGTGACCTTCACGAAGACGCTGCGCGCGCCGTGCGCGGGCACGTCGACCGCGTGATCGGCGGCGCCCGACGCGACGCCCTCCGCCCGCGCCGACACCTTCGCGCGGGTCGCGCGGTCGGTGCGGTTGCGCACGATGATCTCGGTCTCCACCGCGTCGCCCTCCACCCAGCGCGCGCCTCCGGACACGCGCGCGGAGACCGGGAGATCGCTCGGAAGGTCGAGCGTCGCCGTCGCGGGGCCGCCACCGTCCACGACGCCGACGAGCGCGAGCTGCCACGTGGTCTCGACGTCGCCGAGCGGAACGGAGAGCCGCACGCGTCCTTCGGCGTCGGTCCGCACCGGCGCGATCCAGTACGCATCGCCGGTGGAGATGCCGCTCGACCCGCGGCCGGAGCCGGCCCCCGCGCCGTGTCCGATCGTCCCCGCGCTCCCGAGCCCGATGCCCGACCCGTGGCCGCCGCCGCCCGCTCCGAATCCGGAGAGGCCGACGTTGCCGAGGCGCGTGCCGGTCACCTCCTCGAGCACGCTCTGCCACGACTGCACCGTCTCCTCGCTCACGACCATGTCCCAGCGTGCGTCGACGAGCCGGTCCTCTCCGACGGCGTTCGCGTACGGCGTGCCCGACTTCACGACGCGCTCGAACGGATCGCGCACGTCGTCCGCGGTGCCGACGATCCCGTCGGGCCCGGGCGCGTGGAGCTCCCATCCGCGCGCGACGGTGAGGAACGGTACCGGCGCGCCGGTCGCGCGCACGAACTGGATCGTCCCACCCCACGGATCGAGCAGCGTGTCCTCGCCGAGCGTGCCGCTCCGCACGAGGCGCCGCACCAGCGCGTTCGGATCCTTGAACACCGGCTCGTCGGGATCGAGGTTCTTGCTCGTTCGCTCCGTGCGGACCGCGGCGAGCACCCGGAACAGCTTGAGCCGCGTGATGCGCCGCGCGACGTTGTCGAACGTCACCTGCGGATCGATCGCCGTGAGGTCCGCGAGCGTGAGCTTCTCGCCGCCGGGCGTCATCGGCTCCTCCGACATCGCCTGCGTCGCGAGCGTGAGCAGCTCGGGGTTGAACGTCCACCGGCCGTTCTGCTTGCGGCCGACGTCGAGCAGCGTGTCCGGTGTGAGCGCGGCCTCGAACACCGCGCCCTCGAGCGAACGCAGCACCTCGCCGAACGTCTTCTCGAGGTCCTTCGACGCGTGCGCGCCGGGATCGTTCGCCGGCGCGATCGCCGAGCCGCCGCGGCGCGAGACGAGCGTCCGGCGCACCGCGTCGGTCGACGGCTCGCGCTCGAGGAGCGCGTCGCAGCTCGAGACGTGCCCGAGCGTCGCGCAGAGCCGCGCGCGCGTGTCGAGGTGTGCGACGTTCGCATGTCCGCCGCCGAACGCGTCGACCACGATCGCGGACACCGAGCCCGCGAGCGGCTTGCCCCGTCCGTCGGTGAGGCGCCCTTCGATCTCGACGACGCCGCCGGGCGTCGCGCGTCCGCCGGTGCGGCGGACCTCGAGCTTCGGAAGGACGCGCGGCAGCACGAACAGGCTCGTCGATGCGACGCTCGCGGCGCGCGTGCCGTCCGGGCCCGCGAACGAGAGCGTCCAGATCCCCGCGCCCGCATCCGCGGGCACCACGACCTCGCCCGTGGCCGTGCCGTCGTCCTTGCCCTCGAGCCACACCGCGAACGACTGCGGATGCTCCGCCGCCGTCGCGACCACGCTCGCGGCGCGCCTGCCGGCGCGAGGGCGCACGAGCGTCACGCGCACGCGCTCGCCCGGACGCGCGAACGTCGGCTCGACGCGCGCGATCCCCTCGGCGTCGCGATCGACCGGCACGCAGCGGATGAACGCATCGCGCTGCCCGCCGAGCGCCTCGATCGCCGAGGTCGGACGCACGGTGACCGCGGCCGCGACGCCGCCGGCGCAGGGACCCGTGTTGCGCGCGGCCCCGACGATCGCGGGGACGTTCCACGTCACGTCGCCGTCGCCGTCCGCGTTGGTCGTCACCGTCTCGGCGAGCCCGTCGGCGGTGACCTCGAACGTCCCGGCGACGCCGTGATCGCGGCCGTCGACCACGCGCAGCGCGAGCCGCTGCGGGATCCCCGGGACGATCGCCGAGGTCTCCGGCGTCACCGTGACCTCGGGCGTGACCGTCCCGACGCTCACCTCGGCGCGACTCTCGAGCACGTGGCCCTCGAGCTCCGCGCGCGCGAAGACGAGGATGCCCGTGCCGCTCCGCTTCACCAGCGTCGGCGCGTTCGACCATCCGCTCACCGTCCCCGCGCCGTCGGTGATCGCGCGCGTGCCGACCTTCTTCCATTCGTCCTCCGTCGCGGGCGGCGCCGTTCCCCGGAGCCCGACCCAGTACTGGACCGCGTGCTCGGCGACCGGACCGCGCGTCGCGTCGAGCAGGCGCACCGAGAACTTCACGCGGTCGCCCGCATTCACGCCCTGCGAGGGCGCGTCCCACGCCGCGTGGAGCACGGGCGTGCCCGGGTTCTCCTCGCGCGGAGAGAGCGCGACGGACGACGCCGCGGCGCCGTCGACGGTCGCGCGCAGGATCCACCTCCACACCGGCTCGTCGACGCGCGGGATGGGCACGCGCGCCATCGCCATGCCTCCGCGGTCGGTGGTGAACGTCTGCGCGTGGCGCGCGACGCCGCCTTCCTCGAGCGACACCTTCACCCGCGCGCCCGCGAGCGGATCGCCCGAGGGCGAGACGACGCGCATCCACGCGGAGATCGTGCTCCCGGGGACGACGCGCGGATCGGCGACGTGGAGCTCGACGTACGCCGGAGGCGTGCGGTGGATCGTCACCGTCTGCGTCCGCGCGTGGCCTCCGTGACGCACGCCGACGAGCAGGGTCGTGTCCGCCGGCCCGGCGGTCGGCAGCTGCACGACGAGCTTCGCGCGTCCGCCCGCATCCGTCTTCGCGAGCACCGTCGGCGGCGGCGGCTCGCCGTCGAGCTCCTCCGGATCCCAGCCTGCCTCGACCGTCGCTCCGGCGAGCGGGACGGCGCGCGTGACCGCGGGGAAGCCGAACGCCTCGACCAGCACCTCGATCGTCCCGCCCGGCGCCGCGGCCTCGGGCGCATGGATGTAGAGATCGAGCCCGCGCGCCGCGGGGTCCGGAGGCAGCGCGCCCGTCGGACGGACGAAGAGCGCGACGGCGCAGATGAAGAAGAAGACGAAGGGCCGCACGACGCGAGCGACACGCCCCCGCGCGCGAAGGTTCCCGTGTTCGGATTGGAGGAAAAATCCGCATCCGGCCGGATCGGCCCTATCAACGATGCATGCTCGAACGCGTACGCGAGGACGTGTGGACCATCGCGCGTCCGCAGAGGTTCTGGGGCCTCGAGACCGGCACCCGGATGACGCTGGTGCGGCTGTCGGACGGCGGGCTGTTCGTCCACTGTCCCGTCGCGCTCGACGACGATCTGAGGCGGGCGGTCGATGCGCTCGGCCCGGTGCGCGCGGTCGTCGCGTCGAGCCTCTATCATCACCTCTACGCGGGCGCGTGGATGGAGGCGTACCCCGACGCGCGCGTCTTCGCGTGTCCCGGCCTCGAGAAGAAGCGAGCCGATCTCCGATGGTCCGGTGTGCTCGGAGACGAAGCGCCCGCGCTCTGGGCCGCCGATCTCGATCAGGTGTTCTTCTCGGCGCGCTTCGAGAAGGAGGTCGTCTTCTTCCACCGCAAGAGCCGCACGATGATCTGCGCCGACGCGCTCATCAACCTCTCCACCCATCCCTCGCGCGTCACGCGCGCGGTGGCGTTCCTGATGGCCAACCGGGCGCCGGGGAAGGGCTGGGTCGAACGCTTCGCCGTCCGGGATCGCGCGCGCGCCCGCGAGGAGGTCGCCCGCATCCTCGCGTGGGACATCGACGCGATCGTCCTCGCGCACGGCGCGCTCGTCGAGCACGGCGGCCGCGAGGTCGTGCGGGACGCGTACGCCTGGCTCGGTTAGGCGGCGATGCCGCGCTGGCGCAGGACCTCGCGGAGCGCGGTCTGCACCTCGGGCGTCGTGGTGTGGAGCGCGCTC
>JBDHVD010000535.1:0-6078 GCA_039809525.1 Labilithrix sp. | reverse complement strand
ACCATGTCCTCGACGAGGACCATGTCGAGATCGCTCGAGCGGCCGACGATGATCGGCTTGTCGTTGACGATCGGGAATTCGCCGCCCTGGTACTTGCCGCTGATGAAGCGCAAGACGTACTGCCGCCCCGCGCCTCCGGGGCGCATCGACGGCACTGGGGATGCCTTCTGGGCGGGGTCTTGCATCGTCAGGGGAGCAACCTGGACCGGGATATCACGAAGTCCGCGCGGGCGAGGTATTTCGTGACTTGTTTCGCAGGATTTCCGAGAGAAGAGTATCGAGCCTACTCAGACGTGGTCAAGTCGCGGTATGGGACCGGTCCCACGAGGTCTCCCAGGAGCTGGTCCATGCCGTCGCAAAGGTCTGAAAAGGTAGGCGATCCGTTCGGCACCCACCGTGCGCTCGAGCCTGCGGGATCCCTCCCGCAACCGGCCTGGAAGGTGGACAACGACTTCTCGCGGCTCTTCCCGGGAGAGCTCCTCGTCGCCGTCGAGACGCTCAATGTCGACGCCGCGAGCTTCCGCCAGATGGAGGAGAACGGCGACGTCGCGGCCCAGGTCCTCGAGACCGTCGCGAAGCGCGGCAAGCAGCACAACCCGGTCACCGGATCGGGCGGCATGCTCCTCGGACGCGTGCTCGAGGTGACGCCCGAGCATCCCGACGCGGCAGAGCTCCGCGCCGGCGACCGCATCGCGACGCTGGTCTCGCTCTCGCTCACGCCGCTCCGCATCGACATCATCAAGGCCATTCGCCCGGCGAGCGCGCAGCTCGACGTCGAGGGCCAGGCGCTCCTGTTCGCGAGCGGCTGCTATGCGAGGCTCCCGTCGGACATGTCCGAGCGCCTCGCGCTCGCCGCGCTCGACGTCGCCGGAGCGGCGCCGCAGGTCGCGCGTCTGGTGAAGCCGGGCACCACGGTCTGCATCCTCGGTGCGGGCGGCAAGAGCGGGATCCTCTGCGCGGCCGAGGCCAAGCGCGGCGGCGCGAAGGTGATCGGCATCGAGAGCCACGCGCCGTTCGCCGAGGACCTCCGCGCCCTCGGCATCTGCGACGCGGTCCTCTCGCTGGATGCGAAGGATCCGGTCGCGGTGCGGAGCGCGGTGCTGGGCGCGAACGGAGGCAAGGAGGTCGATCTGGCGATCTCCTGCGTGAACGTGCCGGACACCGAGATGAGCGCGATCCTCGTCACCCGCGATCGCGGCATCGCCTACTTCTTCGCGATGTCGACGAGCTTCACCAAGGCCGCGCTCGGCGCCGAGGGCGTGAGCAAGGACGTCGATCTGATGATCGGCAACGGCTACGCGCACGGCCATGCGGAGCACACGCTGCAGATGCTGCGTGATCTGCCCGCGGTGCGATCGCTGTTCGAGAAGCGCTACGGCTGATCGATTTCTTTGAACGGTCCGCGCCCCTCCGGTGACGGAAGGGCAAATCCGAGGCGCGTGCTGCGTGCGGGCTCCGCGCGCGTGCGTGCCCTGAAAGGACCTCTTGAAACGATCCCTTCTCGTCCGGCTCGGACGGGCGGCGGCCGTCTGCGCCCTGCTCTCCGGGTCGTCCTCCGCTCGCGCGCAGGACTCCGTCCTCGTCCCGCCGCGCCTCGCGCGACAGGTCGAAGCGAGCGACCCGCGACCGCCCGGACCCGCGCCGCGCGCGACGGTGGAGCTCGAGCTCGACGTCGATCGCGAAGGCGCGGTCACCGACGCGCGCGTGACCCGTTCGTCGGGCGACGAGGCGCTCGACGCCGCCGCGCTCGCGGCGGCGCGCGCGTTCGCCTTCGACCCCGCGACGCGCGACGGCTCGCCGATCCCCGCGCGCATCCGCTACGAGCACGTGTTCGAGGCGCGCGAGGCGCCTCCGCCTCCACCGGCGAGCGCCGCGGTCGGCGGCGTCGCGCTCGATCGCGAGACGGGCAAGCCGCTCGCCGGCGCCGACGTCGTCGTGACCACCGACGAGGGCGCGACCCTCCGCACGAAGACCGACGCGACCGGAGCCTTTCGCGTCGAGGGCGTCGCCCCCGGCGCCGTGCACGTCGTCGTCACGGCGGAGGGACACGTCCCCGAGCGCCTCGACGACACGCTCGAGCCGGGGACCCTCACCGAGGCGAAGCTCCGCCTCGAGCCGACGCCCGATCCCGAGGCGTTCGTCGCCACCGCGCGCGTCGATGCGCCGCCGCGCGAGGTCACGAAGCGCACGCTCTCGCGCGAGGAGCTCACGCGCGTCGCAGGCACGCGCGGCGATCCGCTGCGCGCCGTCGAGCTGCTCCCCGGCGTCTCGCGTCCGGCGCCCGGCGGAGGCACGCCGATCCTCCGCGGCGCGAACCCGTTCGACAGCCAGGTGTTCCTCGAGGGGGCGCCGGTCCCGATCCTCTATCACCTCGGCGGCCTCACGAGCTTCGTCCACTCGCGGCTGCTCGAGTCCGTCGACCTCTACCCGAGCAACTTCTCCGTGCGCTACGGGCGCAAGGTCGGCGGCGTGATCGAGGCGAAGATCCGCGATCCGCGCACCGACGGCTTCCACGCGATCGGCGAGGCGAGCTTCCTCGACACGTCGCTGCTCGTGGAGACGCCGCTCGGCAAGGAGGTCAGCGTGCTCGCGGCCGCGCGGCGCAGCAACATCGACGCGGTCCTCAACTCCGCGGCGAGCACGACCGATCTCGCGATCACCGCCGCGCCGGTCTACTGGGACTACCAGGCGGTGGCGGCCTGGAAGCCGACCGATGCCGATCGCCTGCGCCTCCTCGCGTACGGCTCGAGTGACCGGCTCGCGATCGTGGTGGGCAAGCCGGCGGAGATCGATCCCCAGGTCCGCGGAGCGTTCGACGCCCAGGAGGTCTTCCATCGCGTGCAGCTCGGCTATCGGCACCGCTGGTCGGGCGGCTCGGAGCAGAACACGGAGCTGACCTACGGTCGGTACGACGGCCGCGGCGTCTTCGGCTCGCTCGGCAAGTTCGACTTCGTCATCGATACCGTGCAGGGCCGCTCCGAGTGGACCGCGGTGGCGTCGCCGGCCGCGCGCTTCACCGCCGGCGTCGACGTCCTCGGCAATCGCTTCGCCGGGAGCTACCAGGGCATCCCGGCGACCACCGGCGAGGGCGAACCGGCGGTGACGCCGTCGCAGCAGGGCCGGATCGCGATCGACACGTCCGTCTGGGTGATGCTGCCGAGCGCCTACCTCGAGGGCGGGTTCCGTCCCTTCCGCGAGCTCCTGATCACGCCGGGCGTGCGTGCAGATTACAACGATCAGGTCAAGCAGGGCTCCGTCGATCCGCGGCTGTCGGCCCGCCTCGAGGTGAGCGAGCACACGGCGATCAAGGCGGGCATCGGGCGCTTCTCGCAGTCGCCGGACGAGCGCCTCGCCGCGGCGCCGATCGGCAACCCCGACCTGCGCATGACCCACGCGGTGCACACGAGCGCCGGCGTCGAGCAGAAGCTCGGGGACGCGGTGACCGCGTCGGCCGAGGGCTTCGCGAAGTGGATCGACGGCATCGTCACGAACACGCCCCAGGGCCAGGCGCCGTTCTTCGTCAACACGCAGCGCGGACGCATCTTCGGCGGCGAGCTGCTCGTGCGCGTCCGCCCCACCGGCCGCTTCTTCGGGTTCCTCTCGTACACGCTGATGCGCAGCGAGCGCGGCGACGAAGGCCAGGCGTATCGCCTCTTCGATCGCGATCAGCCGCACATCCTCAACGCGACGGGCACCTACCGCCTCGGGCGCGGCTGGGAGCTCGGCGCGAGCGTCCGCTACACGAGCGGCACGCCGTACACGCCGGTGACCTCCGCGACGTACGAGGCGACGACCGACACCTACGCCGCGCGGTTCGGCCGCCCGATGAGCGCACGCAACCCGCCATTTTCGCGGGTCGACCTCCGCGTGCAGAAGACCTGGACCTTCACCCACTGGAGCGCCGCCGTGTACCTCGACGTGCAGAACGTCCTCAACGCACCGAACCGCGAAGGGTTCGCGTACAGCTACGACTACCGCGAGCGCACCGGCGCGCGCGGCCTTCCGATCCTCCCCATCCTCGGCGTGCGAGGTGAGCTGTGAGGCGCGGCATCTGGATCCCCCTCGCGCTCGCCGCGATCGCGTGCGGAGACGCGCCGGGCAAGGCGTGGCTCGTCGATCGCCCGCGCGTGCTCGGCGCGCGCGTCGAAGGGAGCGAGGTCAGCTGGCTCGTCACCACCCCGGCGGGCCCGCGCCGCTTCGGCTGGGCGTTCGCCACGTGCGCCGCGCCGGCCGGGAACTATGCGCCGCCGCGCTGCGAGGCGGCGATCGCCGGCTCCGGCTCGGGCACGTCGGACGGCGACGAGGTGAAGATGAACGTCGGCGCGCTGCCCGAGCCCGGGCTCGTGCTCGCGGCCTTCTGCGATGGCGACGCGCCCGCGTCGTTCGATCCTCGATCGTTCGGCGCGACGTGCGCGTCCGGCGCGGAGCCGCTCCTCGCCTCGGTGAAGAGCCCCGCGCCGGCCAACCGCAACCCGGCGATCGCCGGCGACGCGGTGACCGTCCCTCCGGGGTGCGTCCAGCCCGACGGCCCCGAGGAGCACCTCGGGTTCCGCTTCGAGGACGCGCAGCGCGAGCAAGGCGAGGCGCTCCTCCTCGGGATGTTCGTCACCGGCGGCGAGCTCGATCGGACCTACGAGTACCTCGAAGCGTTCGAGCCCGCCCCGAAGGCGGTGAGCGTCGCGTGGAAGCCCCCGGCGTCCGAGGGCGACGTGAGGGTGTTCTTCGTCCTCCGCGACGGTCGCGGTGGGACGTCGTTCGTGATCCGGACCGTGTGCGTGAGGAGATGAACATGTCGATCGAGAACAAGCTGCGTGCGCTCGCCGGGTTCGGCGCGAGCTGGGTGATGTGGGTGCTCGTCGCGCTGAGCGTCGTCGTCGTCGCGATCGCGCTCGAGCGCGCGATCGTGCTCTTCCTGACGAAGGACGACGTCACCGCGCTCCGGCGCAACCTCGCGAGCGCCCTCGGGCGCGGCGATCTCGTCGCGGCCCGCGGCATCGTCGTCGCGTCCCGATCGGTCGAGGGCCAGGTCCTCGCCGCCGGGCTGGGCGCGCTCCCGCGCGGGGCGGCGGCGGTCGAGGAGCGGCTCGCGAGCGAGGCCCAGCTCGCGCGCCTCGGCCTCGAGCGACGCCTCGCGATCATCGGCACGGTGGGCTCGAACGCGCCGTTCGTCGGTCTGCTCGGCACGGTGATCGGGATCATCCGCGCGTTCCACGCGCTCGACGCGAGCGGCGGCCAGATGTCGACCGCGCTCATGGCCGAGATCGGCGAGGCGCTCACGGCGACGGCGATCGGCCTCTTCGTCGCCCTGCCCGCGGTCGCGCTGTTCAACTTCTTCCAGCGCCAGATCGCCGCGCGGATCGCGCGCGCCGAGGCGCTCGGCCGGGAGATGCTCTCGTTCGTGAAGGACGAGCGCCGCTCGCTCGCGGAGGCCGAGTGATGGGCGCGCCGACCAACCGCGACGCGTCGCTGCTCACGGAGATCAACGTGACGCCGCTCGTCGACGTCGTCCTCGTGCTGCTCGTGATCATGATGGTCACCGCGACCGCCATCGCCAGCCGCACGATCCCGGTCGAGCTCCCGCGCGCGAGCACCGGCGAGAGCGACGCGGCGCAGAGGCCGCTCACCGTCGCGATCGACGAGCACGGCGCGATGTTCGTCGAGACGACGCCGGTCGACGACGGCGAGCTGCGCCGGCGCGCGGGCGGCGCCTCCTCCGCGGTCCTCGCCGCCGACGGACGCGCGCGTCACGAGCAGGTGGTGCACGCGCTCGAGATCTTGCGCGGCGAGCACGTCGCCAAGATCGCGATCGTCGTGCGGAGCGACACGGGGCAACGATGATCCGCGTCCTCTTGCCCGCGAGCGTCGCGCTCCACGTCGTGGTCATCGGCGTGCTCCCCTCGGCGAGGCCCGCGCTCGTCCCCGCGCGCGCGGCGAGCGTGATCGAGGTGGCGAACGAGGCGCCGCCTCCGCCGCCTCCGCCGGCGCCCGAGCCTCCGGCGCCGGTGCCCGACGTGGCGCCGCCTCCTCCGCGTGCCGTGCGCGCGCCGATCGCGCGCCTCGCGCCGGGCGTGACCGGCG
>JBDHVD010000534.1:0-6125 GCA_039809525.1 Labilithrix sp. | reverse complement strand
CTCGCCGTCGCCGTCTCGGGCGGCGGCGCCGGGGCGGAGGTGACCGGCGTCGGGACGGGCGCCGCGGTCGCCGTCGCGGTGGCGGCGACGATCGTCGTCGGAGTCGGCGCGGGCTCGCGACGGAGCGCGACGAGCGCCACGCCCGCGAGCGCCGCCGCTCCCACGATCCACGGCAGCGGCGAGCGCGCCGGGCGCGGCGAGGGCTCCGCGTTCACCGTCGCGACCGCGGGGACGCTCGGCGGCGGGGCGAGCGTCGGCACCGCGCTCGCGCGGAGCTCGGCGGCCTGCTCGGGCGCGACCTCGTCGAGCGACGTCGAGAGCCGCTTCCGCTGCTCCGCCGCGTACGTGGCGAAGTGACGGTCGAGCACCGCCGAGAGCTCGCGCGCCGCCTCTTCCTTGCCGCCCGGGACGAGCGCGATCAGCGCGGTCGCCACGTCGTGCGCGGTCGCGGGACGGTCCTTCGCGTCCCTCGCCACCAGACGCGTGTAGAGTACACGTAGCGGCTCGGGCGCGTCCTTCGCGGCGTCCTCGAGCGGCGGCGGCTCCTCGAGCGCGAGCTTGCGGATGATCTCCATGTCCGTCCCCGCGCCCCACATGCGCCGGAGCGCCAGGCACTCGAAGAGCATCGCGCCCACGCCGAACAGATCGCTCCTCCGGTCGAGCGGCTCGCCCATCGCCTGCTCGGGCGACATGTACGCCGTCTTGCCCTTCACCTCGCCGGTCTTCGTGACGTTCTCGGTCTCGATCTTCGCGACGCCGAAGTCGAGCAGGCGCACGTGGCCGTCGTAGCCGAGCATCACGTTCTGGGGCGACACGTCGCGATGCACCAGGTTGAGCGCGCGCCCCTCGGCGTCGCGGAGCTCGTGGGCGGCATGCAGCCCCTCGCACACCTCCGCGAGCACGTAGCACGCGACCGCGACGGGGAGCTCCTCGCCCGCCTCGGCGAGCGTGCGCAGCACGCGCGAGAGCGGTTGCCCCTCGACGTACTCCATCGCGAGGAACAGCTCGCCGTCGATCTCGCCGTAGTCGAACGCGCGCACGACGTTCGGGTGATCGAGGAGCTTGGCGAGCTTCGCCTCGCGGAGGAACATCTCCGCGCGCCGCTTGTCCCGCGCCGCGTCGGGCAGGAGCCGCTTGAGCGCGACCACGCGCTGGTACGTCTCGGCGGTGTCGTCGCCGACCTCGAGCGCCGCTTCGACCGAGCCCATGCCGCCGCGCCCGATGACGAAGAGCGATCGGTACCTCGATGCGAGGGCGGCAGCGATCATCTCGAAATCATCGTAGCCTATGCGGCGGATGCGCCGGAGGTTCCTCGCGTCGGCCGCGCTCGCGGGCCTGGTCGGGCTCGTCCTCGCCGGCGCCGCCTGTCTCCCCGAGCTCTCCGCCCTCCGCGGTCCGATCGACGGCGGCGAAGACGCGCCCGCGATCGCGACCGGCGGATGCGGCGACGGCTTCATCGACGACGATGCCGGCGAGAGCTGCGACCCGGGCGACGCGAGCGTCGCGTCGTGCGCCGACTGCAAGGTGCAGTGCCCCGGAGGGACGATCGATCCCGCGAGCGGCCACTGCTACTACGTCGCGGACGCCGGGACCTACCAGCAAGCGATCCTCGCCTGCGCCGGTGGTCACGTGGTCACGCTCGAGAGCGATCGCGAGGCCGCGCTCGTCGACGGCATCACGTCGTCGCCGTACTGGGTCGGCGTCTCGTACCAGGCGGCCATCGGCGGCTACCGCTCCGAGGTCACGACCGAGCCCGGCTTCCCGGCCGACGGCGGGTGCACCGGCTGCTACGTGCGCACGCTCGCGCGGAGCGACGCCGGCACGGACTGCGTCGTGTCGCGCGACGGCGGCTGGACGCTCTCGGCCTGCGACCCGGCGACGGCAGGCGTGGTCTGCGAGCGCGAGCCCGCGGGCCAGCGATCGTTCTACTGCCAGGGCCCGTGGTGCTCGACCGTCCCGTTCACGCTGAACGACAAGCGTTACCTCCTCTATCTCGACAGCGCCGCGCGCAGCGCCGACGAGGCGGCCAAGGAATGCGCGCTCTACGAAGGCGGACGCCTCGTGACGTTCGACGCGCCCGAGGAGCGCGGGCAGCTCGTGCGCGAGATCATCCGGCTCTTCGGGGAGGAGGCGCCGACGTTCACCGCCTGGATCGGGCTGGCGAACGACGGCGGCACCTGGACGTGGGACGACGGCACGATCGCGGACGACGGCGGCCGTCCGTCGCCGTGGGGCGCCGGTCAACCGAGCACGAGCACGGGCCGCGCGTTCATCCGCGTCGGCCCGGCGTTCTTCGACTCGCAGCTCGCGCAGTCGGGCGAGGACGTCGCCCGTCCGTTCATCTGCCAGCGCCGATGACGATGGCGCGGATGATGGATGATGGATGAGGGACGAGCGGAGGACCGAGGAGCCTTACTTCGACTCCTTCTCCTTCTTGGCGATCTTGTCCTTCAGCTTCTGCACCAGGTACGGGTAGCCCTGGTTCGCGGTCGTCAGCATGCGGTGGAACTGGTCGTAGTAGTTCTTCGTCATGCTCGAGCCCTCGGTGACGATGTCGATCACCTTGTAGATCGAGCCGTTGCCCATGATGACGTAGTCGACCTGGACCGCAGGGTCGCGCGGCTTGAGCTTGCTCTTCGCCTCGGTGCGGATCTTCGAGAGGTTCTCGCCCTGCTCCTTGGCGCCCCGATACGAGACGTCGTAGTCGCGCGTCTTGTTGAGGTTCTTGTGGTAGTTCTTCTCGACGAGCTGCTTGAGGAGCCCGGTGACCTCGCGCTGCTGCTCGGGCGTGAGGTCCTTCCAGTGGTTGGTGCAGCTCGGCACGCCCGGAGGGCAGGGGTTGCCCATCGTCCGGCGCGCGAGCTCGTCGTAGTCGACCATGCTGTCGATCGCGCGGCTCACCTCGCCCGAGGACGCGTTCGACTCGACCAGCTTCTTCAGCTGGCCGTGCTCCTTCTCGACGAACGCCTGGGCCCCGGCGACGTCGGCCGAGGCCGCAGCGGCCATCGTCGTGACGGAGAGGCAGAGCAGGGCGGCAGGGAGAAAGTGGCGAATCCGCATCGGTGTCGATCCTCGTCTCAGGTGCTGGGCGGGATGAAGTGGGGTGTCGAAGAGTTGGACGTGGGTGGGGGAGCCGGATTCATGCCGGCGGAAGAAGATTCAAGCTCTTCGAATCGCGGGGGAAATCCGGCCTGGGCCGGGCTCGTCAACGGGCGTTCGCAGGGGCCGTGACAGCCGGATCCTGGGGGCCCGGCCGCAGGGGGTCTGCATCCGCCGTACCGCCCGAGCTTGTAGTCGGCTCCGCGGCGCGCGCAAGGCCGACCTCGAAGGTCGCTCCTGCTTTCGGCGCGCTGCGGACGTCGATCGACGCCCCGAGAGGCGCGTGCTCGTCGATGATTCGACGCACCACAGCCAATCCGATGCCGGCGCCCTTCGAGCGTGTCGTGAAAAACGCCTCGAAGATCCGGCTCCGCTGGTCCTCGGGGATGCCCGGGCCCTCGTCGGTCACGCCGATGCGGACGCGGCCGCTGCCCGGCGCGCCGTCGACGTCGACGCCGACCCGCACCGTCGCGCCCGCACCGCTCGCCTGGACCGCGTTGCGGACGAGGTTCCAGAGCACCTGGCGCATCTGCGCCGCGTCGCACGTGGCCCAGGCCGCGCCGTCGGGCCCCCGGTACCTGACGGAGACGTCACCCGATCCGCTCCGCTCCGATCGCGAGGCCAGCTCCACCACCTCGCGCGCGAGGGAGGCGACGTCGACCGCCCGCGGCTCCGGCTTCCGGGGACGCGCGAGGTCCATCATGTCGGAGACGAGGTTGTTCAGCCGATCGGCCTCGCGCGCGATGATGTCGCAGAGCCGCTTGTCGTCCTCGCCCAGGCCGGGCGCCTCGCGGAGCATCTCGACCGAGCCGGAGATCGAGCCGAGCGGGTTCCGGATCTCGTGCGCCAGGCCCGCGGCGACGCGGCCCAGCGTCGCGAGGCGCTCGGCGGCCATCGCGCGCTCGTTGGCGAGGGCGAGCTCGCCGCCCGTCGTGCGCAGGCGCTCGGCGAGGTAACCGGCGAGGAGCGCGACGACGATGATGCCGAGCCCGTTGAGGAGCAGGGGATAGATGATCGCGTCGAGCGAGACGGCGTAGTTCACCGCCGCCTGATCCGCGGGCGGGGCGATCCAGTGGAAGGCGAAGCCGGCGCAGAGCACGGCGAAGATCGCGATGCCGGTGATCGCGGCGAGCGCCGCGCCGCGGAGCCCGACGAGGATCGCGCCGACGAGGCACGTGAGCGCGTAGAACGAGGTCGCGCCGCTCGTCGCCCCGCCGGACACGTAGACGATCGCCGTCCACGTCACCTGGTCGAGCACGATCTGCGCCTCGGCGAGGTGCTTGAGATGGCGCCCCGCGCGAAGCACGGTGGCGTAGACGGCGGCGAGGGCGAAGCCGCTCCCGATGGTGGCGAGGACGATCGCCTGGCTCTCGGGGTACTTCGAGAGCTCGCCGCGCAGGTAGAAGAACGCGGTCGCGCCGAAGAGGATGGCGAGGAACCCGAGCCGCAGCCCGGTGATCCAGGCGAGCCGGTTCGCGAGACGATCGTCGCTCGCGTACCCTCGCTCGTCGTTCATGCCCCCCTCAGTCGGCTTTGATCTTGCCGGCGATGCTGAAGATCGGGAGGTACATCGCGATGAGCACGACGCCGACGGTGCCGCCGATGCCGACCATCATGACCGGCTCGATGAGGCTCGTCATGGCCGCGACCGCGACGTCGACCTCCTCTTCGTAGAAGTCGGCGATCTTGCTGAGCATCGCGTCGAGCGCGCCGGTCTGCTCGCCGACGCCGACCATCTGCACGACCATCGGCGGGAAGACGTTCGTCTCCATCAAGGGCCCGGCCATGTTCTTGCCCTCGGAGATCTTCTGGCGCGCGTAGAGGATGCCCTCCTCGACGACGACGTTGCCCGCGGTCCTCGCGACGATGTCGAGCGCGTCGAGGATCGGCACGCCGGAGGCGAGGAGCGTCCCGAGCGTGCGGGTGAAGCGCGCGACGGCGATCTTGCGGAACACCGGTCCGAGCACCGGCGCACGGAGCAAGGCCTTGTGGAAGACCTTCTTCCCCTTCGGCGTGCGGTACACGTAGATCCCGCCCACCACGAGGCCGATCATGAAGAGGACGACGAACGGGAAGTAGCCGACGAACGTCTCGGACACCGAGATGACGACCTCGGTGAGCCACGGCAGCTCGTCCTTCGAGCCGAGGTCCTTGAAGATCGTCTTGAACGACGGGATGACCCAGCCGAGCAGGACGCCCATGACGGCCATGAAGATGAAGACGACGGCGCTCGGGTACACCATCGCGCCGCGGACCTGCCGGCGAAGCTTGATCGCCTTCTCGTTGTAGGTCGCGAGGCGCTGGAGGATGGTGTCGAGGATGCCGCCGACCTCGCCCGCCTGGACGAGGTTCACGTAGAGCTGATCGAAGATCTTCGGATGGCGGCGCAGCGAGTCGCTGAACGTCGCGCCCTGCTCGACGTTCGCCTTCACGTCCCGGAGGACGACGGCGAAGAGCTTGTTGTCCGTCTGGTTGCAGAGGATGTCGAGGCACTGGACGATCGGCAGACCCGCATCGATCATCGTCGCGAACAGGCGGGTGAAGGTGACGATGTCCTTCAGGTCGACGCCCGTGCCGATCTGGAAGCTGAGCGCGGTGCCCTTCTTCTTGATCTTGGTGGGCATCAGCTGCTGCCCACGGAGGCGTGCGCTCACCCCGGCCTCGTCGTCGGCCTCCATGGTGCCCTTGCGCAGCTCCCCCGTGCGCGCGCGCGCCTCCCAGACGAATTCGGCCATGTCGGGCAAAGGTTACCGGTGCGGCAGCGCGCCGGTAAAGTATCCGCCGTGGTGGAGCTCGACGGAATCGCAGGAGGAGTCGTCGCTGCCGGCGTCGCCCCGAGCGCGGCGGTCGGCGTCGCGCGGCGCACCGGACATGGCGGGTGGGAGACGCGCGCAGGTGGAGCGACGCACGCGTTCTGGGATCTCGCGAGCTTGACCAAGCCGATGACCGCGATCGCCGTCGCCCGCAGCGGGATGGACCGGAAGGCGCGCATCGCGTCGCTGCTTCATGAAGTGGAAGGGACGCCG
>JBDHVD010000533.1:0-6170 GCA_039809525.1 Labilithrix sp. | reverse complement strand
CCCGTGCCGGCGCAGCCGCTCGGCGCCGCCCTCGGTCACGTCGACGACGTGCTCGTAGAGCACCTCGCCGTCGGTCGGCTCGACGACGTCCATCCAGAACCAGTATGCGCCACGCGGCGGGAAGCCGTACGCCGCGCCGGCGGGCGTGCGTTGCTGCGTGACCACGTCCGCGCCGAGGTCCTCGCCCGGCCGGAGGACGACGACGTCGACGTCGTCCCTGATGAACACGAGCGCGGGGCCGCCGAGGTCGAAGGGCTTCCCCGTCACGCGCTGGTAGAGACGGCCGAGCCAGGCGGGCACCTCGTTGCCGTCCGCGAGATCGGGCCAGTACCGCGCCACCCATCGCGTCCAGCGGACGCCGAAGAGCGCCTCGAGCCGCGCGCGCGGACCGTCCTCGGTCGGCGAGGCGAACGTGTTGAACTCGGCGAGCACCATGCTCCCGCGCCCGGCGAAGTCGACGATCGCCTTCGCCTCCGCGTCGTCGAGGCCGCCGTAGATCTTCGGCGAGCGCTCCATCGCCGCCGCCAGGCTCGCCTCGTAGTCGCCGCGATAGACGCCGTAGGTGTCGGTGCACACGAGGACGTCGGCGCCCGCGAGATCCGCCTCGGTCAGCGGCCGGCCCGAGCGCGTGCCCGGATCGAACCCGACGTAGTCGCTCCGGGGATCGAGGTAGCGCCCGCTCGGATCCTGGATCTTCGCCGCGTGGAGGAGCCACGGGATCGCCGCGTGCTCCCGGAACGCGTGGACCGGCACCGTCTTGTCGAGGATGACGACGCGGAGCTTCTTCGCCGGCGCGAGCCGGAAGGCGATGCGCGGCGCGAGGAGGACGAGCAGCGCGACCACGAGGAGCGCGCCGATCCTCGCTGCACGGCGCCACACGCGGTCACCATAGCAAAACTCGTGTAGCGTGATCGCGATGCGGCGTGCGGCGGTGGTCCTCCTCGCAGCCGGTGCGCTGGTCGCGGCAGCCAGCTGCCGTTCGCCGGGCGGGGCGACGCCCGCGTCCGCGGCTCCCGTCGCGACGCCCTCGAACGACGCGAGCGCGCCGGACGCGCCGGTCGTCGTCGCTCACCCGCGTGCCCTCGTCGCCGCGCCACGCTACGTGTGGAGCGAGTGTGCCGCGGACGTCGGCAACGTGACCGCCGCGCTCGCGCAGGCCGGCGTCCCGTACGACGTGCAGGCGATCGACACGGAGTGGACGGCGACGCTCGAGGACCTGTCGCGGTACGCGCTCGTCGTCGTGCCCGGCTACCTGCTCGGGGCGGCGGTGTCGAGCTCCGCGCGCCAGCGGCTCGAGGCGTTCGCGGAGGCCGGCGGCGTCGTCGTGGTCTTCAAGCCGATCGGCGCGGCCGATCGGCGCGAGGCGCTCCGGCTCGCCGGGCTCGCGGCGAGCACGCGGCGGCGCGACCTGCTCGGCATCCGCTTCGATGCGCCGGCGCCCGCGCTCGCGGCGATCGACACCGAGGAGGAGCGCACGCTGCCGATCAACGAGGGCCCGCGCCCGCCGCGCGAGGGCATCGAGATCTACGTCCTCACGCCCGACGCCGAGGGTGGCGCCGCTCCGCTCGCGCACGCGTTCGGCGCGGGGGCCTCCGCCGCCGGACCCTCCGTCACCCGGCGCGCGCTCGGGCGCGGCGCGATCTACGCCGTCGGTCACGACCTCGCGACCTTCGCGGCGAGCCGCTGCTACGTGAACTGCTTCGAGCCGCGGGGCGACGTGCTGCGTCTCTTGCTCGAGGGCGCGCTCCGCGAAGGCGCGCACGGGCACTGGGTGCAGCTCCACACGGCGCCCGGAGCGGCGTCGTCGGTGGTCCTCGTGACCCACGACCTCGACGCGCCGGATGCCTTCCGCGCCGGGCCGTGGGGGCCGCCGGGTGCGCTGCAAGCGCAGGCGATCGAGAAGGCGCGCGGCGTGCGCGCGACGTTCGACGTGACGACGGACCGCGCGCGCGCCGGTTACGAGCGCGCCACGATCGAGGCGCTCTGCGCCGATGGATGCGCGCTCGGCGCGCACGGCGTCGTGCATCCCGCGAGCTTCGCCAGGCTCCCGCGCGGGACGTGCACCGAGACCGTCGCCTCGTACGGCGCCGCGCCGACGCTCTGCGGCGAGATCCGCGTGTCGCGCGCGGTGATCGAGGAGGCGACGGGGCGCGCGCCGCGCGTGTGGCGCTCGCCGAACGTCGCGTTCCACCCGCAGCAGCTCGACGTGCTGCTCGCGAACGGCATCCCCTACGACTCGAGCTTCGGCATCGGCGACCTCCCGCAGAACCTGCCGGTGGAGGCGGACCGCGCGTCGGTGCTCGCGATGCGGTTCGGACGCAAGCGCGTCCTCGAGCTGCCGGTCGCGCTCGCCGACTTCGATCTCGGCGCCACCGGCGCGGAAGCGACGGTCGCGCGCTGGGAGTCCGTCGTGCGCAAGAACGCGGCGAACCGCAGCTTCACCACGCTGCTCGTGCACCCTTCCCGCGGCGAGGGGATGGGCGAGGACGGCCTGAAGGTGAAGATGGTCGCCCTCGAACGGTTCCTCGATCGGCTGAAGGACCTCGACGTCGCGACGCACCCGCTCGAGGAGATCTTCGACTTCTGGCGGGCCCGCCTGGGCGTGAAGCTCGAGGCGGCGTTCGACTCGCGCACCGGCTACACGGGCACGCTGGTGATCGGCGAGCCCACCGCGCCCGGCATCACGCTCGAGTTCGCCGATCCCATCCGCGAGCTCCGGTGCGAGACCTGCGGGGAGACGCGCATCGAAGGACGGCGCGTCGTCCTCGTCGGAGCACCGGCTCCCGGATCGCGTCACGCGTTCGTCGCCGTCCCGCGGTGACGCTCACGGCACGAGGAACGTCGGCGCGGCGCCGCCGCGGGCGAGCTCGAAGCGCACCAGCTCGACCCACGCCGTCCCGGCGACGCTCGGCCGCGTGTCGAAGGCGAACGGGATCTCGACGGTGAAGGTCGGCAGCGATCCGTCGCGAGCGCGCAGCGGCTCGAGCCCGTCGAGGATCGCACGCGCACGGTCGGGCCTCCCTGCGCGCGCCGCGGCGAGCGCCGCGCCGGCGCTGCCTTCCGGCCACACCGCGGAGAGGTGCTCCCAGTCGCGGACGGACAGGCGATCGCCGAGGTGATCGCTCAGCGTGCGTCCTTCGAGCAGCGGCCCCTGCACGTGCGGGAGGTGTCCGCGGGCGCGCGTCTTCGGATCGAACGACGCGTAGCGCCGGTCGGCGGTGTCCGCGGACGTGCGCGCGCGCGCGGCATCGCCGCTCGCGTGGAAGAAGAGCGCGCCCCACGACGCGCAGTCGAGGGCGAGCTCCGGATCGGGCCCGCGGTCGCCGAAGCCGCGCACCATCTGCCCCTGCGCGGGATCCCACGCGCGGGCGGCGAGGGCGCGCGCGATGCGATCGGCCGCGGATCGAACCACCGCGTTGCCCGTGACCTTCGCGAAGCGCATGAAGAAGAACCACGCGTCGACGTTGTGCTCGACCGACGCCCACGGCACCTCGCCGGGGACGAAGCGCTCGCGGAGCGCGCCGTGGTCGAGCTCGTAGACGACGGTGCCGAAGCCGCCGGTCACGAGGCCGTCGCGCGGATCCTCCGGAGCGTCGCGCTGGTGCGCGAGCAGGTAGGCCGCCGCACGATGCGCGAGCGACGCGATGCGATCGCGGTCCGGACCGCCCGCCTCCGCGTCCAGGTACTCGGCGGCCGCGTAGCCGACCCACGCGATCGTCCCGCTCCGCACGTGGAAGCGTGCCGGATCGGGGGCCGGAAGGGTGAACGAGAACGGGAGCGCGCCGTCCTCGCGCTGCACCGCCTCCATGCCCGAGAGGAGGCGCGCGGCGCGCGCGCGCTCGCCCGCGCGCATGAACACGAGCGCGGCGAGGGCCGCGTCGTACGGCGCGACGCGCTCGTTCGTCGGATCGGTGATGCAGACGTCGGCGCCCTCCGGGCCTCCCGGCAGGGGGCGCGTGCGGCTCTCGAGGAACGCGAGCGCAGGCCTCGGCGACGCCGCCGCGGGCGCGCGCGGAGGCGCGGTGCACGCCGTAGCGACGAGCGCGATCACCGCCCAGGGCGTGCGCCCGATCATCCCACCGTCCGCACGAGGGAGCGCCGCGCGGCGTCGCGGATCGCGGGATCGGGATCGGAGAGCAGCTCGCGGATGCGCGCGCGCACGTCCGGAGCGTCGACCGGCGCCAGCGTCTGGATCGCGGCGAGGCGCACGGCCGGCGAGGGATCGGCGAGCGCGGGCAGCACGTGGACGTGGAAGCCGTCGTGCGCGAGCGCGCCGAGCGCGACCACCGCGCAGCGCCGCCGCTCCACGTCGCTCGTCGACGAGACGACGGTGGCGAGCTGCTCGGTGGCGATCGCGCGGCGCGGGTCGTCGCGGAGTGCGAGACGCACCTCGAGCGGCGTCGTCGGCCACGCGCGACCGAACGCGAGGAGGCCGTCGGCTCCGCACACGACGAGCGAGGCGAGCGCCGCGGCTCGGACCACCGGCGAGGCGTCGTCGAGCATCCCCTCGAGCGCGCGGATCGCTCCGCGCTCGGCGCCCGCGACCGCGCGTGCGAGGCTCCGCGCCGCCGCCGCGCGCACCCGGACGACCGGATCGCGTCGCACCGCCGAGAGGCGTAGGACCGCGTCGGCGGTCCACGTCGTGGCCTCGAGTACCGCGATGCGGACGTCCTCGCTCCGATCCTGCGCGAGCTCCTCGACGGCGCTCGCGACCTCCGCGACCGGCAGCTTGGCGAGCGCGGCGACCGCGGCCGCGCGAAGCGCATCGGAGCGCGACCGCGCGAGCTCGCGCAGCAACGGCAGGGTCGACGGATGCGCGATGCGCCCGAGGACGCGCACCGCAGGCACGAGCAGCTCGGGGACGTCCTGGCCCATCATCCAGTCGAGGAAGGGGAGAGGATCGGCGGCATGCACGGCGGCGACCGCGGACTCGAGCGGATCGACGAGCTCGTCGGGCACCGCGCCGAGCCGGCGGACGAGCGCGGCGGCGACCTCCGGCTCGCGCCTGCGCGAGAGGGCGTCGAGGGTCACCCGGATGACGTCGACGTTCGGATCGCCCGCGGCGCGGACGAGCGCGGCACGCGCCGCGGGCTCGTCGGTGCGCGTCGCGAGCGCCTTCGCCGCGCGCAGGCGCACGTTCTCGTCGGGATCGCCGACGACCGCGTCGCCGAGGACCTCGACCACGCGCGCCCCGGCGAGCCGGCCGAGCGCGGCCACCGCCAGGCGGCGTGCGTCGACGTCGAGGCTCGAGCGGACGATCTGCGCATAGCGCGCCGCGAGGTCTCCGCGCGGATCGTCGACCACCTCGATCTCTTCGAGGTGGAGCGCACGAAAGAACCCCGCCCGCACCGCCGGGTCTTCCTTCGCGAGGAACCCGATGACGCGCTCGAGGGCGCCTTCGGCCGTCGCGCCGTCGAGCGCCGACGCGATCGCGCCCTCCGTCCCGAGCAGCGCGAAGGCGACGGTCCGTGCCGCCGGATCCGCGCGATCCGCGAGCGCGCGCACGGAGTCCTCCACGCGCGCGCCGCCGGATCGCGCGAGCGCGACGAGCGCGCGGTTGCGGACGAACGAGTCGGGGTCGTGCGCGCGTCGCTCGAGCGCGGCGACGATCGCGTCGCTCGGATCGACCGCGCGCCCGAGCGCATTGACCACCGCGGCGCGCACGCGTCCGTCCGGATCGTTGGCCGCCGACACGAGCGCGTCGAGCGCGGCGGTCGTGGGGATCTTCGCGAGCGCGCCGGCGGCGCTCGCGCGGAGCGGCGCGGCCTCGTCGCGGAGGAACTTCGCGAGCGCGGGTACGGCCTCGGGCGCGCCGGTCTTGCCGAGCGTCCAGGACACGCCGATGCGCACGTCGAGCGACGCGTTGTTCTCGAGCTCGGGGAGGCGCTGGAACAGCACCGCCCGCGCGCCGCGCGACAGCGCCTCCGCGATGCGATCGCGCGCATCGGGGGCGGCGCCGCCGAGCGCACGGAGCAGCCCCTCGAACGCCTCCGGGCTCGTCGCGGACCCGAGCGCGGTGACCGCCGCCATGCGCACGTCGAGCGACGGATCGACGAGGCGCGCGACGAGCGGCTGCTCGACGACGCGCCCGCCGCGATCGCCGAGGGCGGGGACGGCGCGGAGCCGGACGGCGTCGCTCGGATCCGCGCTCGCCCGGACGAGCAGCGCGT
>JBDHVD010000532.1:0-6177 GCA_039809525.1 Labilithrix sp. | reverse complement strand
GGTGAGCAGCGGGAAGCCCGCGAGGAGGAAGCGATGCTCGGCGCGGTCGAACACGTCGAGCGGGGGGAGGCGCTTGAACACGCCGTCGATCTGCTTTCGTTTCAGGAGCCGCTCCTGCACCAGGTAGAGCGCCGCGGCGGAGAACGCGAGGCTGAAGAGCGCGACGCCGAAGAGGTTGGTGGTCACGTGGAACGGGAGGATGGCGCCCTTGATCTTCGCGCCCGGCTCCGCGCTTCCGACGAAGCGCGACGCGAGGAGCGACGTGAGCGCGAGCGGCGCGATGAACGCGCCGGCGACCTCGACGCGCAGCCGCCGGCGGAACAGGACGTAGGCCACGCACATGAGCATCGACGCGACGCTCATGGGGAAGTGGATGCCCTCGACGGGGCAGACCTGCAGGACGAGCGAGGCGACGACGATGTGGAACCCGTGCAGGACGGCACCGAGCGCGACGAGCCGCGGACCGGTCGATCCGACGTCGCCCTTCCCGCGGACGAGGTACCGCAGGAAGACGACCGAGGCCGAGACGTACGCCGCCGCGGTCGCGTAGAACAGCGCGTCGGCGACGATCTCGTTCATGGCGACCTCAGAGCGTCCCTTCGAGGAAACGCTTCAGCATCTCCTCTTCGGTCTTCGGCGGCGCGCCGATGTCGGTCTTGCCGGCGCGTGCCGCCATCCGCTCGGACGAGTCGAGGTGCTGCGTCCACGACGTCTTCGCCGTCCCCGCCCAGCCCGGCACCACGTCGTACGCGTTGTCCCCGAGGATCATCGAGTTCTCGAGGATCTCGGCGCCCATCTCCTCGAGCATCGCCTTCGGCTTCACCTTGCCGACGAGCTTGTGCGGATCGTTGGCCCCGGTGACCTCGGCCACGACGCGGACGACCTCCTCGATCTCGTAGCGGCGCCCTTCGCCGAGGATCATCAGCTCTCTGCCCGTCAGATCGATCTTTCCCTCCACTCCCCACTGGTCCAGTAGTAGCTGAGGGAAGAAGACTCGGTTTTCCATGGGGGCCAGCGAGAAGGATACCACGGCCACGAAGGTCCTCGCCGCGTACGACGCGCTCGTCGCCGAGGCCGAGCCGCGCGCGGGCGCGCTGCGGGAGGTCTTCCAGAGGCGCACGGGCGTGTTCCACGCGGAGGATCCGTGGTTCGAGACGCGCAGCCGAGCTTGCTGGGACGACGCGCTCACGACTCAGGCGTTCGGGCAGACGTTCGCCCGCGCCCATCGCGGGTTCTTCGTCGTCTCCGATGTCGACGACCGTGGGGCGTTGCTCCTCGACCTCTGGTCCGGCGCCGAGCTGCTCGTCCGGCATCTCGACGAGACCCAGGCGCTGACCCTCCAGCACGCCGAGGGTGCGATCGACGCACGCGTGGTCGCCGCGGGCGATCCCGCGTCGCTCTACGTGCTCCCCGGCGCCTACCACCACGCGGCGGATGCGCTCGAGCCGTCGGTGGACGTCCTCGCCGGCGCGCGCGATCGCGGCATGGAGACGGGCGAGGCGCTCGACGCGCTCCTCCGCATGGACCTCGTCTTCCGCGCGTCGTCGCGCGTGAAGGCATCGTTCGCGTATCGGGTGGAATCACTCGGCAGGTCGCGCTAAGAGCACGGACGCGTGCCTCCTCCGCCCACCTTCGACGTCCGGCTCAGGAGCGCGCGGATGCTCTCGCCGAACGTCCGCGAGCTCGTCTTCGAGCGTGCCGACGGCGCCGCGTTCGACTTCGTCGCCGGTCAGTGGGTGAGCCTCGTGCTCCCGCTCGCGGAGGGCGAAGCGCGCCGCGCGTACTCGATCGCGTCGCCGCCGGACGGATCGCCGCGCCTCGCGGTCGCGGTCACGAAGGTCACCGGCGGCGCGGGCTCGTGCTTCCTCCACGAGATCCCGGAGGGGCGCCTGCTCCGCGCGATCGGACCGCAGGGCTTCTTCACGCGGCCGCGGGGCACGCGGCATCCGGCGCTCTTCGTCGGCACCGGCACCGGCGTCACGCCGCTCCGGAGCATGGTCCTCGACGCGCTCGCGAACGGCGACGACTCGCCGATGACGCTGATCTTCGGCGTGCGCCACGAGGAGGACCGGCTCTACCTCGACGAGCTCGAGGCGCTCGCGGCCAAGCACCCCAACTTCCGCTTCGCCGTCTCGCTGTCGCAGCCGAAGGGCGAGTGGCACGGGCTAAAAGGCTACGTGCAGACGCACGTCGAGAGCGCATGGCGCGAGCTCGAGAGCTCGGGCAAGGGCGCGCCGCACGCCTACGTGTGCGGCCTCGAGCGCATGGTCGGCGCGGTGCGCGATCTGCTCCGCAAGCAGATGAACGTCCCGCGCCAGCAAGTGCACAGCGAGCGCTACGACTGACGCGCTTGCCGTCACGTCCGATCGACCCCACCTGACGACCATGTTCGAGCGCGCGTTCGGCCTCCGGCCGGCGGGCATCGGTCGCCTGATCGTCGGCTTCGGCGCCGCGACCACGAGCTCGCTCCTCGTCTGCTGGATGCCGGTCTCGCTCCTCGGCCGGCTCGTCATCTTCGCCGGCTCGGGGATCATCGGCGGCCTCCTCGCCGGATGGGCGGCGAGCGCCACCACGCCTTCGCGCGCGGTCGGCAAGAGCGTCCTCTCCGGCGCGGTGCAGGCGAACGCCGCGGGCGGCGCGCTGACGGTGATCGCGACGTCGCTCGACGCCGCGCTCGGCATCGCGCCGAGCGGCGCGCCCGGCCCGTCGTTCGCGTTCGCCGTCGCCGTCGCGACCGCGATCGTCGGCACGCTGGTCGGTGCCGCGGTCGGGCTCGCGTACGGCTTCGTCCCCGCGTTCGTGGCCGCGTCCAGGAGCGGGCGCACGCACGCGTCCACCGATCGCCTGTTCGTCGCCGCCGCCGCGTGGCTCGCGGGCATCGGCCTCGCGCATCGCTTCGTGGTCGAGGGCTCGAGCAACGCCACGATCGCGCCGCTCGCCGACGCGCTCCTCGCGGCGACGTGGGCCGCGCCGATGGTGACGGCGCTCGTGCTCCTCGGCATCGCGTTCGCGCGCGCGTGGATGCGTCACGCGTTCGTGCGCCGCGTGCGCGAGGGGCGGGAGCGCCGGTGGCGCGTGGTCGACGTCGAGGCCGCGGCGATCGGCGACGAGACGATCCCGCTCGTCGCCGGCGTCACGCGCGAGCAGTGTCGCTTCGCCGTCGTCCCGGTGGACGACGACGAGCCGATCGAGGTCGGCTATCGCGAGGCGGCCGCTCCGCCTCCGGAGCCGCGCGCGCTCGCGCTCTTGCCGTGAGTCAGTAGCCGCTGCGCGCGACGGCCTTGTCGCCCGGCTCGATCTCGCGGCGCGATCGGGTGACGAGCGCCATCGAGGTGTTCTTGCGCACCTGGATGACGCGCAGCTCCGCCATCACCTCTTCGGGCAGCGCCTTCTCGTCGCGCGGGCGCGGCACGTTCTCCGTCGCCGCCGGCGACTCGTCCTCGAGCGCGATGCGCCGCGCCGCGGACTTCGACGGCTGCGTGCGGTGCCACGCGTCGCCCTTGCGGATCACGAACAGGCGGTTGCCCGGCTTGAGCCCGGCCTCCTCGCCCTTGTCGATGAACACGACCTGGTTCTGGCCGTAGAAGTTGTGCGGGTGCACGCTGGTGAGGACCGTCGACTCGACGTCTTTGTCGTTGCGCGCGGGCGGCACGACCTCGAAGCGTCGCTGGATCGGCCCCACGCGCGCGCCGCGCTCGATGGCGTCGAGCGACTCGGTGATGCGCGCGCGGGCGATGCGCTCCTTCGGGTTCCACTGATCGACCTTCACCGTGCCCTGGATCTCGATCAGCTTGCCCGCGCCCACGCTGCGGATCGGGCGATAGACCGTGAGCTCCTGGCCGATCTTCACGTCGTGGCCCGAGCCGATGCGCAGGTACACCTCGTCGAAGTCGGTGAGGATCAACTTGTCCTCGGCGGCTCCGTTGAGCTCGCCCCAGTTGTTCGTGTCGTCGTCGATGTAGCCCTGGCTGCGGAGGAACACCGTGTCCGGCGGCACCTGCCGGCGACGGTCGGTGATGCCCGGTCCGGTCGCCGCCGCGGTCGGCGCGACCGCCTCGCCGAGCCCGCCCGCGCCGCCGCGCAGCTTCACCTGGTCGCCCGGGTAGATCCAGTGCGGGTTCTGGATCTGCGGGTTGTACGACCAGATCCGCGGCCACTGATACGGGTTGTGGAAGTAGAAATCGCAGATGCCCCAGAGCGTGTCGCCCTTGCGTACGGTATGCGAATTGGGCGGCGGGCCCGCGCTGCGGACGCCGCCCTGATCGCCGAGCACGAACGAGCTGTTCTCGCCGCCGCGCACCGTGCCGGTGCTGCCGCCGCGCTGGAAGTCGAAGGAGTCGCGCTGGTTGCCGGTGATCGGCTTCGACGAGGAGAACTCGGTGTTGCCGCCGCCGAGCGTGCCGCCGGGCGGGGTCGGAGCGACGCCGCTGCCGAGCGGGTTGTACTGGTACGTCGTCGGTCCGGTGACCGTCGTCGTGGTGACGGTGCCGCCGCCGCCCGCCTGGCCGCCCGTCTGACCGCTCGCCGCCGGGCCCTGCCCGCTCGGGTTCCCGCTGCCCCCGGCCGGCGCCGCGCCGCCCTGCTGCGCGAACGCGATCGTGACGTGCGTCATCGGCAACACGAGGCCGAGCGCACTTGCAAAGTACACGTAGCGGTTCATCGAGGCTCCTTCGACGACGGGATCTTCCGGGCGGCGTCGCTCTGCGGATAGTCCCGCTTCAGGCGGGTCCAGTACTCGTTCGCACGCGACGGCGCCCCGAGGCGGTCGTGACACATGCCGATCTTGAGGAGCGCGTCGGGCGCCTTGCGGCCTCCGCCGAAGCGCGCGACCACCGCCTCGAACTGCTCGGCGGCGCGGAGGTACTGCGCCTCGGCGAAGTAGATCTCGCCGCGCCAGTACATCGCGTTCTCCGCGTAGGGATGGTCGGGCCAGCGCACGAGGAACGCGTTCAGCGCCTCGAGGGCGCGCTCGTGCTGCTTCGCGTTCACCAGCGCGAGGGCCTGGTCGTAGGCCCTGCGGGCCTCGGGATCGAGCGCGCTCGGGCGCCCGGAGCCGGCCGCAGAAGAGGAGGAGGAGGAGTCGGCGCCGGACGCGTCGTCGAACCGGATGCTGCCGCGCCGGGAGGACCGCGTGCCGCCGCCCGCGCCGGGGGTGCCGACCAGGCGGATCTCGGGGCGCTGGGTGGGATCGTTCGGGTCGTCGCTCTCGCCCGAGTCGTCGCCCCCGAGCTGCACCACGCGCGGCGCCGGCGTCCCCGTCTTGGCCGCAGGCGGCGCGGAGGACGCGCTCGGCAGGCCGAGGGTGCTCTTGTCCTCGACCTCGATCTTGCCGACCTTCGAGCCCTTGTCCTGGTCCTTCTGGATGCTGGCGATCGCCTCGTTCATCTCCGCCATGTGACGGTCGGCGGCGGTCTCGGCGCGCGAGCAGGCCGACAGCCCCACCAGGCCGAGCAACGCGAACGGGGCAAACGCGAACGGAGCGCTGCGCATGCCCGTCAAGCGTAGGCCCCTGCCCGGTCCGAACGCCAATTTCCGGGCTACTTGTCCGTTCCCTGGTCCTGGGGCAGATTGGGGCTGATGGCGAAGCACCACCGGAAGAAGCTCGATCTTCGGAAGACGCTGTTCCTCCTTCCGAACATGATCACGCTCTCGAGCATCTTCTGCGGCTTCGACTCGATCCGCGTGAGCGGATCGGCGGCGTTCGGCTCCGCGGGCGACGACGACTACTACCGGGCGTCGATCCTCCTCGTGTACGCGCTGTTCTTCGACATGCTCGACGGCCGCGTCGCGCGCCTCACGAAGACGCAGAGCGCATTCGGCCTGCAGATCGACTCGCTCGCCGACGTCATCTCGTTCGGCGTCGCGCCGGCGATCCTCGTCTTCAAGTGGTCGCTCTACCAGCAGGGCACGATCGGCCTCGTCGCGGCGTTCGCCTTCGCCGCCGCCGGAGCGGTGCGCCTCGCGCGCTTCAACGTCCTGTCGATGGGCGAGAGCGGCAAGCCGACCAAGCCGGGCAAGTACATCGTCGGCCTCCCGGTGCCCGGCGCCGCGGGCATCCTCGTGTCGCTCGTCGTGGCCAACCACGCGATCGCCGGCGGCCTCTCCGGCCCGACCTACGTCTTCCCGCTCATCGGGCTGACGGTGTTCCTCGGGTTCCTCATGGTCTCGACCATCCGC
>JBDHVD010000531.1:0-6184 GCA_039809525.1 Labilithrix sp. | reverse complement strand
GACCGATCAAGGGAACGCGCAGACGGATCGGTACACGCCACGACAGCCAGAGCGGCGGCCGCGACGCTCGTCATCGATACGAGGGCGAGGGCTCGTCTACCGCGCACTGCCCGTCAAGAACACCGACAGGTGTAGGAGATACAGGTGTACGTCAGGCCGTACATGCACGGGTTGTACGTGCCATACGGCCAGCCGCCGCCACCACACCCCGACATGCAGACGCAGCTCGTCCTGTCGGCGTTGCACGAGAGGTAGTGGTTGTCGAGATCGAGACAGGCGGACGCCTTGCCATCGCACTGGAACGTCTGGCCCGACTGGAGCCCGCCGCTCGTAGACCCACCGCTGCTGCTGCTCGTCGTGGTCACCGGATCGAGCACGACGAGATCGCCGCTGCTGCTCGTGAAGCCGCCCCAGTTGCGGGTCTTCGGCAGACAGTTCGGGTAGTTCAGGCACATCGCCTGCTGGGTGCTGCCGGTGTTCTCGCTCTGCCCCTCGTCGGGCGAGCCCGCGGCACAGGCCGAGATTCCGACGACGGCGGCGGTGAGGGCGAGGACGGACGAGAGCTTCATCGAGATGTTCCCCCTGGTCGGGCAAGAGTGGGTTGAGCGACCGGCCGGACAATGCCTCGACCAGCCGCTGAGCGCACGTACTTTGTTACACGCCGGAAACACGGTCGAGTCACCCAAAGTTAGGTATTCGGGGCAGACCGCCGGCGTCACCGGCCGATGAGCAACGGCCATACCGACGCTGGACGACGTAATTTCGTGCACTTACCCGCGCCGTGCGATGCGCGCGCGCAGACGCCGACCGCGCGCGCGCGCGGCACTCAGTCGGGGATGTTCATCTTCTTCATCAGGCGGTGGAGGGCATGGCGGCTCGGGAGACCGAGCTCGCGCCACGCCTTGTCCTTCACCCCGCCGTGCCGCGCGAGGGCGGCCCGGATCTCCTCGGCCCCGAGCTCGCGCGGGGCGGCGCGGACCGGGATCTTGATCGCCTTCGCGACGTCCTTCGTCAGCGCGAGCGTGTCGCCCTTGCTCGTCGACGCCGACTTCCAGAGCAGGCCCTCGAGCTCGCGCACGTGCGTCGCGTAGTCGTGGAGGACGAGCGCGCGCGCGAGGTCGGCATCGAGGCGCGGCTCGTCACCGGCGAAGAAGCGCTCCTTGATGTGCGCGTCCTTCGCGGCGGTCCGGCGGAGGAGGTGGCGCGCGATGAGCGGGATGTCCTCGCGGCGCTCGTCGAGGCCGGGGAGATGCACGCGCAGGCCGAGCCGCGCGGCGACGTCTTCCTTCAGGTCCTCGACGCTGCGGTTGGTGGCGGCCACCAGGCGGAAGTCGGCGACGCGCCGCTTCGCCTCGCCGAGACGCTGGTACTCGCCGCTGTCGAGGACGCGCAGGAGATGGGCCTGCATGTCCGCGGGCAGCTCGCCGATCTCGTCGAGGAAGAGCGTCGAGCCGTCGGCCTGTCCGATGAGGCCCGGGCGCTCGGGCATGCCGGGGTTCGGGTAGTTCGCGAGGTTGCCGAACAGCTCGGCGTCGATGAGGCCGCTCGGGAACGTCGCCGCGTTGCGCGAGACGAGCTCCTTCTTCGCGCGCGACGAGAGGCGGTGGATCGCCTGCGCGACGAGCTCCTTGCCCGTGCCGCTCGGCCCCGTGATCAGCACGTGCGCGTTGCGCTTGCCGAAGAAGGCCACCGTCGAGCGGAGGGACCATGCCGACAGGCTCTCGCCGACGATGCCTTGCTCGTCCGCGGCGCCGAACTGCTTCCGCGCAACCGGGGTGGGGCTCTCGGGGAGGAACGTCGGACGGCGCGTGCAGTAGAACGAGTAGAGGCCGTCGATCTCGAAGACGTCGCCTTCGCGGATCGTCGCCGAACGCATCTCGGCGTCGCCGAGCCGGATCGACTTCTTGCCGAGGGCCTCGACCTCGACGGCGTCGCCGCTCGTCGCGAACCTCAGCGCGCGGCGCGAGAGGAACGGGTTCTCGAGCGGCGCGGCGCGGAGGTTCTTCTGCGGCTCCTGCCGCGAGAGCCCGACGCGCGGATCGTCGTCGTCCTCGAGCGGGCCTCGCCCGAAGACGGCGCCGTCCTCGGGGAAGAGCGCCTCGCCGAGACGGTCGTGCTCCTCCGCGGCCCACACGACGACGAAGCAGAGACGCGACGACTCGTCGTCGTCCTCCGGCTTCTTGCGAGCCGGTGCATCGATGGTGGTCTCGAGCGGCACGCGCGCGAGGATACCATCATGCCGTCTTGCGGATGAGAGCTTGCAGTGCCTCACGGGCCTGGGGGGTCAGGGTCTTGCCACGGGTGGAGAGGGCGCGGGTGGCGATCTCGCCGATCGCGCCGCGGAGGCGTCCGTTCGTGTCGGCCGCGATGGCTCGCTCGAACGCGGCGATGTGCATCTCGACCAGGCGGTAGCCGATGGCGTCGACCGCCGCGAGCCGCACCTCCTCGGCCGGATCCTCGACGAGGATGCGCGAGAGCAGCGCATCGGCCTCGCCGACCGGGAGGAAGCGCACGGCATGCGCCGCGGCCTCGCGCAGCGCCTCGTTCTCGCTCGCGAGCGCACGCCGCGCGATCGGGAGCGCCTCCACGCTGCCGCTGTTGCCGAGCGCGCGGAGGAAGAGCGCGCGGTCCTCGTCGGTCTCCGCCTGCTCGTAGCGGCGGACGAGCTCGGCGACCGAGTCCGCGTCCGAGTCGCCGAGGTCGCGCGCGATGCTCCCGAGCGCCAGCGCGGAGCTCTCGCGGACGTCGCGCGACGCGTCGCTCATGCCCTGCATCAGCGGCTCCTTCGCCTCGAGGGCATTGTCGCCGGCGAACGCGAGCTGCGTGGCGGCCTGCGCGCGCACTCCGGCCGGCGTCCCCTTCTGCCCGACGATCCGGCCGAGCGCCTTCGTCGACTCCTTCGTGCCGGCGGCGCCGAGCGCGCCGACCAGCGTCCGCGCCTCGCGGTCGCCGAGCGTCTTCGTGAGCGACACCGAGCGATCGGCCTCGTCGGGCGAGAGCCGGAGACGCGCGGCCATCCGATCGGCGATCGCACCGACCTCCTTGTCGTCCTCCGTGGCGCGCGCCTGCGCGAGGAGCGCATCCATCGTCGCGTCGCCCGCCGCGCGCTGGTCGGCCGCGCGCTGCGCCTCGGCGTCGTCACCGGTGCCGAACGGGCCCGCTTCGAAGAGACCGTCGACCTCGCGCTCGAAGCGTCCGAGGAGCGAGCCGTCGTGCTTCGTGCCTGCGAGCTTCAGCTCGAGGTGCGCGTCGGTCGTCGCGGTGGGCATGCCCGCGCCCATCGACGCGGTCTTGTGCTCGTCGAGCGCGAGCTCGGTGATCCAGCCGTCCTCGCCCACGCGTGCCGTGCCGCGCGCGCGCGTCTCGACCGCCGCGGTCTCGTCCGCAGGGACGAGCGCGCTCATCGTCGCGACCTTGTCGTACTTGCCCTTCGTCTTGCCGATCGTGCCGTCGTCGGTTCGCGTGTACGAAGCGACGTACGAGCCCTGGATGTCGTCCTCGTTCGCGGTCCACGCGCTCTCGTCACGCACCGCGATCTGCGCGCCGCCGACGATGCCGCGGAGGATGTTCTGCGCCGTCGGCGAGACGCCGCGCGCGAAGACGTAGCCGCGCACGCGTCCGTCGGGCTCGGTGAGGACGTAGAACGCCTTCGCGAGCTCCTTCTCCACCGCCGCGGTCTTCGCCGAGCGCGTGCCGAGCTCGAGCGTCGCGCCGGTGAGCTCGGCGAAGAGGCGATGCTTGCCGTCGACGTGGGCGACGAACGCGAGCGACAGATCGCCGGTCACGCGCAGCCGCACCTTCGCGCCGCCGCTCTTGCCCGCGAGCACCAGGTCCTGATCGAAGCGCGCCGCGTACGTGTGACGAAGCCCCGGCGCCCTCGCGCGATCGAAGCGCGACGGCGGCTTCGGCGCGCCGGTAACCGGCCCGTCCACGCCTTCGCCCGCGGAGGTCGTGGCGGACGGAGCGGTCGACGAGCACCGGTGCGCGCCGTAGAGCGCCGCGCCTCCTCCCGTGAGAGCGAGGAGCGCGAGCGAGAGTGCCAGGGTCTTCTTCTTCATCGCCGTGGTCCGATCAGAAGTCGCTGCACATCCAGGGCTTCGCCATGCAGAGCGGCGACACGTCCGGATCGTCCGGCGAGGACGGCGGAGGCGCCCCGCAGTCACGCGCGCAGTTGCTCGAGGTCTCGCCCGACTGGCAGACGCCGTCGCCGCACACCGGGCGGACGATGGGGTTCGTGCACGCGTGCGCGTGGACGATGGGGAAGGTCCCGTTGAAGACCGGGTCCCACTTCGCGAGGTTCATCGTCCACTTCTTGCCCGGCAACGTCGCGTACGCGTCGATGCGTCCGGAGAGCGACGAGAGCGTGAGATCGCTGTCCACGCCGAAGGTCACGTTGCCCGGCGAGACGACCGCGGTCGCCTTCGACGGCACCGCCGCCTTCACGAGATCGAGCGTGCCGCTGACGCCCGCGCTCGCGAGCCACAGGTCGACGCCGGCGCTCGCCGTCGCGTAGAGCTTCGCGTTCGGCTTCGCCTCGCCCGAGAGCGTGCTCGCCGTGTACTGCGCCTTGAGATCGACGCCGAGGGTGCCCTTCACCGCGCCCTTGAAGCTCACCGGCACCGGACCGAGCCAGATGGTCTTCGACTGCGAGAAGATCGTCGCGTTGTAGATGGGCGCGCTCTCCTCGAGGTTGCCCGAGACGCTGCGCGAGCGGACGTCGATGCCGAGGACGCGCACCGTGTAGCTCGATTTCCCCTGCGTGCCGACGAGCGAGGCCTTGCCGCTGATCTTGGCGACCTCCTTGTCGCTGCCGAACACCGTCGCGTAGGCCTTCGCCATCGCCTCGCCGGTGAACGTGTCCGGCCCGCCGGCGCGGCCTGCGCGGCTCGAGAACGTCAGGCCCGCCCAGTACCCGGCCCCGAACGTGCCGTTGCCGAACTCGTCCGACTTGCTGAAGACGCGATCCCAGTCGTACGTCGCCGTCGGCGCGGGGCACGACGCCGAGGGCTCCGCGGTGAACGTCCCGGTCGAGAGCGTCAGATCCCTCGCGATCGCGAACGTCGAGGGCGGGACCTTGACGATCGCGTAGGCCGGATGCGGCGCGGGCGCGGGATCGTACGAGCCGAGGTCGATGAGCTCCTCGGCCGGTGCGACGGTGCCCGTCGTCATCGTCGTGGTCGTGGTGAGGTCGGCGCCCCGGACGGGCAAAGCGTGGGCGGCGCCCGGTGCGAGCGTGGCCGCCACCAAAGAGGCGAGCTTCAGAAGCCGGATTCGATCCATGCGGGCGCGGATGGCAACCATCGTGCCGCCGCGTTTCGCCCCGAATTTCCTCGGCTGGCCGAGGCCGCACGGGCGCGCGCGCATGCTCGCCGCGCGCGCGCGCGGTCGCTGCCCCGGGGCGGCGCCTCGCGCTGCTATGGTCGCGGGCCGTGCGGCGCGCCCTCCTCTTCTCCATCACCACGCTCCTCGCGACGGCCGCGGCGTGCGCCCCACCGCGATCGCCGGCGGTGAGCGCGGCGGCGGAGCCGAACGAGGCGACGCGCGCGCTCCACCGGCTGTTCGACGAGGCGTGGGAGACGACGCTCCGCGAGCACCCGGTCTGGGCCACCGAGATGGGCGACGCGCGCTTCGCCGATCGATGGACCGACGTGAGCTTCGCGGCGATCGAGCGGCGCCATGCGTACGACGTCGCGCTGCTCGCTCGCATCGGGCGGATCCCGCGCGGCGAGCTCTCGAAGCAGGACGCGCTCAGCTACGACCTGTTCCGTTACGACCTCGAGCTCGCGATCGAAGAGCATCCCTTCCGGCTCTACCTCCTGCCGATCAACCAGCGCGGAGGCATCCAGACCGCCGACGAGGTCGCCGACACCATCCGGTTCGAGAAGGAGAAGGACTACGCCGACTGGAACGCGCGGCTCCGCGCCTTCCCGACGTACATGAAGCAGACGATCGATCTGCTCGCCGAGGGCGCGCGCATCGGGATGACGCACCCGAAGATCGCGATGCAGCGCGTGCTCGCGCAGGTCGACAAGCAGATCGTCGACGACCCGGCGAAGTCCCCGTTCTACGCGCCGTACGCGAAGGAGCCGCGCGAGCCCTACGCGACCGAGGCGAAGCGGCTGATCGCCGAGGGCGTGGTGCCCGCGTTCCGATCGCTCCGGACGTTCTGGAGCGAGAGGTACCT
>JBDHVD010000530.1:0-6206 GCA_039809525.1 Labilithrix sp. | reverse complement strand
CTCCGCCGCGCGCTCGTCCTGGCCGTGCCGCTCGGCGCCGCCGCGGGCGTCCTCGGCTGGCGCGCGCCTCCGGGCGACGCCGCGGCGATCGCGTGCGCCGCGGTGCACCTCGCGGTGTGCGCGCTCGCGGGCCTGGTCGGCCTCGCGCGCCTCTGGTCGCGCCGCGCCGACCGCTTCGCGCCGCTCGACGCGTTCGCGATCGACGTCGGGCTCCTGCTCCTGCCGGTCGGCGGCGTGTGGCTCGTCGCGTCGCGTGCGGTGGTGCCCCTCGCCGGCTTCCACGAGCCGGTCGTCACGTTCACCGCGGCGCACTTCCACTACGCGGGCTTCGCCGCGCCGGTCGTGCTCGGCGGCGTGGGCCGCCTCGTCCGGCGGACCGACGAATCGCGTGCATCATGCATCCTCCGGCGCACGGCGACGATCGTGGTCTGCGCCGGGGTGCCCCTCACCGCGATCGGCATCGCGACGAGCGCCGTCGTCGAGCGCGTCTCCGCGGTGGTCCTCGCGTGCGGGATGCTCGCCGCGAGCACGCTCCTCGTCGGGTTCGCCTCGCGCCGCGCGTGGCCGCGCTCCCGGCTCGCCGCCGTCCTGTTCGTCGTGTCCGGGGCGTCGCTGCTGGTCACGATGGCCCTCGCGGCGACGTTCGCGCTCACGTCGTCGGCGGGCCGCGGATCGTCGCTCGACGGCGCGATCCCGCTCGGGACGATGATCGCGCTCCACGGCGGAGGGAACGCCTTCGGCTTCGCCCTCTCGGGCCTCGCCGCGCTGGTCGTGCTCGACGCGCTACGCCCTGGGGATGATGACAGTCGTGCGCGCCCTCCGTAGACCTGGAACGCTCGGCGTCGATCGTACGCCGGCCGGAGGGGTCGAAGATGCATCCAACGTCCAGGCGTGGGACGGCGCTCAGGCTGACCTGCGCGCTCGTCGCGTTCGTCATTTCCTCGTTCACGGCGCGCAGCGCGCGCGCCGATCTGTCCGACAAGGCCTACGACGACATCAGAAGCTCGTCGAGGAGCTCATCACCGCGGAGGTCGCAGAGAGCGTCGTACCGAACCTCGTCTGCAGGGCGCCCCAGCTCGTCGATCACTATCCGCGCTCGCTCCAGCGCGTGTTCGACCGCCAGTTCGCCTCCCTGCGTGCATCCATGCGCGACGAGACGGCCGACCTGGTCGCCTATTACGTCTACGCGACGGCATCGGCGGAGCTGAAGAAGGAGAAGCTCGCGACGCAGAGCATTCTCTTGAACGTGACGGAGGACCAACGCGAGAGCGGTCCGTCGACGCGACCGAAGGACGTGAAGGACGCCGCCGGCGAAAACTGTGACTCCGCGACCATCGCCGCCACCCTGAAGTCCAAGGGCATCGCGCAGTGCGTCGACGACGTTCGCGACAAGTGTCTCCGAACGCGCGTGCTCGCGACGGCGGACGGCGTCGCCCTGAGCAAGCACTGCGCGGCGCCTTCGCTGGCGTCGCCGGAACGACGGTTCGCCTGCAACCTCGCGTTCGCGGCGCAGAGCTCGATGCAAGGTCATCGCGAGATCGCGGAGACGCAGCTCGTGCAGGCGGTCGCCGCGATCGTGGCGGCGACGGCCGACGACGCGCTCCAGCGGGCGCCCGGCACGCCGTCGTCGGGAGCGAAGCCGCCCGCCGTCGACGCGATCAGCGTGGCGCTGCAGGAGTACCTCGCGACGCCGCCGCGGGCGGCGAAGGCGGAGGAGCTCGTCCAGACGATCCCCTCGCTGCTCGGCGGCACCATGGACGCGGCGACGACGAAGGACTTCGTCAGCGCCGTCACGCGACTGAAGACGCAATGGTCGATGCTCACGGCCCCGTCGGTCCGCGTCGACTTCGCGACGTTCCTCGACACGGTCGCGGGCGTCGGCGGAGCGATCGACGCGTTCTGCGCGAGCCGGCCGGCGCTGAAGGTCTGCGGCTCGCTCCTCCAGATGCGCGCCGACTTCGGGCTCGCCGGACGGATGCACGCGATGTTCCGTGCCGTGCAGCGAAAGGACTACCGGGAGGTCGCCATCCTCGCCGTCCGCGATCTCTTCGAGCGCACCGCGCCGGAGCAGCGGAACGGGAAGAAGCCGGGCGAGAGCGAGGGAGCCGCGAAGGCTCGCGCCGAACGGTTCGACATGTATCGCCACTTCGCGGAGTCGGTGACCGCGTACGTGCTCGACGTCGTCAGCGAGGGGGAACCGACGGAAGGCAGCCGCGCCGCGTTCAAGGATGCCGCCTTCGACGTGATCCGCGACGTGTCGTCCGGAAAGGGCACCGGCTTCGATCGCGGATGGTCGGAGAAGCTCCTGCTGCCCGATTTCGCGATGCGCTACACGTACTCGAGCACCCTGATCAACCAGGCGAGTGGCGACGGCTTCCGCTTCGCCCCCACCGTCGACGCGGTGATCCTCCGAAAGCGGGTCCGTTACACGCCGTCCGTGTACGTCGCGGTGCAGGCTTCGCTGCTCGACCTCGCGGGTCCGTTCAGCGAGATGGCCCTCCGCCGCAACGAGAACTACGACAACAACCTCCGCGCCTGGTCGCAGTTCGTCCGGCCCCGCGCAGAGGTGCTGCTCGGGCTGCCTCCGCTCTCGACGAAGCTCGCGCTGACCGTCGGCGTCTCCGCCCGCATCACCACGGCCGTCCGCGACTTCTACGGCGAGCCTCGTTACTACACGTACCGATGGATCTGGGAGGGCGGCAACGCGAACTACGATGCCGACCCGTTCCGCTTCGCCGAGATGAGCATCGCGCTGAAGTACGTCCCCTGACGCCGGCTCACCGCGACGCCGGACGGCGGCGACGGAGGACGTTCGCGATCGCCAGGCCGATGCCGACGATCCAGGCGTTCCCCGCGCTGCCGTGCACCGGCGACGCCGAGCAGCCGTCCTGCGCACCGGGGTCGGGGAGGTCGGGCACGCCCTCGCCCGGACGCTGCCCCTTCTTCGGGCCGTCCTCGTCCTCGTCGGGCTCGAGCGACGCGCCGTTCGCGCCGATCTTGAAGGTCTGGTCGGGCGAGTCGGGATCGTTCGAGTGCACCGTGATGGTGGTCGACGCAGGGCCGTCCGACTTCGGGCTGAACGCCACCTTGAGGTCGTACTTGCCCTTCGCCGGCACGCGGACCTCGCCGCTCGGGACGGTGAACTGCGGGTCCGAGCTCGAGAACGTGAGGACCGCGCCGAGCTCGCCGGTGCTGTCGATCGACACGGTCTTCTCCGCCTTGCCGCCGGCCTTCACCGCGCCGAGGCCGATGGGCTGCGTCGGGACCTTCACGTTCGGCAGCGGGATGTGGATGGTCTGCGGCGCGAAGTTCACCACCGTCGGCGCGCCCGAGTAGGCCTTCTTCACCGCGCTGAACGAGAACTTCACGAGGCCGTAGGTCGGGTAGCCCGCGACGCTGTCGACCTGGACCACCGGGCGGATGTCGAGGTCGCCGTTGAACGTGAGCTCGCCGTTCACCAGCGCCACGACCTCCATGAAGTCGCCGTCGCTCACCGGCACCTTCGCGACGCCGTCCGCGGCGGTGACGCTCGCGCCGTCGAGGCGGACCTCCTTGGTGACGTACTTGAACGTCGGGCTCGTCGTCGCCTGGATCGAGAGCGTGCCCGTCGCGGTGCCGGTGCCCACGCCGAGGGTCGAGAACGGCAGGCCGAAGATCGTCGACTTGTCGAGCGCAGGGCCGGGCGTCTGCACCGAGGCGCCGGCGAAGCCCCAGGGCGAGAGCGGCCCGGACTTCTGCGCGTCGAACCCGAACTTGCCGCCGGGCAGCATGTTGACGAGCTGCGAGCCGTTGTACGAGACGGCGACGCCGTAGATGGAGGCCTCGAGGCTCGGCACCAGCGTGAAGTGCACCTTCGCGGTGCCCGTCGCGCGCTCGCCGGTGACCGGCTTCAGGTTGATGAAGCCCTTCTCGTTCCAGGACGCCTCGATCTTCGCGCCCTCCGGCATGTCGACCGTCAGGAGCGGATCCGGCTGGACCGGATCGATCGTGAAGCGCGTGCGGACCTTGATGAGGCCCTGGTCCATCCAGCCCGAGTCGATCTCGGTGCCGAGGCGCTGCTTCACCTCGGCATGCAGCGACGTCGTTCCGCTCGAGACGTTGGCCGACGTGTTCGCGGCCTGCGCGGTCGACGCGCCCCCGAGAACCGCTGCGACCGAAGCCAACCCGAGGACCGTACGGTGAATGACTCGCATGGCGCTCCCTCTCTCCTGGAGCCCATGTGTGCAACGGTGGTACCGCTCGTGGTGCGCAACGATTCTACCAACTTGCGCAATCCAGTTTCAGTGTCAGCGGATTCTCTTGAAAAGCGTGGGGGCACGGCGATCCACCACATACCCGCCCACGGTCCGTCGCCGCGCCGCGAACGCCTGGCCACGAACGCGACGAGGCGAGGAGGGTCGCTCCTCGCCTCGCGGCGCGTCACGGGTGGTCGGAGATCACTCGGCGGCGGCGTCGACCGTCTTCGTCGAAGGCGCGATGGCCGGCACCGGGCGCTTCGCCGGAACGTGCTGCTTGGCCGTGCCGTCGAGGACCTTCTGCGGCGGCGTCTGGAGATCGCGGACGAGGCCCACGAGCGAGAGCGCCTTCAGCACGTAGAAGGTCATGTCGACCTCCCACCAGTAGAAGCCCTGCGCGCACGAGCGCTGGTAGTGATGGTGGTTGTTGTGCCAGCCCTCGCCCATCGTGACGAGCGCGAGCAGCCAGTTGTTCTTGCTGTCGTCGGTCGTCTCGTAGCGGCGCTTGCCGAACATGTGCGAGAGCGAGTTGATCGTGAAGGTGCCGTGCCAGAGCAGCGTCGTCGAGACGAAGAAGCCCCAGACGAGCGCGTGCATCCCGCCGATGAAGTAGAGGGCGACCGCGAGCGCGACGCCCGGCAGCGCGTGCCACTTGTTGAGGAAGCGGAGCTCCGGGTAGCGCGCGAGATCGGAGATGTTCTTGTAGTCGGTCTCCTCGGTCTCCTTCGCGAGGATCCAGCCGACGTGCGAGTACCAGAAGCCGTAGTCGCGGAACGAGTGCGGGTCCTTCGGCGTGTCCGAGTACTTGTGGTGCGTGCGGTGATGCGCGGCCCACCAGAGGGCGCCCTTCTGGAGGCTCGTCTGCGCGAGGACCGCGAGGAAGAACTGGAACGCGCGGCTCGTGCGGTACGTGCGATGCGAGAAATACCGGTGATAGCCGCCGGTCACGCCGAACATCCGCACGTAATAGAGGGCGATCGCGAGCGCGAACCCCTTCCAGGACCATCCGAGCAGAGCGACGCCGACCACCGCCGCCACGTGGACGGCGAAGAAGGGGATGCTCGTGACCCAGTGGTACGTCGCCTGGGGCGCTTCAGCGCGCTTTTCCATGGGTTTCACCGTACGAGACGGTTCGTCAGGAAACGGTCACGAGACGGCCACATCTCGGCAGCTCGACCGTATGGCGCGCCGCGCCGGGCGCCCGCGCGCCCCCGTGGACGCATGCTCGACGGCCCCGGCGCGGTGTCCTACAAGGGCACGTGACGATGGCTCGTGACGGCGTTCTGGCGCTGCTCCGGAACCGCCGGTACGCGCTCTATCTCTTCTCGCGCACGTGCCTCATCATCGCGACGCAGATGCTGTCGGTCGCCGTCGGCTGGCAGGTCTACGAGATCACCGGCCAGGCCCTGGCCCTCGGCTTCTCCGGCCTCGCGCTGTTCCTGCCCGGGTTCGTGCTCGCCCTGCCCGGCGGGCACGTGGCCGATCGGCACGACCGGCGGCGCATCCTCCTCTTCTGTCACCTCGGGGTGACGACGTCGGCGGCGGTCCTCGCCGGCCTCTCCTTCGCCGGCGTCCGGACGCTCGCGCCGATCTACGCCGTCCTCGCGGCGCTCGGGACGATCCGCGCGTTCAGCGGCCCGGCGGGCCAGGCGCTGATGCCCAACCTCGTCGAGCGCGAGCAGCTCGAGCGGGCGATCGCCCTCTCCTCGTCGAACTGGCAGCTCGCGATGATCGCCGGCCCGTCGCTCGGCGGCGTCATCTACGCAGCGACCGGGCGCGCGGCCGGCGTGTACGTGACGTGCGCGGTGATGGCGTTCCTCGCGTTCGTCGCGGTGCTCGCCATCGGCCACGTCCCGCCGCAAGGCGACGCGAAGAAGCGCACGGCCGCCTCGTGGAGCACGCTCCTCGCCGGCATCCGCTACGTGTGGACGAACAAGCCGATCCTCGGCGCGATCTCGCTCGATCTGTTTG
>JBDHVD010000529.1:0-6207 GCA_039809525.1 Labilithrix sp. | reverse complement strand
GAGCAGACGCTCAACCAGCTGCTCGTGGAGATGGACGGCTTCGACGCCGCGGGCGGCGTCCTCCTCATGGCCGCGTCGAACCGTCCCGAGGTGCTCGACCCGGCGCTCCTCCGGCCCGGCCGCTTCGATCGCCAGGTCGTCGTCGATCGGCCGGACGTGCGCGGGCGCGAGGCCATCCTCCGCGTCCACGCGAAGCGCCTGCCGCTCGCCCCCGACGTCGACTTCGCCACCGTCGCCCGCATGACGCCGGGCATGGTCGGCGCCGATCTCGCGAACGTGGTGAACGAGGCGGCGCTCTCCGCCGCGCGCCGCGGGAGCCCGGTGGTGGGGCATCGCGATCTCGTCCACGCGGTCGATCGCGCGCAGATGGGCCTCGAGCAGCGCCTCGTGATGAGCGACGACGAGAAGCGCCGCGTCGCCATCCACGAGTCGGGTCACACCCTCGTCGCGCTCTCGATGGCCCACGCCGATCCGGTGCACCGCGTGACGATCATCCCGCGCAGCGTGGGCGCGCTCGGCGCGACGCTGCAACTGCCGATCGACGACAAGCGCCTGCACACGCGCTCCGAGCTGCTCGATCGCCTCTGCGTGATGCTCGGCGGACGCGTCGCCGAGGAGCAGGAGCTCGCCGAGCCCTCCACCGGCGCGGTCAACGATCTCGAGCGCGCCTCGGAGATCGCGCGCCAGATGGTGACCCGCTTCGGCATGAGCGAGCGCATGGGACCGCTCGCGTTCGGCAAGGCGAGCACGCTGCGCTTCCTCGACGCGACGAGCGAGGAGCGCAACTACTCCGAGCGCACCGCCCAGGCGATCGACGAGGAGGTCCGCCGCGTCGTCGACGAGCAGCACGAGCGCGCGCGGCGCGTCCTGCGGCGGCGGCGCGCGGCGCTCGTCGCGATCTCGGACAAGCTCCTCGCGAAGGAGACGCTCGAGCGCGACGAGATCGACGCCACCGTCGACGAGGCGGAGACGGCGGCCGAGGAGGCGGAGGAGACGCCGTCGTCGGTGCGCCCGCTTCCGCGCTCGCGTCCGAGCGTGTGATCACCGCGTGCAGGAGACCTGACCGGGATCGCTCAGCGCGATCCGGCACCTCTTTCCCGGCGCACACGTGAGCGCGTCGCACGGGTTGCCCGCGATGCACACCGTTTGCGGCTCGTCGTCGCCGAGGTTCGCGACGATCGTGTTGCAGTTCGATCCCGAGGGGCAGGGCGTGTTCCCGTCGCACGCACGTCCGAGTCTCTCCGGGTGGAGGACGTTGCAGGTCGGGTCCTCGGGCGTGCAGGGCTTCGGCCTGCAGAAGCGGCCCCAGGTGCACGCGCCGCGATCGATGCTCGAGCAGCTCGGCTCGCCGTAGAAGCCGTGGACGCAGTCGCCTTCGTCCCAGGCCGGCGTCGGCCCGCAGGCCTGCGCCTCGCACGGCGACATCCCGCGCGGCGGCGACGACGAGGCGCCGGCGTCGACGGGCTTCGTCGCGTCCTGGCGGATGCAGTCGATCTGCCAGCGCGTCTCGCCGCTCGCGAGCGTGGTGCAGCGAAGCTCGCGCGCGCCGCCGACGCAGGCATGCGGAGGCACCGCCTTGCCCGCGCAGGCCGATGCGGGATCCGGCGCGTCGCCGGCCCCGGTGGTGCACGCGGCGGCGACGAAGAGGAAGGAGAACGCGAGCTCACGCCTCGCTCGAACCATCGTCTTCGTCCTCCCGCTCGTCTTCTCTCTCGTTCTCTGGCACCCAGCCGTGCTTGCGGAGGAACACGCGGATCTTGCCGAGCCACTCGGTCGCGTCCATGTGCGCGAGGAAGGCCTCGGTGAGGACGATGCGCTCGCGGCCCTCGCGTCCGGTGATCACGATGCGCGCGGTGTCGACCTCGGGGGCGATGCGCGAATCGATGAAGCGGACCGCCGGGATGGGGCTGTCTCCGTCCTGCACGCGCTGGATCTTCTTGATCTCGAGACCCACGTCCTCGACCTCGCGGAGCCGGAGCGTGCCGAGCTCGCGACCCCGATCGCGCGAGCGTACCGAGAGCTTGCCCTCCTCCACGCGGAGCACGGCGCCCGAGCGCTTGCGCGTCCGCTGGCGGAGCCCGACGACGAGCGCGCCGGACCCGATCATGCCGGCGAGGCCGACCACCGGCGTCGTCACCGACGCGAGCACCGCGCCGACGATCGCCGGGACGGAGAAGAGCTGGAAGAAGAGGACGGCCGAGCCGCGCTCCTGATCGCGATCGATCGCCTCGTAGACGAGCTCGCGCGGGGGCAGCGGCGGGGCCTCGGGCAGATCGGCGGCGCGATAGACGTCGGGCGTGCCCACGAAGCCGAGCGTTCCACACGCGCGCGGCCGGCGCCAGCCGGGCGGTCAGAGGCCGACGCTCTGGGCGATCTGGTCGGCGGGCATCGCGCCCGACACGCGGCGGCTCTCGCGACCGCCGGCGAAGAGGATCATCGTCGGGATGCTCCGCACCTGGAAGCGCGAGCCGAGCTCCGGGAGATCGTCGGTGTTCACCTTCGCGACGACGACCGAGCCGCGCTTCTTCTTCGCGAGCACCTCGAGCTGCGGGGCGACGACGCGGCACGGGCCGCACCACGGCGCCCAGAAGTCGACGAGCACCGGGTGAGGGGAGTCGGCGACGAGCTCGTCGAACTCGGCCGTCGAGCGGACGGCCAGCGGCTTCTCCGTCGGGATCGCGCCCTTGCACTTGCCGCAGCGGGGATGCTCCGAGAGGCGCTTCGCCGGGACGCGGTTCGCCGATCCGCACGACGGACATTCGATGATCATGCAGCCGCCTCTTCCTTCTTGCCCTCGCCCTTGCGGCGCACGACGAGCACGGGGCGATCGGCGTGGTTCACCACCTTCGCCGCCGTCGTGCCGACGATGCGATCGAGGATGCGGTATGAATGAGCACCGATCACGATCAGGTCAACGTCGTGCTCGCGTCCGTAGCTGCAGATCGCGTCCCAGGCGACGCCGACCTGAGCCGTCGCGCCCTCGAGCAGCTCGGGCGGCACCTCGCGCGAGAGGGTCTCGAGGTCGCGCTTCGCGGCGGCGAGCAGCGTGTCGACGAGCTGCGTCTGGGGGATCGCCCAGACGTTCGCCGGCAGCTCCGGGGGCAAGCCGATGACGCGCAGCAGCCGGATCTTCGCGCCCGAGCTCCGCGCGAGGGAGACGGCGTGGACGAGCACGTCGATGGCACGCTTGGACGAGTCCACGGCGGCGAGGATGGACTTCATGCATCGGATGCATCCATGCGCCGTGCCGCATCGTGCGACGCGCGTGTGGTCGAGCTCTCAGAAGCGCCCGGTGAGCGAGAGCCACGCGCCGCGCGGCCCGGCCGAAGGCGTCACGCCGACGCGCGTCCCGTCGCTCGGTGCCGTCAGCCAGAGGACGGCTCCGCCGGCCGCGAGCGCACCGCCCGCGATGAACGCGATGGTCGACACGTTGCCGTAGCTCTGCGCGGCCTCGCCGGCGTCGACGCCCTTCTGCGTGCAGAGCGTGCGGTCGGGCGGCTTGCACTCGCCGTCGGCCTCCGCGTTCTTCGACATCGACACGAGACCGAAGATCCCGCCGGCGGCGAGCCCTGCGAGTCCGACGCCGCCCACGACGAGCCCGAGCGTCCGCTGTCCGTCGCCGCTCGACGTGTCGTCGAAGCGGACCTGCTTCTCGTCAGGCTTCGACGGAGGCTCGGCGGAGCGGGGGTCGATCGCGAGCTCGGGCACCTCGACGGTCACCTCGCCCGGGCGGGCCGGGATCTCCACCGTCGTCGTCCACGGCTTCCGCCCGTCGGCCTGCGCGTGGAGCACGCGCGCGCCGGGATCGACGGGCACCGACTCGCCCCACTGCGCCTCGCCGACCCGGACGTCGTCGCGGGTGACGCGGAAGCCGGGGAGGGCGCGGTTGCCCGACGCCACGCGCACGCGCATCCTCGGCAGCCGCGGTCCGAGCACCTCGATGCGCTCCTGCGCGATCTTCGCGCGGTCCTTGCGGCCGTCGCGCTTCGCCTGCGAGAGCGCGTCCTGGTAGTGCGCCCACGCCGTCGCGATGCGTCCCTCGCGCTCGCGGCAGAGGGCGAGGTGGAGGAGCGTGCCGCCCGCGGGATCGAGCCGCTGGCTCTCCTCGAGCTTGGGGCATGCCGAAGACCACTTCTCCTCGGCCATCAGCTTGCGCGCCTGATCGAACAGCGCCTGCGCCGTCGCGGGATCGTTCGCGCGCGCCGCCACGGGCCACGCCAGGGCGAGCGAGAGGCCGAGCGCGATGAGGCTTCGTCGGACGTTCACTTGCGATCGCTCGGGAACGGATCGGTCTTCGCGTCGGCGCCCGCGCTGGTCCGCGCGGGCCCGGGCGCCCTGGCGCGGCGCACCTCCTTCGTCGTCGCCGCCGGCGCCGTCGTCGCCGTCGCCGCCGGCGCCGCCGTCACGACCACCGGCGGCGGCGGAGCAGGAGGAGGCGCGGCGGTGACGATCGCGGTCGGCACGGGCTCGGTCGGCGGGAGCGGGGGCGCCTCGCGGGCGGCGGCAGGCGCGGCGCTCCTCAGCATGGCGACGCCGACGATGCCGACCACGACGCCGAGCACGCCGATCGCGCCGGCGAGCAGCAGCTCGGGACGCCGCCGGGGCGCCGTGGCGTTCGCGCCGTACGTCGCCGACCACGCGGCCTGCCCCTCGCGCGACACGCTCCCCGCCGGCACGGCGGCGCGGTGCGGAGGCATCCAGCCGAGCGGCGGCGCGGCGACGCCGAGCACGTTCGCGATGCGCGACACCGCCGCCTGCGCGCGCTCGCGATCGACGCACCACGGCGCGATCGCCGCCGCGAGCTCCGCGACGTTCGCGAAGCGACGCTCGCGGTCCTTCGCGAGGCAGCAGGCGACCGCGGCGGCGAAGGGAAGGGGCACGTCGGGGCGCACGACGTTCACCGGCGGAGGATCGACGGTGAGGACGCTCGTGCAGAGGCGGCCGATCGTCTCGCCCTCGAACGGCGGGCGGCCGGTCACCAGGCGATAGAGGCAGACGCCGAGCGACCACACGTCGCTGCGCGCGTCGACGGTGCGCGGATCGTTCATCTGCTCCGGCGACATGTACTTCGGCGAGCCGAGCATCGCGGCGGTCTTCGTGACGTCGCCCTGCGCCTCGGCCTTCGCGATCGTCTTCGAGACGCCGAAGTCGAGCACCTTCACCAGCGGCCATCCGGAGGCCGAGCGCGTGAGGAACAGGTTCGCGAGCTTCACGTCGCGATGGATGATGCCGAGCGCGTGCGCCTCCGCGAGGGCCTCGCACGCGTGGAGCACGTACTCGCACGCCTCCGACGGCGCGAGCGGGCCGCGCTGCTTCTCGACCGCGCCGAGATCGGCGCCGTCGAGGTACTCCATCACGATGAACGGCTCCTCGTTGTCGTGGACGCCGACGTCGTGCACCTTCGCGACGTGATCGCTCCGCAGGCGCGACGCCGCCTTCGCCTCGCGCCGGAAGCGGGCGGTCGCCTCGTCGTCGCCGAGCGCGCCCTTGTTCAGGAACTTGATCGCGACGAGCTGGTCGAGCGAGAGATGACGCGCGGCGACGACATAGCCCATGCCGCCGCTGCCGAGCAGGCGCTCGACGCGGTACTTGTCCGCCACGACGTCGCCGGCGCTCACGGCCGTCATCTCGACGGAAGTCTAGCGGGTCGGGCCCATTTCTCGCAATGCGCGCTCAGCCCAGCGCCGCGCCGGCCGCCGCCTCGATCTCGGGCTCTCCGCGGAGGCGCTGGATCACGCGCGCGAGGCCGTCGAGGAGCTTCGTCTTCCGGACGTTGTCCGTCGCGCGCACCGTCGTCGCGTCCGGAGCGGCCGACAGGACCACGACCGGGATCCCGGAGAACGACGGATCGCTCCGCAGCGTCGAGAGCAGCGTGCGCCCGTCCATGACCGGCAGCTCGAGGTCGAGCAGCACGAGGTCCGGCTGGGGGAGCTCGCGCGCGATCTCGAGCGCGCTCGCCCCGTCGCGCGCCGCGAGGACGTCGCATCCCTCGCGCCGGAGGATCATCTCGATGAGCTCCGCGGACTCCGGTTCGTCCTCGACGACGAGGACCAGCGGACGGCGGCTGGGAGGGAGGGACGCCACGTACGAAACTCGAGCACATGCCGTGCCGCCGGCGCGCGCCGCGAAGATCGCGCTTTTCGGGGCATCGGCGCGCGCGGAGCACGCCGCGATCGCGCCACGTGCGGCGAATCGCCATGACGAGCT
>JBDHVD010000528.1:0-6242 GCA_039809525.1 Labilithrix sp. | reverse complement strand
CGGACGCCGGCGGCTTCGCGAACGGCGACAGCACGGCCGGCAGCCCGGAGCTCGCGCCGACGGACAACGGCGTCATCATGGTCCACGCCGCGGGGATGTCCGCGTTCCGCCTCTGCTTCGAGAACGAGCTCGATCGGCGTCCGCAGCCCGACGCGCAGGTGATGCCGGACGCGAACGTCGTCGGCGTCGAGGTCGGCAGCGCCGTGCGCATCGCGCCGCTCAAGGGACCGCCTGGCAAGATCTGGGTCTTCGAGGAGCCGCTCATCCGCGAAATCAGCGGGAAGGGGCAGACCTGCAAGCAACTCCTCGGTAACCAGGTCGGCAACTACGCGCACGAGCTCCCGCCCGTCACCACCGATCTATCGAAGGGCGTCCACCTCCTCGTCGTCGCAGGCTGCGTCGCCAAGACGCCGCTCCGCTCGTACACGAACGCGGAGTGCGGAGAGGATTACGACGAGACGAAGGGCAACCTCCGCATCGTCGAGCGGGAGCTCAAGGGCGCGAACCGCGCTGGCGACGCGCTCCCGACGCAGGTCCTCCATCTCTCGCAGCCCCTCGAGAGCGCGCGCGGCGCGGACACGCTCACCGTCTCGTTCGGCGACGTGAAGACGACGAGCTCGACGCACACGTCGATCGCGAGCGCACCGAAGCTCTTCGGCGCGCCCCTCGATCTGACGTCATCGCCGGCGTTCGAAGGATCGAACGAGGGCGTCTACGCCGAGGTCGGCTTCCGCGTGAGCCTGAAAGACGCAGCGAACCCGCCCACCGTCGTCGCGCAGCAGTCGCTCGCCGACGTGCAGCGCCTCTCGGCGCCGGCCGAGATCCCGACCACCTACTATGCGGCCGCCTCGAACTACGTCCTCCTCCTCCTCGGCGATCCGAACGCGAAGGGCGAGGACGGCGGCGTCTCGGACGATCCCCTCCAGAAGGTCCACCTCCTCGCCGTCCCCGTGATCGAGCCGAAGGCCGATGCGGGCGCCGATGCCGAGGCTCCGATCGACGGAGGCTCCGCGCCCGACGGCGGCACCTGATCGGATGCGGATCCGCGCCGGCCTCCTCGCGTTCACGACGCTCGCGCTCTCGTCGGCGGCGGTCGTCGCGGCGTGCGGATCGTCCGACGAGGCCCTCGACGGCGTCTTCAACCCGAGCCGCGACGGCGGCGCGAGCTCGAGCTCCGGATCGCCCCCCTCGCCCGGCGTCGACGCGGGCGCGCCGCTCGCGGCGAACAGCATCGTCCTCGTGCACGCGGCGGACTTCGGCCCCTTCCGCCTCTGCTTCGAGTCCGACAAGAAGCGCCAGCCCATCCCGTCCGCCGATCTGATGCCCGACTCGAACCTCGTCGGCGTCGACGTCGGCAGCGTCGTGCGCATCGATCCCCTCCCGAAGCCGCCGGGCAAGGTCTGGGCGTTCGCGGTGGAGGGCGACTTCAAGTCCCTCTATCCGCCCGGCAAGGGCGGCCCGACGTGCGCCGATCTCCTCGGCGGCAACGCCTCGCAGGACGCCATCGAGGTCGGCACCATCGCCGACGATCTCTCGACCGGCGTTCACCTCCTCGTCCTGACCGGCTCGAAGGCCGATCTGAAGATCGCGCGCATCACGCTGTCGGCGTATCCGCGCGGGCCCTCGACGACGCTGCCCGTCCAGGTCTTGCCGCTCTCGGGCGAGCTCGCGGCGCGCGCCGGCGACGCCGGCATGGCCGTCACGTTCGGCGATCTCGCCGATGCCGCCGCGGCCGAGCAGCCGATCGCGTCGGGCGCCCTGCCCTTCGGCAACGTGACGCCGTCCTTCCCCACGAACGTCTCCTACGATCCGACCGACGAGCCCGCGTACGCGACGACGGGCTTCTCCGTCACGCTCGGCATCGGCGACGGCGGTGCGAACGAGCGCGTGCTCGCGCAGTCGCTCGCCGACGTGCAGCGCCTCTCGGCGCCGCGCGCGCTGCCCGCCGACTACTACGCCGCGGCCTCGAGCTACGTGCTGCTCCTCCTCGGCGGCGCGACCGCCGATGCGGGCGCCGCCGACGGCGGCGACGAGCGCGCGCTCCTCCACTTCCTCGCCGTCCCCCTCGCCGCCCCCGACGCCGGCGCGAAGGACGGCGGCGATCCCCCGCCCGCCGACGCCTCGCTCGATTGACTCGGCGGCGCCGGACGCCCGCACGCCTCCTCGCGCGCCCGCATGCCCGCATGCCCGCACGCCCGCATGCCCGCATGCCCGCATGCCCGCGCGCCCGCATGCCCGCGCGCCCGCGCGCCCCCCACGCCAGGCGCCCAAGAACGTCAGCATGCTGACGATGTCTGCGAGCGGCCGGCGAGATCGTCAGCATGCTGACGCTTTCGGGTGTCTGGGAGCACGGGCGGTGGGGCGGCACCCGCGCGCGATGCCGCGCGAGATTGTCGCGCGCGATGCCGCGGAGATGCCCCGCGCGGATCAGCCGAGGGCGCGGTGGCCGATGTCCGTGCGGTGGTGCTCGCCGCGCCAGCGGATCGAGTCGACCACGCGGTACGCGAGGTCGCGCGCGTCGCGCAGCGTCGGACCGTGCGCGCCGACGGTGAGGATGCGCCCGCCCGCGGTGACGATCGTGTCGCCCTCGCGCTTCGTGCCCGCGTGGTAGACGAACGCGCCCTCCGGCGGCGCGACGTCGAGGCCTTCGATCACGTCGCCGGTCGCCGGTGTCGCGGGATACTTCTCGGCGGCCATCACCACCGAGAGCGCCGCGCCCGGCTTCGTGCCGAACGAGCCCTCGATGTTGCCCCGCGCCGCGCCGTCGAGCAGCGCGAACCAGTCCCCGTCGAGCATCGGGACGAGCACCGTGGTCTCGGGATCGCCGAAGCGCACGTTGAACTCGAGGACCCGCGGCGTGCCGTTCTCGATCATCAGGCCGACGAAGAGGACGCCGCGGAACGGCGCGCCCTCGGCCTTCATCCCGCGGAGCGTGGGCGCGACGATCGTGTCCATCACCTGCGCGGCGATCGCCGGCGTGACGACCGGCGCCGGCGCGTACGCGCCCATGCCGCCGGTGTTCGGGCCCTCGTCGCCGTCGAACACGCGCTTGTGATCCTGCGCGGCGACGAGCGGCACGGCCTCGTCGCCGTCGCACACGACGTGGAAGCTCGCCTCCTCGCCGGGGAGGAAGTCCTCGAGCACGACCGTGCGGCCGGCGTCGCCGAGCTCGCCCTTCACCATCATGCGATCGATGGCGTCGATCGCCTCGTCGACGGACGCGGGCACGACGACGCCCTTGCCGGCGCAGAGGCCGTCGGCCTTCACCACGAGCGGACGCCCGGCGGAGCGGACATGGGCCTTCGCCTTCTCCGCGTCGTCGAACACGGCGAAGCCGGCGGTGGGCACGCCGTACTTCGCACATATCTGCTTCATGAAGGCCTTCGATGCCTCGAGCCGCGCGGCCGCGCGCGTGGGACCGAACGCGCGGATCCCGCGCGCGGCGAGCGCGTCGACGAGCCCGAGCGTGAGCGGGAGCTCGGGGCCGACGACGACGAGATCGATCTTCTCCGACTCGGCGAGCGCGACGAGACCCGCGACGTCGGACGCCGCGACCGGGACGTTCCGCGCGATCGTCGCCGTCCCCGCGTTGCCCGGCGCGACGAAGAGCTCGTGCGTGGCGAGCGCCGTGGCGAGCGCGTGCTCGCGCGATCCACCGCCGACGATGAGGATGCGGGCCATCGGCGCCGCGAATTACCAGAGAACCACGGGCGCTGCTACGATCGGCGCGTGGCAGAGAACGCGGCGAGGCCGCCGGTCGCGATCCGCATCGTCCGGCCTTATCAGACGGAGGAAGAGTTCCTCACGAGCGAGCTCGAGACCGTCGGGAAGACGAGCATCATCCTCATCGGCGCGCACCCGCGGCCGACGGGCGTCATCCTGCGCTTCGAGGTCACGCTCGCGTCCGGCGCGACCATCCTCCGCGGCGAGGGACGCGTCCTCGGTCACAAGGAGAGCGCCTTCCGCGGCCAGCCCGGCCTGTCGCTCCGCTTCACGCGCCTCGATCCGAAGTCGAAGGCGCTCATCGATCGCGCCGCCGCGATGCGCGAGGCGCGTCTGTCGGCCGCGAGCGTCCCGCCGCCCGCGCCCGCGCCCCCTCCGGTCGAAGCAGCGGCCGCGATCCCGGAGCCGCCGCCTCCCGCTCCGCCGCCTCCTCCCTCCGAGCCCGCGTCCGATCCCGCGCTCCAGGCCGCGCTCACCGCGGCGTCGCCGGCGCCCCCGTCCGTCGCGGAGGTGGCGGAGGCGGTGGAGGACATGCCCACGCACGTCGAGACGCGCGAGTCGAGCCCGCTCCTCGTCGCGCCGCTCTCCGAGCGCGAGCCCGAGCGCGAGCCCGAACGACCCGCCGAGCAAGAGCCCGTACCAGCCCCCGTCGCAGCGAGCGCCTCGGGCGGCGCGCGCACGGTCGCCGCCTCGGGCGGCGCGCGCACGATGGCCGCGCCGCCGGATCGCGAGGCCCTGCTGACGCGGCTCCGCCAGCGCGCGGCCGGCCTCTCGCGCGAGCAGGTGGACACGCTGCTCGCCGGCGCCCGGACCTGACGCGGCGAGACGCACACCTGCGCGCACGTCGAGACACGGCGGGCGACACCGACACGATGACGAGGGCGGCCCGCGCCACGCTCGAACTTCTCGCGTGTCGCGCGCGGACGGGCGATACTTGATCGGGGAGCGAATGGATCCGGCCCAGCTGCAACCCGGCTACAGGCTCGATCGTTACGAGCTGCTGTGCCCGCTCGCGTACGGCGGCATGGCGTCGGTGTGGCTCGCGCGCTTCGGCGGTCGACTCGGCTTCGAGCGACTCGTCGTCGTGAAGATGATCCTCCCGCAGTTCTCGCAGGATCCGCGCTTCCAGGAGATGTTCCTCGACGAGGCGCGGATCGCGTCGCGCATCGAGCACTCGAACGTCGCGCGCATCCTCGACGTCGGCGAGCACGACGGCAACTACTTCATCGTCATGGAGTGGGTCGACGGCGACTCGCTGTCGAAGATCCTCCGCGCGGCCGAGGCGAAGAAGCAGAAGGTCCCGCCGGGCATCGCGCTGCGCATCCTGGCGGACGCCGCCGCGGGTCTGCACGCGGCGCACGAGCTGAAGGACCGCGACGGCGCCTCGCTCGGCGTCGTGCATCGCGACGTCTCCCCGCAGAACATCCTCATCTCCAACAGCGGCGCGACGATGCTGATCGACTTCGGCGTCGCGAAGGCGCGCGACCGCGTCTCGCAGGACACGAGCGCGGGGCAGCTGAAGGGCAAGATCCGCTACATGGCGCCGGAGCAGGCGCTCGGGCGATCGATCGATCACCGCGCGGACGTCTGGGCGCTCGGCGCGATGCTCTACGAGATGTTCGCGGGCGCGCCGCCGTACGACGGCCCGAACGAAGTGGCGATGCTGCACAAGCTCACCGGCGGACAGCCCCCGCCGGAGCTCCCGCCGTCGGTGCCCGAGGCGATCCGCGTGGTCATCGAGCGCGCGCTCGCGTACGAGGCCGAGGATCGCTTCCGCACCGCGCTCGAGCTGAACCTCGCGCTCGAGGGCGCGATGGTCGAGATCGGCGAGCCGACGACCGCGGCGGTGGTCGCGCACTACACCGGGCAGCTGCTCGCCGACCGCAAGGCCGCGCGGCGCAAGGCGGTCGACGCGGCGCTCGGGGCGGCGCGATCGCGCGATGCGAGCGGCACCTCGTCGGGCCAGGCGAGCGGCGCGCTCAGCGTCCCGACGCCGATCGCGTCGGCGCCTCAGTTCCCGACGGGCAGCTTCACGCCGTCGGCGCCGAGCGTCGAGCAGCCGTCCGCGCCGAGCTACGTCTCGCAGCAGGCGCTCTCGCAGGCGGTCGTGCAGGCGATGGGCGGCCCGATGGGCTACCCGGAGGCGCCGAGCGCGAGCTCGCACACGCTCGGCGTCGCGAACGTCGAGTACCCGCCCGATCCGCCGATCGACGATCGCGTCCGCCGCAAGCGCTACATGAGCGCGGCGTTCCTCGGCGTGTCGCTCGCCGCGGGCGTGGTCGGCATCGTGCTCATCATCAGCACCGCCGTCCTGAAGAAGCCGGACGCGCAGGCCGCGCAGGGCGCGACGATCCAGAGCAGCAGCGTCGCCGCCACGCCGCCCCCCGTCGAGGCGCCGGGCGAGCCCGCGCCGACCGCGCCGCCCGCGGCATCGACGGCGACGCCCGCGGCCTCGGCGACCGCGATCGCCACGGCGACGAGCACGACGGCGACGATGGCCACCGCGACGGCGACCGCCG
>JBDHVD010000527.1:0-6254 GCA_039809525.1 Labilithrix sp. | reverse complement strand
ATCGGGCCCGCCGCTCGACGCGATCGTCTGCAACGCCGGGATCATGGCGCTCCCCGAGCGGCACGTGAAGCACGGCCTCGAGCTGCAGTTCCTGACCAATCACCTCGGGCACTTCATGCTGGTCACCGGGCTGCTCGACCGGCTCGCCGACGACGGTCGCGTGGTCGTCCTCTCGAGCAGCGCCCACCGCGGGGCGCCGCGCGGGGGCATCCGCTTCGACAATCTCGACGCCTCGCGCGGCTACCACGGCTGGGCCGCGTACGGTCAGTCGAAGCTGGCGAACATCCTCTTCGCGCGATCGCTGGCGAAGCGCTTCGCGGGGAGCCGCCGGACGGCGAACGCCGTGCACCCCGGGATGATCAAGACGAACCTCGGCCGGCACATGGGCGTCGCGATCCAGATCGGCTACGTCGTCGGTGCGCCGCTCGTCCTCAAGACCATCCCGCAGGGCGCCGCCACCCAGTGCTACGTCGCCACGCATCCGCGGGTCGCGACGGTGTCGGGCGAGTACTTCGCCGACTGCAACGTCGCACGTCCGAGCCGCCTCGCGCAGGACGACGCGCTCGCCGAGCGGCTCTGGTCGAAGAGCGAAGAGCTCGCGCGCCGCCTCTAGCGCGACCGTCGCTAGCGCGAATGATGATGATGCGGAGGCCCGTCGCCGAGCCGCGGCTGGCCTTGCTCCGGCGGACCGAGGTACGGCCGGTCGAAGTCCCACGTCGACCGATCCGGGTTCGACGTGCCCACGTGCGGGTCGTGCCGTTCGGGCTCCGCGGGGCGCGTCCCGGCCTTCTTCTCGCTCCGAGGCGGCGGCTCTTCCCGGTCCTTGCTCACACCGAGCGTCCAGAACGGCGGATCACTCGCGGGGAACGAGTCCTCGAGCGTCTCGTCGACGAGCTCTTCTCCATCTGCAATGGGGGTCATGACGTCCCTTTCGCTGGAACTGGATGCATGACCGGTGCCACCGACGGTCACGCGCCCGCCGTCGCCGGGATGTTCTTGATCAGGTCGTCGCCGAGGCTCGGCTGATCGATCTTCCCGAACCAGATGCTCCACGTCGCGCGCATGAAGTCGCTGCCGGGGATCGTCGCGGTGCCGTCGTTCGAGACCTTGAGCGTGGTCGTCTTCGGGCCGGCCGCGTACGTGATCTGGACCTTCGTCCCCTTCGGCTCCTTCTTGGTGAACGCCGCGAGGAACGCGTCGATCTTCGGCCGGTCGCCGTAGCCGTTCATCGCGTAGGCGTCCCGGAGCGCGTTCGTGATCTGGGAGGCGTCGAGGTCGCGGAGCGTCTGCCAGACGAACGCCTTGTCCGTCTCCGCCGCGATCACCGCCGCCTTCGAGCGCGACGGCGGAAGCTCACGCATGAAGTGCGTGATCGAATAGACCTCGGCCGAGAACGGCCCGACCTTCTTCTTCCGGACGCCGTTGCCGGTCGTGTACCAGCCGCGCTCGTCGCGCTCGAGGGCGAACGCCGCGCCCGGGAGCAAGGTCGCCACGAGCACGAACCCGAGAGCCGTACGTCGATCGATCCGCATGGGAGCACCTCCAAGGCGAGGCTTGCATGCCGCCTGCCACCCGTGGGCGAACGAGCTCGTCAGAGCGTCCGCTTCATCGCGAGCGTCGACACGAGGAGCATCACCGCGGTGAAGCCGCCGAGGAAGAGCACGTGTCCGCTCGCGGCCGCGAGGTCGCCTCCGCGGAAGAGGATGACCTTGAGCGCCGCGACCGCATGCGTCTCCGGGTTGACGCGGGCGAACGCGCGCAGCCACGGCGGGAAGCTGTGCACCGGGTACAGCGCGCCGCTGGGGAAGAAGAGGATGATGTTGAGGAAGCCGCTCATGAACCCGACGACGCGCGGATGGTTCGCTCGTCCGAGGAGGGTCATCGACATCGCGAGCATCCCGAGCGCGCCGACGAAGAGGATCACCAGCGTGAGCACGACGCCGGCGAGGCCGCCGTGGATCCGCGCGCCCGTGAGCAGCAGGCCGAGGAGGAGGACGAGCCCGCTCGACACGAACGTCACCGCGGTGCCGCTCAGGAGGAGGCCGAGGTTGATGTGGACGCGGCGGAGGGGCGTCGAGAGGTACGCCTCGTGCACGCCGAGGAAGCGATCCATCACCAGGTTGAACGCGCCGGCGATCATGCTCCCCATGAAGATCGACATCACGATGACGCCGGGGACGAGGGACGCGTCGTAGTCGACGCGCGGGTAGACCTCCTCCGCCCTCACCTCCGGCGTGCCGAGATGGAGCTCGTAGCGCACGAGCGGCTGGCGCGCGGCGGGGAGCGCCCCCTCGACCGCCGCCTCGATCGCGCGCGCCGACGAGGCATCGACGTTGTCGACGAACACGCCGACCGTCGCCTTCATCCCGCGCTCGACGTCGGCCGAGAAGCGAGGCGGCACCACGATGACGCCGGAGAGCTCGCCCTGCCTGAGCGCGCGCATCCCCGCCGCGGCGTCGTCGACCCGCTCGAGGACCATCGTCCGCGGCCCGTTCGCCACCGCCTGCAGCGCGCCCACGAGCTGCCTCGTCTCCGGACCGTCGTCGAGCGCCACCACGGCGACCGGCAGGCCCTTGATCGGGCCGAGCAGCGAGTTGCCGAGGATGAGCAGGTACGCGAGCGGCAGGACGACCGATCCGAGGAGCGTGACCGGGTTGCGGATCATCCGCAGCAGATCGCGGACCATGACGGCCCAGAGCTTCCCCATCAGAACCTCGGCGGCGGCGGCGGACGGCGGAGCGGCGCCTCTTCGCGCAGCGACCGTCCGGTGAAGTAGATGAACGTGTCCTCGAGCGTGACCCGGGCGAGCGAGACGGAGGCGACGGTGACCTCGCGCCGGCGGAGCCCGTCGAGCAGCCGCGGGAGGAGCTCGCCGCCGTCGTCCGCGCGGACCACGAGCCCCTCGTCGGACCGGCGCACCTCGCGCACCCCCGGCATCGCCTCGACCTCGCGCACCACCCCATCGGAGACCGCATGCGGGAGGACGAGCGTGATCGTGTCGCTGCCGGGCACCTTCGACTTCAGCTCCGCGGGGGTGCCGAGGGCGATCACGCGGCCTCGGTCGATGATCGCGACGCGGTCGCACAGCGCGTCGGCCTCGTCGAGGTAGTGGGTGGTCAGCGAGATCGTCAGCTCGTCGCCGCGGCGGAGATCGCGGAGCAGGTCCCAGATCACGCGCCGGCTCTGCGGATCGAGGCCGATGGTCGGCTCGTCGAGGAACAGCACCCGCGGCTTGTGGATGAGACCGCGGGCGATCTCGAGCCGTCGCCGCATCCCGCCGGAGTAGGTCTTCACCAGGCTCTTCCGGCGATCCCAGAGGCCCACGCGCCGGAGCAGCACCTCGATGCGCGCGCGCCTCGTCGCACGATCGACGCCGAAGTAGCGCGCGTGGATGTCCATGTTCTCGTAGCCGGTGAGATCGAGATCGGACGTCAGCGCCTGCGGCACCACCCCGAGCGCGCGGCGGACGCCGTCGGGATCGCGCGCCACGTCGATGCCCGCCACCTTCGCCGTGCCGGACGTGATCGGGACGAGCCCGGTGAGCATCCGCACCACCGTGGTCTTCCCCGCGCCGTTCGGGCCGAGCAGACCGAACAGCTCGCCGGCACGGACCGCGAGGTCGACGTCGTCGACCGCGGTGGTCGCGCCGAACCGCTTCGTCAGGTGATGCGCCTCGATGGCGGGATCGACGGCGGTCATCGGCGTGCCTCCGGACGGCGGGGCGGGCGTGTCTCCGATCCGAGCCGCACCTCGGCGGTCATCCCCGGGCGCACCTCCGGCGGCGGCTCGTCGAACGCGACGCGCACCAGGAACGTGCGGATGTCGGGGCGCCCGCGCTTCACGTCGCGATCGAGCGCGAAGTCTCCCTCGGCGCCGATCTGCGCGACGCGTCCGTGGAAGGTGCGCCCGGGCAGCGCCACCACCCGGATGTCGGCGACCTGATCGAGGTGCAGCGTGCGGAAGGTGGTCTCCGCGACGTCGAGGCGGACCCACGGACGCGTCGTGTCCTCGATGGTGACGATCGGCGTCCCCGGCGCCGCCCACTCCCCTTCTTCGAGGTTGCGCGAGACGACGATGCCGTCGAACGGGCTCGTGATCCGCGTCTGCGCGAGCTGCGCGCGGGCCACCTCGAGCGCCGCCTCGCTCACCGCGAGTCCCGCGCGCGCGTCGTCCACGCCGGCCGAGGCGACCCCGACGCGTCCGCGCGTCGACGACTTCGACGCGATCGCGGCGTCGTACGCGGCGCGCGCCTCGAGCGCCCGTGCGCGCGCGGCGTCGAGCTCGGACGGAGAGATCGCGCCGGCGTCGTAGAGCTTCTGCAGCCGATCGAAGTCGGCGTCGGTCTGATCGCGCGTCGCCCGCGCGCGTGCGATGTCCGCGGCGGCGCCGGTCACCGTGGGGAGCGCCGCCGTCAGGCTCGCCTCCGCTTGCTTCAGGTCCTGCTGCGCGCGCACGACGTTCGCCTCGGCCTGCGCGACCTGGGCCTCGTACGACGCCGAGTCGAGCTCCGCGAGGACGTCGTCCTCGAGCACGCGGTCGCCCTCGCGCGGCGCGATCGACACGACCCGTCCGGGGATCTGCGCCGCGACGCTCGAGACGGGCGCGTCGACGAAGCCGGAGAACCCCGCCGGCTCGCCTCGAGCGCAGGCGCAGGCGCCCGCGATCCCAGCGAGGAGCCAGGCGCGGCCGTGACGAGCGAGCATGCGGAACGAGCGAGCATCCGACGTGCCGCTGGCACCGCGCGTGCAGCCTCGAGCGCGAGGGGGAGGCAGCGTCATGATCCGGAACGCAACCGTCGTCATCGCGCTCGGCGGGCTGGCGCTCGCCGGCTGCGCGTCGCGAGCGCCGAAGGTCGGCACCGTCGAGACCACCAGCGCGCCCGTCCGCAAGGACCTGGAGGACGCCTGGGCGCGCTACGCTCGCGCGGCCGCGCTCTCCGAGCGGGGGCGGGTCGACCAGGCGATCGATGCGTTCCGCGCCGCGGAGGCAGGCTTCGAGGGGCTCGATCGCCGGGGAAAGGCGATCGCGATCTACGGGCGCGCGCGCGTGCTCACCGACGTCGGACGCTGCGACGAGGCGACGAAGGCGTACGCCGAGTACGCCGACTTCGTGCGCGGGACCGACGCTCGCGCCGCCGACATGGCCCTTCGCAATGCGGAGGCGTGCACCGCCCCGAAGGGCGCGGAGATCGAGCGATGGCGCGACGACGGATGGCGCGCGTACGAGCGCGCGGTCTCGCTCGCCGAGCGCGGTCACACCGACGAAGCGATCGCCGCGTACGACGAGGCGGCGCGCGCCTTCGCCACCGTCGACGATCGCGCGCGCGCGCTCGCCGTCTACGGACGCGCGCACTGGCTCGACATGGCCGGACGCTGCGTGGCGGCGCGACGTGCCTACGCGGAGTACGCCGATCTCGTCCGCGCCACGCAGCCCGAGGATGCCGCGTCGGCGGAGCGGCTCGCCGGCGCGTGCACGTCACCGTAGATCGGCGCGCGCGCCCGTCCGTATCCGGGCGGCCACCGCTCGCCACAGCGCCGCGAAGCGCTCGCGGTCGAAGCCGGCGCCGGACTTGAAGAACGTCCCGCTGCCACCCTCCGCGTCGAAGTGACCGACGACGTCGAGATGGTCGCCGTGCACGATCCCCGCGGCGAGGCGGCCGACGGTCTGCGAACCGGCCGGCACGACGCCGTCGTTCGCGCCCTCCTCCGCGAACCAGCGCGGTCTTCCCCCGATCCATGGCCCGAGCGGCAGCGGCGGGATCGCGTCGCGCGGCTCGGGCGTCGCCATGCGATGCGCCAGCGCGTAGAGGATCCGTCGCGACGGCGCGTCGAGCGGGTGGAACCGCCGGAGGAGACCGCGCGCCGGCCGGGGCGCGACCGACACGAAGCTCGCGAGCGCCGGGTGATCGGTGGCGGCGAGGTCGGCTTCGCTCGCGCGCATGCGCTCGGGCGGCAGGTCGTCGAGCGCGCCGGTATCGTTCACGACCCGCTTCAGGAACCGGCGCACCTGGTCGGCCGTCGCCTCGTCGACGCCGATCAGGAACGCCGGGATGACGCGGTCCTGACTCGCGGGCATTCCGAGGACGAGCTCGCGCAACCCGAGCAGCGCGAGCGCGGCGCGACCGGTCAGGCGGAGCTGATCGCGGGACGTGAGGATGCTCAGCAGATGCAGGGGAACGAGCAGCGCCTCATCCGCCCACGCGAGGTTGCGCGCGATCGGCGTCCCGTGGAACGGCGCCGACACGGTGACCACCG
>JBDHVD010000526.1:0-6259 GCA_039809525.1 Labilithrix sp. | reverse complement strand
CCCGAGCGGACGAGCGACGCGATGCGGGTCGCGGTGATCGGCGACAGCTCGGGCTCGAGGACGATGGCCACCTCGCCCGCATCGGTGACGAACGTCACGCGCATCGGCTTGCTCGCGGCCGCGCCGAGCTCCGGCGCCGGCTGCGCCTCGCGATCGGGCGCATCGCACGCGGTGACGTTCTCGCCGAGCGAGCGCAGGGCCTTGAGGGCGCGCTCGCGGACGACGGGGTTCGCGTCGTTGCACGCGAGCGTCGCCACGTGCTTCGCCTGCGGGAGGTGCACCGCCGCCGCCGCCTCGATCAGCGCGATGCGCGTCTCGAACTGCGACTCGGGCCGCTTCGCGTTGATCGCCGCGACGAGCGCCTGCTTGATCGGCGCCGCGATTTCTTGCGCGGGGCTCGTGCTCGGCGGCGGGGCCTTCGGGTCGAGGGCCGCCTTCCTCTCGCTCTCGGCGAGGACGAGCGCGCGCTCCGGATGCGCGTGGAGCACCTCCGCCGCGGTCGCGACGAGGCCGCCGTGCTTCGAGCCGAGCGCCTCGGCGAGGAGCGGCACCGCCGCGTCGCCGAGCTCCGGATGCGAGCCGATCGCCTCGATCGCGAGCTCACGCACGCGCACGTGCTCGCTCCTGGCGAACGCGCGGAAGGCCGCCTTGCGCTCGCCGGTGAACGTCCGCTTCACCAGCGCAGCGAGCCGCGCGCGCTCGGAGGCCTCCGACGAAGGCGCGGCGCACTTCTGGAGGACGTCGGCGTCGTACGCGCCGCGCGCCAGCGCGAGGGCCGCACCGCAGCGCAGCTCCGCGAGCCTCCGCGCGAGCGCGGGCCGGGGCTCGGAGGGCGCGGTCATGATGCTCAGCGCGGCGAGCGCGGGCTCCGCCTTCTTCGGCACGGGATCGCCGACCGCGCCGATGAGCGTGTACAGCACATGAAACTCCGGGCCGACGAGCGCCGCGATCGCCACCGCGTCCTTGTCCGGCGTGAGCAGCGCGAGGGCGTCGGCGGCCGCGGCGCGGCCGGGCTCTCCGAGCGATCCCAGCCCTCGCGCCGCCTCCGCACGCTCGGCCGCGGTGAACGCCTTGCCGTCGGTGACGACGCGGAGCAGATCGGCGGCCGACGGCTTCGCCGCGTCCTTCGCCCGCGCGAGCGTCTTGATCGCGAGGATGCGCGCATCCCCCGGCCTCGCGAGCGCGGTGCGCGCGACGTCGACGACGCGCTTGCCGAACGCGTCGCCGGGATCGGAGCGCGACAGCGCGTAGAACGCCGCGTCGAGCGGCGCGTCCTTGCGCCCGGCCGCCTCGACGAGCACGGTCATCGCCTCGACGCCGAGCGACTTCTTCCGTACCGCGAGATCGCCGAGCCCGATCACCGCCGCCTCCTCGGACGGACGGCGTGCCTTCGCCATCCCGACGAGCACCTGCTCGGCGAGCGGCCCTCCGCATCGCCCGATCGCCCGCGTGATCGCCAGGCGCGGATCGAGCTCGGCGACGCCGCGTGCGCGCGGAGGGTCGCCGCCCTCGGGCAGGCTCGCGATGCGCGCCGCGAGCGCGCGCACGTTCGCGTCCTCCTGTCCCTTGCACGCGTAGCCGAGCCCGTAAGCCGCCCACGCGACCGTCTCGCGATCCTCGTCGGCGAGGAGCGCGCGCAGCGGCTCGAGGCTCGCCCCGTCGGCGATGCGCGCGAAGGCCCGCGCCGCGCGGCGCCGCGCGAGGGGATCGTGGCTCGTCGAGGCGCCGGCCGGGACATCCTTCGCGTGGCGCAGGTCCTCGGCGCGCGCGATCGCGACCGGATCGAACGACGAGGCCGCGCCGGCGTCCGCGATCGACGCGTCGCCGGGGATGCTCCCACCGCCACGGCCGCATGCGCCGAGCAGCACCGCGAGCAGCACGACGCGCTTCACGCGGGACGCATCCTCCGGCGCCCGTCCTTCCACGTCGAGACCTTCTCGCGCGCCGCCCAGTAGACGCGCGCGAACAGCGATGCGTCCGGCGGATCCACCCCGAAGCCCGTCGCGCGCAGCCCCGCATCACGGAACAGACGCAGGGCGCGGGGAAGATGCCAGCTGCACGTGACGACGACGACGTCCTCGATCCCCCGGCGGCGGAGCATCTCCGACGCAAACCGTGCGTTCTCACGGGTGTCGAGCGAGCACCGCTCCCGGACGATCGCCGATCGAGGGACGTCGCCCTCGGCGAGGAGCCGGGCGAGCTCGTCGGCCTCGACGCGCCCGTTCCAGGCGCGCCCTCCGCACGCGACGATCAAGGAGGGAGACGCCTCGCGGGCGGAGAGCCAGGCATCACGCGCCGCCCGGGCCCTGCGCACGAACGCGCCGCTGCCCGGCCGGCAGCCGAGCACGCAGATGGCGGAGCGGGGCCCCGGGCGCTTGCCAGACGTGCCAGCGGTCCCAGACAAGAGAGCCCTTACATAGCCGAAAGGGGCGCTTGACGCCCCTGGCGGGAGGGCCGCATTCTCATGCTTCAGGCGGAGGGCGATGCGCATCACCTTTTGGGGCGTCCGTGGAAGCATTCCTACGCCCGGGCCGGACACGGTCGGGGTCGGCGGGAACACGAGCTGCGTCGAGGTCCGCGCGGGCAACGCGCTCCTCGTCTTCGACGGCGGCACGGGGCTCCGTCTGCTCGGCAAGCAGCTCATCCAGCGGATGCCCTTCACGGCGCATCTGTTCTTCAGCCACGTCCACTGGGATCACATCCAGGGCTTCCCCTTCTTCGATCCCGCGTTCGTGCCGGGCAACACCATCCATCTGTACGGCGGCAACAACGTCTCGCGCACGCTCGAGGAGACGCTCGCCGGGCAGATGGACCATCCGAACTTCCCGGTCCACCTGACGGACATGGGCGCGAAGATGGTCTTCCACGACATCAACGAGTCGAAGGTCGTGGAGGTCGACGGCGCGAGGATCACCGCGGCGCCGGGCAACCATCCGAACGGAGTGTGGGCCTATCGCGTCGAGCACGACGGCCAGACGGTGGTCTACGCGACGGACACCGAGCACGGTCCGGAGATCGACACGAAGCTGAAGAAGCTCTCCGAGGGCGCCGACGTCCTCATCTACGACTCGCAGTACACGCCGGAAGAATATGCGGGCAAGGCCGGTCGCGGCGGACCGAAGGTCGGCTGGGGGCACAGCACCTTCGACGAGGCGGCGAAGCTGGCGAAGGCCGCGGGCGTGTCGAAGCTCGTTCTCTACCACCACGATCCCATGCAGACGGATGCCGAGGTCGCGGAGAAGGAGCGTCGCGCGCGCGAGCTCTATTCGAACAGCGAGGCCGCACGAGAAGGCCTCGTGATCGACCTGAAGCGCTGACGCGATCGCGAAATCGTTGCGGCCGATTTCGGCGGCCGCGGACGGCGTTGCGCGGACGTAACCATCGGCCGCGCAAGATCCGCAGGAAATCGCAAGGCATGCGGCTGGCACTCCCCCTGCAGGCAGGCGGGCGCGGGCCGAACCGTTGCACCATGCGCGGGGCCCGTGAGGAGGACAGCCATGGGCTCGAGGTCCGTGACCTTCGAGGGTGGATCCTTGCGTGCTTATCGCGAGAGCCTTTCGGGCGTGGAGACGCTCGATCGCGATGCCGAGCGTGATCTGGCATCGCGCTGGAAGGCGGGCGACAAGCGCGCCGGCGAGCGGATCGTCGAGGCGTGCCTCCCGTTCGTCGTCTCGATCGCGCTCGAGTACCGGCGCTGGGGCGTACCGCTCGAGGACATCATCCAGCAAGGGAACGTGGGGCTGCTGCGCGCGGCGCAGAAGTTCGACCCCGGGCGCGACTGCCGGCTCGCGACGTACGCCGCGTACTGGATCCGCGCCGAGATCCGCGAGTTCGTCGTGCGCGCGTTCCGCGTCGTGCGCCTCGGCACGACGAAGGGGGAGCGGCGCGCGCTCCGCACCTATCGCAAGACGAAGAACTCCGATCCCGCTTCGCTCGCCGCCGCGTCCGGCCTGAGCGAGGAGCGCGTGAAGATGCTCCTTCCGCTGATCTCCGGCCGCGAGATCAGCCTCGACGCGACGGTCGGCGACCTCCCGCCCGCGCTCGAGCGCCTCGCCGGCGCGGGGCCCTCGCCCGAGGACACCGCCGCTCGCCAGGAGGCCTCCGAGCGCGCGAGCGCGGCGGTCCACGACGCGGTGGCCCATCTCGACGAGCGCGAGCGCATGATCGTGCGCGAGCGGTTCATGACCGAGGATCCGCCGACGCTCCAGGAGCTCGGCGATCGGCTGGGCGTGAGCAAGGAGCGCGTTCGCCAGCTCGAAGAGCGTGCACGGCAGAAGCTTCGGGGCGAGCTCTCGGAGCTCGCCGAGCTGGTGGCATAGCGGCGCATAGTCACTCCTGAATTTCGCGCTGCCGCGAGGGCCCCTGCTACGCTTCTTCGTCCGGGGAATGCGCAAGGTCGGCTATTCGCTCGCGGCAGCAGTGCCCCTCGCCCTCCTCGGGTGGGCGGCCACTCGTCCGCCCGCCCCGTCGCCTGCGCCGCCCGTCGCGTCCGCGGTCGCCGCCCCGCCGGCGGCGCCGAAGATCGATCCGAACGACGACGGTCACGACGACGAGCGCTCGTACGTCTTCCGCATCCCGTCGGGCGAGCCGACGTCGCTCTCGTGCGAGGAGGCGCGCACGATCATCGAGCAAGTGCGCGCGGGCCTCGCGTACACGCCCGAGCCGGTGCAGGGCGGGCCGTTCGCGTCGTCGGCCGCCGACTGGCTCGATCCCCACGGCCTGCTCAGCCTCGCGAAGGACGCACCGACCACGCGCGCGCTGACCAAGGTCGCGCCCGATCTCATCGCGGACATCGAGGGACGCCGCCAGCGCGGGTGCGTCTCGGCGAATGCGCCGGCCGCGGTCCTCGAGGCCTGGGTGGACGATCTGCGCGATGCGTTCGATCGCGGGCGCCGATCGGGCACGAGCATCGACCCTCGGTCGGCCGCCCTCGACCCCATCCCGCCGACGGGCATCGCGCGCGAGACCGCAGAGGAGCTCGGCCGGCGCGCGGGCGCGTTCGAGGCCGCGCACGCCGAGCTCGGAAAGACGTACGCCGACGAGGCGCGGCGCCGGTTCTTCCCCTCGCTCGACCGGAGCGGATGGTCGCGCGTCGTGCTCGCGTCCGCGGTGCGCGCGTACGTGCCGCTCGTCGATCCGCACGGCGAGTGGGCGCCGTTCGACGAGGAGTCCCGCATCTACGAGGTCGATCTCGCGTCGCGGCCGCCGTCGCGCCTCTGGGGCCACGTCGTCCCGACCGCCGTGGGCGTGCGCATCACCGAGGCGCCGGCGCCGCCGCTCGCGATCGACGACGTCGTGCTCTCGGTCGCGCAGGTCGCCACCGCCGGCCTGCCGCTCGAGCAGATCGATCAGCTCGGCTTCGCGTCGAGCGACTCGAAGGCGCCGCTCTCGGCCGTCGTCCTCCGCGGCGGGACGATCACCACCGTCGAGCTCGGCAAGACGGAGGAGCCCGCCGTCGTCGCGCATCCCGGGCCGTCGATCCCGCTCGAGCGGATCGCGTTCGGCGACGGCGACGTGCTCGTCGTCGCGGTCAAGGACGTGCGCGACGACCTGGGCGAGGAGCTCGCGCAGGCGCTCCTCGAGCATCGCGATCGGGGTCCGCGCAAGCTCACCGGCGTGGTGCTCGATCTGCGCGGCAACGGCGGCGGCTCCACCGACGGCGCGCTCGGGGCGCTGTCGCTGTTCCTCCCCGGCGCGCCGCTGTTCGCCATGAAGCGGCGCGACGGCACCGTCGAGGTCGATCGCGCGCCCATCCCGCGCGATCGCGAGCGCTGGACCGGCCCCGTGGCGACGCTCGTCGACGGCACGACCGCGAGCGCCGCGGAGATGATCGCCGGCGCGCTCGCCTCGTACCGCCGCGGCCCGAGCATCGGTACGACCACGTTCGGCAAGGGCTGCGCCCAGGAGTACGTCGACGACGACGCGCACACCGGCGTGCTCCGCCTGACCACGCTCGTCTATGCGCTGCCCGACGGTTCACCCGTGCAGCGCATCGGGCTCGCGCCGCAGATCCGCTTCCCCTTCACCACGCCCGACGGCGATCCGCAGGATCGCGAGGCGAAGCTCGCGCACTCCGCTCCGCCGTGGCGGGGCCCCGATCTCCGCGACGGAGCCGCGATGCGCGACGACGTCGCGTGGCCTTCGCACGGCGGCAGCGTCGGTCCGTGCAAGGAGGCGGAGCTGTGCAAGGCGCTCCGCCTGCTCGGCGCGCCGAAGCGCGCGACCGTCGCGAAGCACTGACGGCCGTCGGCCCTCCCAC
>JBDHVD010000525.1:0-6271 GCA_039809525.1 Labilithrix sp. | reverse complement strand
AAGTGCGCGCCGGGAGACGGCTGCAACGCGACCGGCGATTGCGACAACGTCCTCTGCGACACCACGGCGAAGAAGTGCAAGCCGCCGGCCGCCGACGACGGTCTCAAGAACGGCAGCGAGACCGACGTGGACTGCGGAGGCGGCGCGCCGACGAACGCTGCGCGATGCGATGCGCCGAAGGCGTGCGACGTGGACAGCGACTGCAAGAGCGGCGGCTGCAACCACAAGAAGCAGTGCGCCTTCGCCCGGAGCTGCACCGCGCAGCACGGCGGCACGACGTGCGGTACGGGCGACGCGACGTCGCCGGCGAACCAGAACGAGGACTGCTGCGCGAGCGAGGAGGTCCCGGTCTACAACGCCGACGGCTACAGCAACGCGGCCGCGTTCCGTCTCGACAAGTACCAGATCAGCGCGGGCCGCATCCGCAAGTTCCTGACGGCGGTGAACGGCAACGTGAAGGGCTGGGTGCAGGCCAATCGCGCGAACGTCCTCGCGCCCGATCAGCTGCCCGTGTCGATGGACCCGTACCTGCCGGCGGGCTGGACGCAGGCCGACAGCGCGGACCTCTGTTACCCGGACGGCACCGCGCCCGGCGATCCGGCCGTTCCCTGCAACTACGGCGCGCTGAACCAGGTGAGCGGGTTCCGCTACAACAACGAGCCCGGCGGCGACAACGGCTACGGCTGCTACGTGCAGCCCGGCGGCTACTCGACGCGCACGTACTGGACGAGCGCGGCCGAGAACGCGGCGACCGGGCAGGGCGAGAGCGTCATGGTCGTGTCGAAGGACCGCGCCGACGAGAAGGCGATGACCTGCACGACGTACTACATCCTCGCGGCGTTCTGCGCGTGGGACGGCGGGCGCCTCGAGACCTGGGACGAGTACAACGCGGCCTTCGGGGGCAACGGCAGCATCGGCCGGACCTACCCGTGGGGCTCGGACGCCGCGTCGCGCCCGATCGGCTTCTCCGATCTCGGCTCGTCGACGGTCTCTCCGCTGTCGAGCTACGGCTATACGCCGCCGGCGAGCGGCGACCCGAACATCCCGCAGTACAGCACGTACAACCCCAACCTCACCGCGCAGCAGAAGGCCGATCTGCTCCTCCGGCTCCAGCGCGCGAACATGAGCTGGAACTACTACGGCAGCCAGATCCTCGACTACATCGCGCCGCTCCAGGGACGCGGAGAGAAGGTCCTCACCGCGGAGACCAACATCGACGCGGCGAACGACCAGAGCATCGCCGTGGCGCCGCCCGGGCGCTACCCGATGGGCGCCGGCAAGTACGGCCACCGCGATCTCCTCGGCAACGTGATGGAGATCACCGCGACGGCGAACGGCGCCACCCGCCGGCGCTGGACGCGCAACGCGAGCTTCGAGACGTCGCACTACGTCCAGCCCCAGATGGTCGGGTACGCGAGCTACAACTTCCTCCTCCTCACGAAGTACGGCCGCACCGGCGGCCGCTGCGCCCGGCCGCTCGGGGTCTACCCGGCGGCGCCGCTCCCCTGACCGGGAGCTTGCCTTCGGGCGGGATCCGCATAAAGACCTGCGGTTCCCATGACCGAGCCGACCCGCACCGAGCCTCATCCGTACGCGGACTTCGTTCACCGCGTCGAGAAGCCCGCCCGTTACCTCGGCGGTGAGTTCGGCGCGGTCCGGAAGGACTGGTCGAAGGTCGACGCCCGCGTCTGCCTCGCGTTCCCCGACGTCTACGACATCGGGATGAGCCATCTCGGCTTCAAGATCCTCTACAAGGTCCTGAACGACGACCCGCGCACGCTCGCCGAGCGCGCGTACGTGCCGTGGATCGACATGGAGAAGGAGCTGCGCACCCGCGGCATCCCGCTCGTCAGCAACGACAGCGCGCGCCCGCTCCGCGACTTCGACGTCGTCGGCTTCTCGCTCCAGTTCGAGCTCACCTATACGAACGTGCTCACCATGCTCGAGCTCGGCGGCATCCCGCTGCTCTCGAAGGACCGCGGCGACGGCGACCCCCTCGTCATCGCCGGCGGCCCGAGCGCCACGCACCCCGAGCCGCTCGCCGAGGTCCTCGACGCGGTCGTCATCGGCGACGGCGAGGAGCGCGCGCCCGAGGTCGCCCTGCTCTGGACGAAGCTCCGCGCCGAGGGCGTGTCGCGCCGCGATCGCCTCGTCGCGATCGCGAAGCTGCCCGGCGTCTACGTGCCGTCGCTCTACGCCGTCGCGGTCGATCCGGACACTGGCTTCGAGGTCGTCGATCGCCCGCTCGAGCCCGGGCTCGCGCTTCCGGTGAAGCGCAGCATCGTCGACGATCTCAACAAGTATCCGTTCCCCCACGACGGGCCGGTCGGCGGACCGGAGGCCATCTTCGATCGCATGTCGATCGAGATCGCGCGCGGCTGCACCGAGGGGTGCCGCTTCTGTCAGGCGGGCATGATCTATCGCCCGGTCCGCGAGCGCGATCCCGATCAGATCGTCGACACGCTGGTGAAGGCGGTGAAGCAGTCGGGCTACGACGAGGTCTCGCTGACCTCGCTCTCGACCGCGGACTACTCGTGCATCGCGCCGCTGATCCAGAAGGTCACCGAGCGCCTCGCGCCCGAGCGCGTGTCGCTCGGCGTCTCCTCGCTCCGTGCCTATGGGCTCGAGGAGAGCGTGCTCGACGACATCAAGAGCGTGCGCGCGACCGGCGTGACGTTCGCCCCCGAGGCGGGCAGCCAGCGCATGCGCGACGTGATCAACAAGAACGTCACCGAAGAACAGCTGATGGTGACCGCGGAGCGCATCTTCTCCCGCAACTGGGAGTCGATGAAGCTGTACTTCATCATCGGCCTCCCGACGGAAGAGGAGAGCGACGTCCGCGAGATCGTGAAGGTCGGCGCGCGCGCGCGCGAGGTCGGGAGGCGCGTGCGCAAGGAGCGCGGCGCGGGCCCGCCGAAGGTGACGGTCAGCGTCTCGACGCACGTGCCGAAGCCGCACACGCCGTTCCAGTGGTGCGCGATGGATCGCCACGAGGAGGTGGTGAAGAAGCAGGGCTGGCTCACCGACGAGGCGAAGCAGGCGAAGGGGGTCGACCTCCGCATGCACGACAGCCGCACGAGCTGGCTCGAGGGCGTGTTCGCGCGCGGCGATCGCAAGATCGGCCGCGTGCTCCTGCGTGCGTACCAGAACGGCGCGCGCTTCGACTCGTGGGAAGACCAGCTGAAGATCCGCGTCTGGGAGGAGGCCTTCGCGGCCGAGGGCGTCGATCCGGCGGCCTACCTCGGCACGATCCCGGTCAGCGCGCGGCTGCCGTGGGAGCACATCGACGTCGGTCTCGAAGAGGGCTTCCTCCTCCGCGAGTACCGGAAGGCGCTCAAGAGCCGCCTCAGCCCGCCGTGCGGCAAGGCCGCGGGCATGTTCGTGCACCACACGAACCTCGACGACGCGCACGGCGATGCGAAGAAGCTCGTCTGCTACGACTGCGGCATCGCCTGCGATCTGTCGGCGATGCGCAGCCAGCGCCTCGTGTACCTCTCGCGCCTCGGCGCGAAGTCGAAGCGCGTCGTCCAGCCGAAGGCGCCCGCGCCGCCGCCCGAGCGCCGCGAGGACGGGAGCATCAAGCGGAAGCCCCCGCCGCGCCTCGTGCAGGGCGAGCCGCGCCGCACGCGCTTCGTGTTCGCGAAGGTCGGTCCGATGGCCTTCCTCTCGCACCTCGATCTCATCCGCGCGCTGCCGCGATCGTTCCGCCGGCTCGACGTCCCGCTGTTCTACTCGTCGGGCTTCCACCCGAAGCCGGACATGACGTTCTCGCCCGCGCTCTCGCTCGGCGTCGCGTCGCTCTGCGAGGTGCTCGACGTGAAGCTCACCGCTGACGTCGACGCGGCGACGCTCGCCGCCGACCTGACCGCGGCCTCCCCCGAGGGGCTCGTGTGGAAGGGCGGCGCGGCGCTCGGTCCCGAGGACCGCGGCGTGTCCAAGATCATCGATCACGCGCGCTACGCGGTCGGCATCCCGCGCCGGGCGCTCGCCGCGGCCGGCGGCGAGGCGCGGCTCCACGAGGAGATCGCGCGCGTGCTCGCCTCGACGGACGTGAAGGTCGTGCGCCGCTTCGAGCGCGGGCTCGCCAAGAGCATCGACGTGAAGAAGTTCCTGCGCGGGATCGCTCCGCTCGATCCCCGCGCCACGGCGTTCCTCGAGGACGCGTGCGTGGCGGGCGATCTCGTCCCGCTGCTCGTCGACGTCGCGCTCACGGGCGAGGGCGGCGTGAAGATCTCCGAGGTGATGGAGGCCCTCTTCGGCAAGACCGACGACGGCGAGCCGGCGGTGCCGTATCACGCCGTGCGCGCGGAGCTCGGCCTGCTGCGCGACGGCGTGGTCGTGTCGCCGCTCGATCTCGCGGCGCTGCGTCCGGCGAAGGCCGCCGACGAGCTCAGTATCCCGCAGGCAGCACCAGCGACGTGAACGGCGTCTCGTCGCGGCAGTTGTCCCGGTTCGTCGACCCGTCGGGCTGGAGGCAGTTCTTGATCGGGCCGTTCAGGTACTTCAGGTAGAGGTCGTAGTGGCCGGAGACGCTGAACTCCGCGCCCGCGCCCGTCGGTCCCCACGAGTTCTTCACCCGCAGGAAGGTGATCGTCGCCTCGGGCGAGAGCGCCGCCTCGAGCGCGTCGGGGCGCGTCTCGTTCACGCCCGCCTTCAGCGTGCCGAAGCCCGGGACGTTCTCGATCTCGTAGTCGCTCATCGCGACCATGTGCCCGCCCTGACGGCCCGGCGAGGCCGGGATGTCGGCGAACGTCGATCCGCGCATCGCGTTGAAGTCCACGGTGAACGTGAGCAGCGGGGGCACGCCGTCGTGGAGCGCGCGCTGCGCGCGGGCGAGGAACGCGCGCCGCTCCTCGGGGCTCGCGGGGTAGTAGACCTCCTCCCACGCGCGGGCGCGCGGGGCGGCGCCCTCGGTCGTCACCGGCAGCACGTCGAGGAGCGGCACCTTCTTCTTCTCGTGCGTGGTCGCGTCGCTCGACGTGACGAGGAAGCTCTGCGGCGTGAGCACCTTCGCCGCCTCCGAGTGCGGACCGGCCGGGAAGCGCTCGAGGTTCCGTCCGAACGCCTCGTCGAGACGCGCGACGACCTCGGGCGAGAGCTGCCACGCGGCGTCCATCTCCTGCCGGATGAGCGCGTAGTCGCGGCGCGCGGCCGGGTCCTTCAGCGCGCCCTCGCGGAGCGAGCGGTTGATCGCCGCGAGCGCGGTCGACTGGCGGCGCGACGTCGTGGCCGTCGCCTCCTCCGCGATGAAGTCGCCTTCGCGCATCGCGCCGAAGTGCTCCATGATGTACGAGGCCTCCCAGAAGAAGCCTCCGGTCTGCACCTCCTTCAGGTCCGCGTACTGCGTGCCCGGCGCCGCGTCGGCGCTCCAGAGGATCTGGAGGTACCAGTGCCAGTACGACCAGTAGCTCTCCGAGAGGTTCTCCGCCTCGCCGGTCGCCGAGTTGTGCAGCGCTTCGACCCAGCTCGCGGTCGCGTACAGCCAGCAGTTGCCGATCGACTGGTTCTTCGAGTCGGTGTGCGGCAGCGATACGACGTCGTCCGAGGACGTCGCCGCGCCGTCCTCGGCGGCGCATCCCTGGACGGCGCATCCCGCGGCGGGGACGGCGAGGACGAGGAGAAGATCGCGAAGGAGCCGGCGAAGGCGCATGGCCGGCCTCCTGCAACCGGCATACCTTTGCCTACACGGCCCGGGCGGCCCGATTTTCGCGGAAAATCTAGGGATGACCGGACGATCGACCAGGGGCGCGCGGGATCCAAGCCTGGGCGAGTAGAGTCGGGCCACCGTGGTCACCCCGCTCGTCGTCGCGCTCCTCGCCTGCGCCGCGTTCGGTGCCGGCCTCGTCGACGCGATCGCGGGCGGCGGCGGGCTCGTCACCGTCCCCGCGCTGCTCGCGGCCGGCCTCCCCGCGCCCGTGGCGCTCGCCACGAACAAGGGCCAGGCGTCGTTCGGCGCGATCTCGTCGTTCGCGTCGTTCTGGTCGCGAGGCGGCATCGATCGGAAGCGTGCGCCCTTCGGGTTCGTGCTCGGCTTCCTCGGATCGCTCGCGGGTGCGCGCGTGCTCTTGATGGTGCGGCCGGAGCCGCTGAAGCCGATCGTCCTCGTGCTCCTGATGATGGCCGCGGCGTTCATCGCCTGGCCGCGCAAGCCGACGCACGGCGAGCCGCGCTCGTGGGCGATGATCGCGCTCGTACCGATCGCGTTCGGGCTCGGCTTCTACGACGGCTTCTTCGGGCCCGGCGTCGGGTCGATGCTCATCGTCGCGTTCGT
>JBDHVD010000524.1:0-6276 GCA_039809525.1 Labilithrix sp. | reverse complement strand
GCGCACACCGCGCCCGCCGCGTCGCCGACGTCGAAGACGCTCGTCGCCGCGCCCGCGCCCGCGCCGTCGCCGGTCGCGCCGCCCGCTGCGGCGCCGGCCGCGGCCCCGTCTCCTCCGAAGCCCGCCGCGACCACCGGCGTCGTGCACGTGCCGCCTCCGCTCGTCGTCGTCGTCGTCGACGGACAGCACCGGCGCGTCGTGAACGGTGACGTGGTCGTCGGGTGTGGAACGCACAAGATCCGCGCAGGCATGAGCGAGCAGATCGTCAACGTGCCTTGCGGCGGCGCGATTTCCCTCTGATTCCGTCATCACGGCGACCCTTGTGATTCGCCGAAGACCACGGATACGCTCGTGGTCCGCAAGCGAACGCGCGCGCAGATAGGGAGAGAGACACATGGGAAACTGGAACCCCGGACAGCCCCCTGGACCCCCTGGCGGACCGCCTCCTGGCGGCGGCGGTTACGGAGGTCCTCCTCCGGGTGGCGGTGGATACGGTGGACCTCCGCCCGGTGGCGGCGGTGGATACGGCGGGCCTCCGCCGGGTGGCGGCGGGTACGGCGGACCACCGGGCGGCGGACCTCCGCCGGGCGGCTACGGTGCGCCCCCTCCGGGCGGCGGTTACCCGGGCGGTCCCCCGCCGGGGATGTACTCGCCTCCGCAGTTCGGGATGCAGGGCCCCGGCTACAACATGCCGCCGCCGGTCGAGGGTAGCCTCCCGCTCGGCCTGCTCGCAGGCTTCTTCGGCGGCTGCATCGGCCTCATCCTCGTGATGATCATCGCGAAGGGACCGGCGACGAAGAAGGGCGCGGCGATTGGCTTCGGCGCGCAGATGGTGATCGGGCTCATCCTTCGCCTGGCCGCGAGCTGATCGAGGCTCTCTCCCGGATCGGGGGCAGCGTCACGCACGAACGCGGGCGCGGTCGAACGGAGCTCGCCGCGAGCTTCGTCGCCGCGCCCGTCGTCGTTCCATCACTTCCGCGACGACGGCGGCGGACGCAGCGACGGCGGAGGCAGCGACGCGCTGATGCGCGGCTTGAGCCAGCCGTTCTGCCGCTTTCGCTCGCCCGGGAACAAGCGATCGATCGTCGTCGCGAGCACGGCGGATGCGGACGTCGGCTGCTTGCGCGTGGCGAGGAACGCGTCGACGTCGGCGGCGAGCGCGGCGCCGGTGGGGTAGCGGTGCTCGCGGTTTCGCTCGAGCAGGCGCATCACGATCCGCGCGAGCGGCTCGGGGATCGTCGGCACGAGCGTGCGCGGATCGGGGATCTTGCCGACGTGCACCGCGCGCACCGTCTCGTGATCGGTGTCGCGCCGGAACAGGCGCTTGCCCGTCAGCAGCTCCCAGAGCGTCGTGCCGAGCGCGAAGAGATCCGCGCGCCGGTCGAGCGGCAGCTGCATCACCTGCTCCGGCGACAGGTACGGGAGCGTGCCGGCGACGATGCCGGGCGAGCTCAGCGCGACGCCGCCGGTCGAGCGCGCCATCCCGAAGTCGAACAGCTTCACGTTGCCGTCGAACGTCACGAAGATGTTCTTCGGGTTCACGTCGCGATGGATGATCGCGAGCGGCTTGCCGTCGTCGCCGGTGAGCTCGTGCGCGTAGTGCAGCGCGTCGGCGACGCGCGCGCCGATCCACGCGACGACCTCGTGAGGCAGGAGCGCGTCCTGCTGCACCGCCGTGTCGATCACCGAGGCGAGCGTCGCGCCGAGCATCAGCTCCATCGCGATGTAGCGGCACCCGAACGCCTCGTCGGCGCCGGCCTCGAGCGTCCGCACGACGTTCGGGTGCACGAGCCGCGCGAGGAGCGTCGCCTCGTCGATGAACAGCCGCGTGACCCGGTCGTCGGTACGGTGCTCGTTCTTGAGCACCTTCAGCGCGACGACGGAACCCGGGGCGCCCGCTCGAGGGGCGGTGTCCGCGCCTTCGATCGGCCGGCCGAGGTAGATGGTCGCCATGCCCCCGCCGGCGATCTTCGCCACGACCTCCCAGCTCCCGAGCTGGGTCGGCCGCGTCGGTCGCGCCGAACGAGGCGCGAGGGACGGGCGGCCGGGAGGGCTTCGCATGCGGCCAGTATCTCACGCACTTTCTCGCGGCGCGACGGCCCGTCGCGCAGGAGGACGCATGCACACACCGGAGCCGCGGCGCGCATCACCCCGGCCAAGCGCCCACCGATTTCCGCGAAAACACGGCCGTTCGAGGGCGCGAGCGGGCGACGCATGCGAGACTTGTAACTCGGCCGATTTCTCGGAGGCGTGCCCCTGATGATGCGGAAGGTTCTCTCGATCGTTGCGGTTCTCGGGATCCTGACCGTCGCGGACTCCGCGTCGGCGCAGGACGAGGTCGAGGCGGTGACCGTCGCCGACGTCGACGTCGACACGGGGCTCATCGTCGGCGATCTCGTCAGCTATCCGCCCGGCAACGCGTACGGCTACTACCAGCACACCGATCGGACGCAGCACCTGCCGTCCAAGGTCGTGCTGCCGCCGAGCCCGATCCTCCCGCCGTCGCCGATCCACCCGGCGTGTCGCGGGTTCGCGAATTCGTGGACGCGCCAGGCCGTCCGCGAGGACTCGAACCCGGCGGCGAACGCGCGGTCGCGGCTCGTCGCGCTCGCGAACATGGCGCGGTTCAACTGCCCCGCGATCATCGTCGTCGACGACACGACGCGCGAGGCCGTCGCGATCCAGCCGATCACCGATCAGTAGCGCGCAGCCTCGAGCTCTGCCTCGCCGCGCCCGCTCTCGTCGCCGAGCGCGGGCGCAGGCGTTTTGTGTACGCTTCGGACGACGCATGAAGATCGAGGACGTCCACGCGATCGCCATGGAGGCCGCGGCGCGCGGCTGGATCGGCCCGAACGACATCTGGGCGGTCGCGCTCCGCTGGGCGCTCCAGGGCAACAAGGTCGACGCGCACGATCTCTTCGCACGCATCCTCGACACGGAGAAGCTCCAGACCCTCTCGACCGAGCGCGGCTCGGCCGACACGGTGGCGACGCCGAACGCACGCGAGCCGATGTCGCTCCCGCCGCCGAGCACGATCGCGCACGACATGCCGGGGCGCATCGCCGGCCCGCGCTACACGCTCCGCGAGACGCTCGGATCGGGCGGCGTCGGTGACGTCGTCGCCGCGCTCGATCGCGAGATCCGTCGCGTCGTCGCCCTGAAGACGCTCCAGTCGAGCAAGGCGGGCGACTGGGTGGCCGCGTCGCGCTTCGTCGAGGAGGCGCGCATCACCGCGCAGCTCGAGCACCCGAACATCATCCCGGTCTACGACCTCGGCGCGGCGCCCGACGGGCAGCCCTACTACACGATGCGGGTCGTCAAGCGGCGCAGCCTGCGCGACGTCCTCGCGCGCCCCGCGCTCCGCGAGCAGTGGCCGATGGTCCGCCTGCTCAACGTGTTCCTCCAGGTGACCCGCGCGCTCGCGTACGCGCACTCGCGCGGCGTCGTCCATCGCGACATCAAGCCGGAGAACATCCTCCTCGGAGACTTCGGCGAGGTGTACGTCGCCGACTGGGGCATCGCGCTGCTCCTCCAGGGCAAGTCGAACCTCCAGATCCACAGCGAGGGCTCGGTGCCGCCTCCGCAAGGCTCCGGCGCGGCGGGCACGCCGGGGTACATGGCGCCGGAGGTCCTCAAGGGCGACTGGGACACGGTCGATCATCGCATCGATCTCTTCGCGCTCGGCGTCGTGCTCTACGAGATGCTCACGGGCGAGCCGCCCTTCCCCGGCCGCATCACGCCGGAGGTGATCCTCGCGACGTGCACGCGCGACCCGCAGCGGCCGCGCGACATCGCCCCGAGCACGCCGCTCCTCCTCGAGGACCTCTGCCTCCAGCTCCTGGCGAAGGACCCCGGCGAGCGACCTTCGTCCTGCGAGGAGGTCATCAAGCAGATCGAAGACTTCCTCGAGGGAGCGAAGGAGCGCGAGCGGCGCCGCGCCGAGGCGCAGGCGCTCTGCCTGCGCGCGAGGGACACCGTCGCGCGCTACGTGCAGCTCGAGGACGATCAGAAGCGGCTCGCCGCGGAGGCGGAGGTGCTCCTCGAGCCGATCAAGGGATGGGAGCCGGTCGACCGGAAGCGCCCCGGCTGGCAGCGGCAGGAACAGGCCGAGCGCGCAGAGAAGGAAGCGGCGCTCGTCCTCGCCGAGGCGATCGAGCTCTACACCAAGGCGCTCGGCTACGACGCCGAGTGCGAGGAGGCGCACAAGGGCCTCGCCGATCTGTACTGGTCGCGCGCCCGCGCCGCCGAGCAGCAGCGCTCCGCCGCCGAGCAGGTCTACTACGAGGCCCTCGTCACCGAGCACGACCAGGGCCAGTACACCGCGATCCTCCGCGCGGACGCGTGCCTGTCGCTCCGCACGAACCCCACGGGGGCGCACGTCATCGCGCAGCGCTTCATCGAGCGCGATCGCGTCCTCGTCCCCGCCGACGAACGCTACCTCGGTCGAACGCCGATCAAGGAGGCGCGGATCGAGCCGGGCAGCTACCTCCTGACGGTCAAGGCGCCGGGCGTCCGCGACGTCCGCTATCCGGTGCTCCTGCGCCGCGGCTCCCATCACGACGGGACGCTGCAGCTCTACACCGACGAGGAGATCGGCGAGGGTTTCGTCTACGTCCCGAGCGGGATCGCGATCATCGGCGGCGACGAGGAGGCGTACAACGCGCTGCCACGCCAGGAGATCGACGTCCCCGACTTCGCCATCGCGCGCTTCCCGGTCACGTTCCGCGACTACTGCCGCTTCCTCGATCGCCTGCCGGACGACGAGGCGGCGCGGCGCCTTCCGCGCGACACGCAGATGGCGGGCGGCGGCCTGCTCGTCGAGAAGCTCGACGGCCGCTGGCAGCCGAACGACGGTCTCATCGAGGGTGAGGCGCGCAGGATGTTCCCGCGCGCCGAAGGTCATTTCTGGAACGTCCCGGTCTGCATGATCGACTGGTTCGATGCGCGCGCGTTCGCCCGCACCGTCGGCGCGCGCCTGCCCTACGAGCTCGAGTGGGAGAAGGCCGCGCGCGGCGTGGACGGCCGCGCATACCCGTGGGGCGATCGCTTCGATCCGACGTTCTGCAAGATGCAGGACTCGCGGTCGTTCGCCCCCCAGCCCGAGCCGAACGGAAGCTTCGCGGCCGACGAGTCGCCCTACGGCGTCCGCGACATGGCGGGCGGCATGCGCGAGTGGATGGGCGACGTCTTCGGCGAGAAGAGCGGCGCCGAGCTCGACGCGCTCTCCGAGCCGCCCCCGAACACCGAGCGCGGCGAGTCGGCCCTCCTCATGATCCGATCGGGCAACTGGAACATCGATCACAAGTGGGCGCGCGCCGCGTCGCGCGGCGCGGCCTACGCCCTCTCGCGCGGCGGAGGCCTCGGCTTCCGCCTCGCGAAGACGCTCAGCGCGGGCAAGCGCTCGAACCTGCCCGGCGGCGCCTGAACCGGTCGGTCAGAGCCAGTCCCGGCACCGGTCGTCGACGCTCCTCGGATCGACGTTGGCGTGGATCCGCCCGAGCACGCGTCGCAGCACCGCCCGCTCCTTCGTCGACAGACCGGCGAAGATCCCGCGCGCAAAGGCCGACAGCTCCTCGGCGCCCCTGCGCAGCCGGTCGCGTCCCGCCTGCGTGATGGCGAGCGAAAGGTACTGCCCCCACGCGCCCCCCGTGTCCGTGACGAGGCCCTGCCCACGCAGCTTGTTCACGACCTTCGAGGCGTACGCCATCGAGCAGTGCAGGTTCCGCGCGATGTCCTTGGGCCCGAGCGCGCACGTCGAGCGGCGGAACATGTGGAGCACGAGGACCTCGATCGGCGACCACTCCTCCTCGCGCGACACCCGCGACAGCGCGCGCATCGTCGCGTGCTCGCACACGAACAGCAGGCGGAACAGCTCGTCGTCGTCGATGCCGTCGTCCTCGTCCTCGTCCTCGATCTGGTTTTGGATCGGAGTTTCGCTCGCGTGTTCGCTCGCGTGTTCGACCTCGTTCTGGATCGGCTCGCTCATGCGCGCCTCGTTCAGCACTCCGCGTACCAAGTCGCGCCTCCTGCATTGTCGAGCACTTGCCCCTCGTGACCCCATGGCCCGGCCACTTTTGGGGTGGCCGAGGCCGCTGCTCGGTGCCTCCTTCGCGCGCGCCCGACGGGGCGTGGCGGGGCGCGCGCCCGGCGGGGCGGGGCGGGGCGCGGCGCGCGTTGTTTCACCAGTTCAATTGAACGAGTGGTGCGCCAAGCAAAGCTTGGGGAAAGGAGAGGACGGTACCCGAAACTTTCCATAGCTGCCCACGGCGGGTCATT
>JBDHVD010000523.1:0-6322 GCA_039809525.1 Labilithrix sp. | reverse complement strand
AGCGGCCCGGTGAGCGCGGTGTACGTCGGCGTGTCGCCGTTCATCGTCACCGTGTAGATCGACTTGGACACGTCGAGGGGATCGGCGCCCCACTCGGCGGAGATCGTCGCGGGGCGGTCCCACGTGTTGGCGATCATCGCGGCGAAGCACGCACCCGCGCCGTACTGCGGATCGTCCGGCGGCAGCGTCCAGAACGAGCAGCCGCTCGATCCCTTCGACGCCGCGGCGCTCTCGCACGCGTCGACGCACTTGTCGACCGCGCAGCCCTGGTCGGGCGGGCAGACGACGGCGTCCTCCTCGGTGTCGCCGCACGCCTTGATGACCTTCTTCAGGTCGCGGGAGCAGCGGAAGCCGCAGCCGCCGCCGTCGACCGCGGGCGTCGACGCATCCGGGGGCGCGAACACCTCGTTCGTTTCGCGGAAGCCGTCACGGTCGCTGCTGCACGCCGCGAAGGCGAACGCGGAGGCGGAGAGCGCCGCGAGGACGGGGGCAATGCTGTTTCTGCGAGCTCGGGGCTGCATCGTGTTCGACCTTTTCGCGGGCCTGGTTCCCAGGCGGCTAGAACGTCACCTTCACCGGCGACGGATGGGGATCTTCGTCGGTCTTGCCGAGCGCGAGCTCGCCGTGCGCGTTGCCGCCCCAGCACTCGACGGTGCCGTTCTTCAGGAGCACGCACACCGCGCGGTTGCTCGTCGCGACCTGGACGGCATGACCCGTGAGCGACGTGACCGGACGGAAGAGCGGGGTGAGCGGCTCGGTCATGCCCGCGCCGAGTCGGCCGTACGCGTTCGCTCCGCAGCACTGGAGGGTGCCGTCGGTCATGCGGGCGCACGTGATCTCGTCGCCGACCGCGAGCTGCTGCGGCCACGCCGGTCCGCTCGTCGGCGCAGGCGTCGGCCAGAGCTCGTTGTCCGGCAGGCCGGTGCAGAGCGCGCTCGTGTCGCTCTTGCCCCAGCAGTACACCTGGCCCTTCACGATCGCGCACGCATGGGCGTGACGCGCGATGGGCGGAGGAGGGAAGGGACCGATGCTCGGGACGCCGAGCGGACCGCCCTCGCCTTCCATCAGCGTCGCGGTCGCCACCATGCTCGTGACGCCCACGAGCTGCGGGATCGCGTTCGGCATCGGGTCGGGGCTGATCGACGTCATGCGTCCGCCGAGGAAGCCCTCGCTCCCCGCGACCGAGCCCCAGCTCACCACCTCGCCGGTGGCGGTGAGACCGAACAGCGTCCCGCTGCCGATCGCGGTCTTCGCCACCGCGAAGGGCGCGAGCGACGCCTCGCCGGGCGCCATGACGTAGTCGAGGTCGGTGTTGTCCGGGCGCGCGAGCTGCGCGAGGCGGTTCGTGCCCCAGCACCAGACCTTGCCGTTCGCGAGCACCGCGCACACGTCCTCGGGGCCGACGTCGACGCGCTTGGCCGGCTCCGCGAGCGCGACGGGCGCCGCGGTCTCGTGACGCCACTCGTCCCAGCTCGGCTTGCCCGCGGTGAGACCGAGCTGACCGAAGCTGTTCGAGCCCCAGCACGCGATGCCGCCGTCCTCGAGACGCGCGCACGTGGTCGCGCGCGCCGCGCTGAGCTGCGTCGCGCCGGTGAGCTTCGCGACGGCGACGGTGGCGGACTTCGCGCCCGCGTCACCCGCGTCCGCGCCTGCGCCCGCGTCGGGATCGCCGCCCTTCGGCGGAGGCTCCGGCTCGCCGCCGCCGAGCGCGCCGTACTCGTCGTCGCCCCAGCAGCGGACGGTGCCGTCGCTCAGGCGCGCGCAGAAGTGATTCTGCCCCGCGACGATCTCCTTCGCGCACGGCCCCGCGTCGGGGCAGGCGACGGGCTCGTCCGCCGGATCGAACGGCGGTCGCGCATCGGGCGCGTCCGGCCTCGTGCTCGCGTCGTCCCCGGGCTTCGGGAGATCGGGCGGCGGGACGTCGGCCGCGGCGTCCTGCGAGTCGAAGCTCGGGCGGGGCGCCTCCGGATCGTCGCTGCACGCGACGACGGTGACGATGGCGGCGGACGACATCGTCGCGCCCAGGAGGATTCGGCGGATGGTGCTCATGGCCCTCTCGCTCACGGCTGCGCCTTCGCGGGATCACGGTGGAGCGCGATGTCGTCGCCCACGAACCACATGTCGTTGCCCTTGCCGCCGATGGCGTAGAAGGGATCGATGACCGGGAACTTGTCGACGGTGATGAGCGACTGCTTCCAGGTGGCGCCGCTCAGGTGCTTGAGCCGGCCGTAGTCGCCGGCGATCCACACGTCGGTCGCCGAGCCCGCCGCGATCGCGTGCGAGGTGGGCTCGCCGAAGACGCCGTCCTTGTTGTAGCTCCACGCCCAGGACTGGCCGCCGTTGACCGCGGTGCCGCGCGCATACGCGGGCCGCGCGGAGTGCGTGCGGCCGAGCAGGAAGACGGACTGGCCGTCGGCGCTCATCGCCGCGTCCCAGAGGTGCTCGAACGTGCCGACGGGGTTGCTTCCCACGTCGGGATCGGTCGGCAGCGGGACGTCCTCCCAGTCGGTGCCGCCCGCGGAGCGATGGAGGAGCGCGACCTCGAACCAGAACTGCTTCGGGTTGTTGCGGCGTCCGGCGAGCCACACGCCGCTCGCGGGCGTGCCGAACACGCGCATGTAGAGGTACGGCTCCTTGGTGATGTTCTCGAGCGTCCAGTCCGACGGCTCGCCCTTGCCGCCCGCGTCGCCGGCGCCCGCATCGGGCTTGCCGGCGTAGTGGAGCACGCGGCCCTTCAGCGGGAAGCTCAGCTCACCGCCCACCGCCCAGACGTCGTTCGGGCCGGTGCCCCAGATCGAGGTGATCGGGGTGACCGGATCGGGCGTCGCGACGTCGGTGAACACGAGCGCCGCCGACGTCGCGCCGGTGCCGTGCATCAGCCCGTTCGAGGTGCCGACCCAGATGTCGGTCGGGCCGCTGCCCCAGATCGACATGAGCGGGCCCTTCGTGGTCGCGTGTACTTTCCACGTAGTCCCGTCGAAGCGGAGGAGGTTGCCCTCCTCGGTCACCGCCCACGCGACGCCGGTGCCGTCGGCCCAGACGCCGCGCAGCGACTGCTTCGGCGGGAGCGTCGTGTGACAGAAGCCTTCCTTCGAGCAGACGCGCGGCGCGGCATCGACGTCCTCGCCGGCATCGGCGTGCGGATCGACGGCGGCGTCCGGCGCGGGCGAGCCGCCCGAGTCGACGTTGGGGAGCGTGCCGCCCTCGGGCACGTCGCGCGGGGGCTCTCCGCTCTCCTCCGCGTCTGCACAGGCGACGAGCGCTGCGACGCCGAACGCGCCGAGCGTGAGCATTCCGATCCCGAAGCGGCTCACTTGCCACCTCCCTGTCCCGCGGGCTTGGGCCCGGTGTAGTGGAGCGCGACGTTGCCTCCGACGATCCACACGTCGTTCGCGGAGCTCCCCCAGACGCCGTAGAGATCCGGCTTGAGCCCGAGGCCGAACGCCGCCTCCGACGTCTTCCACGAGGTGCCGTCGAAGTGGAGGATGGTGCCCGAGTCGCCGACCGCCCAGACGTCGTTCGCGGCGGTGCCCCAGAGCGCGCGCAGGTTCTCGGTCGTGGGCGAGGCCACGATCTCCCAGCGCGTCGCGCCGCTCTTCATGCGGCGGATGGTGCCCTTGTCACCGACCGCCCAGACGTCGTCCTTCGAGCTGCCCCAGATCGCCTCGAGCACGACGGTCGACTGGCTGTCGACGCTCGTCCAGGCGAAGCCGCCCTTGCCGCCGGCGACGCCGTGGCGCGTGAGGCCCTTCTCCCAGCCGTTGCGCTCGCTGTTGTCGGCGACGATCCAGAGGTCCGTGGGCGAGCTGCCCCAGATCCCGTGCACGTTGCCCTCACCGGCGACCGCTTCCCACGAGACGATGGGTCCGGCGTCGGCGCCGCCGTCCGCCCCTGCGTCGGGATCGGGCGCGTCGCGCCTCAGCGTGTACTGATCGATCCACTTGTACTCCCCGCTCTTGGGGTCGAACGTCATGCGCGCGCGCACGCCGATGCGGACGTCGTCGGCGCTCGTGCCCCAGATCGACAGGGCGGTCATCGGCCAGTCCTCGCCGGCCGAGGGCATGCGCGTCCACTGCGCGGTGCCGCCGGTGAAGCCGTTCGAGTGGAAGATCGCGTCGGTCATCGACACGGCGTACACGTCGGTCGGTCCGGAGCCCCACACCGCGCGGAACGTGTTCTTCACGCCCGTCGGGGTCTGCTTCCACGCCGAGCCGTCGTAGTGCGCGATGGTCCCGCCCGAGCCCACGGCCCAGACGTCGTTCTTGCCCGTGCCCCACACGGCGGTGAGCGCATACTGCGAGCTCACGGTCGTCGCCGTCGGGCACCAGGGGACGTCGTCGCACGAGATGACGTGGTCGACGCAGCCCTTCTCGGAGGCGTCGCAGCCGGCGTCGGAGGCGCCCGCTTCGACCTCGACGCTCGCCTCGGCGGCGTCGGGCTGCGGGACGCTCACGCTCGCGTCCTCGTCCTTCTTGCCGGACTCCTCCGCCTCGGCGCAGCTCGCGAAGGCGGGGACCATCCCGGCGAGGAGGAGCGCGAGCGATCCGAACAGCAGGCCGTGACGGCGGCCTTCGTGAGTGGATAGGCGTACGCGGATCATTTCGTCGTCCCCTCGTCGCATTCCTTCATCAGGCACGTGCCCTCGACGCACGGCTGACCGGCGCCGATGTCGCAACGGTTGCCGCACGATCCGCAGTGGCCCGGGTTCGCCATCAGGTTCGTCTCGCAGCCGTCGGCGGTGTTGCCGTTGCAGTCGGCGTAGCCCGGCTCGCACTCGTAATCGCAGAGGCCCTTCTTGCACGAGCGGACCTGATGCGGACCGGCGTTGGCGCAGAAGGCGCCGCATCCACCGCAGTTGGCGGGGTCGTTGAGGAGGTCGGTGCACATGCCGGTGTTCGGGCAGAGCACCTTGCCGAAGCGGGTGCACGGCACCGCGCACTCGGGGCCGTTGCCCTCGTCGACGCACTCCTGCTGGCCGATGCACTTGATCCCGCACCCGCCGCAGTTGTTCTTGTCCGTGCGGACGTCGTCGACCTCGCAGCCGTCCGACTTGCACGTGTCGCCGGCCATGTCGTCGTTGCAGTCGCGCGAGAAGCCTCCGCACTTGAGGTGCCCGCACGTGCCGGCCTTGCAGCCGTAGCCCGCGTTGGTCGGGAGCGGGTCGCACGCGTCCTTCGGCAGGTCGCAGACGATCCCGCAGCCGCCGCAGTTGAAGTCGTCGGACTTCGGATCGACGCACATGCCGTCGCAGAAGATCTGGTTCGGCGGGCACCCGCACTTGCCCTTGAGGCACGGCTGATCGGCCGCGCACTTGTTCCCGCACGCGCCGCAGTTGTTCGGATCGACGAGGACGTCGACCTCGCAGCCGTCGTCGACCTCGCCGTTGCAGTTGCGGCGATCGGTCGGATAAAACGGGTCGTTCATGCACTCGAGCTCGCACGCGCCCTGGACGCAGCGCGAGGTCATGTGCAGCGGCTTGTAGACGAGGCACTCGTTCCCGCACGATCCGCAGTTCTTCGGATCGCGCATCAGATCGGTCCCGCACTTGTACGCGGGGCCGTCGTCCGACGTGCAGGTGGCGAAGCCGTCCGGGCACTCCGTCGCCGTGCAGAGGAGCGCCTTCGGCGGCGGGCCTGCATCGACGTCCGCCGTGCTCGCGCCGCCGTCGGACGGCTTGGTGAACGTCGGCGGCGGGCTGCTCGCGTCGACGGTGTCGTCGCCGAGGCGCGCTTCGGATTGGCTGCACCCGCTCGCGAGGACCCACAGGATCACGGCCGCGGACGCGAGGAGTACGGAGACGGGCTTGAACGTTCGAAGGAGCAATGGACGACTCCCGCCGAGGAAGATCGATGATGGCCAGCGCTCGCGCATTGCGAGCCAGAGGGGAGGGGTGCTGTCGGGCGGCAACCGCGACGAGCGCCGGCGCCGACTAATCTCGCGATGCGATTGAATTGATCACCGCGCGATCACTTTTCTTCGAGCAGCGCACGCACGCGCTTCGCGTGCACGCCGTTCGGCTGCTTCGCGAGGAACTCGCCGCCGAGCTTCTCCGCGCCCGCGCGGTCGCCGCTCGAGAGCAGCGTGCGGATGCGCAGGACGGTGGCCTCGGGGCGGAGGGTGCCCTGCGGGAACTCGGCGTCGTAGGCGTCGAGCGCGCGCGCGGCATCGGACGCGGAGCCCGCGCCGAGCTTCGCCTTCACGCCGTCGAGCAGCTCGATCTCGCGGGCGATCGACGCGCTCGACGCCGTCGACGGCGCCGGCGTGGCCGCCGCGCGCGCCGAGGGTGCGGCCGCGCTCGCGCGCGCGGGCGCGTTCGGCAGCG
>JBDHVD010000522.1:0-6383 GCA_039809525.1 Labilithrix sp. | reverse complement strand
AATCGTTGGGCCAGTCGGCACGGTGTCCCCGTCGCATCTCGCCATTTCTGGCGCGTCCGTCGCCTCGGACTGCGAGTAAGTGCGCGACGAGGCATCGACACGGCGCGTGCGGCCGCTTAGTCCCTTCCTTCGCACCGAAAGCCCGCTGAGATCGCCGCTGGCCTGCGGCAAGGATGCGCCGGCCGAGCCGCTCGGATAGACTCGATCCCAAAGGGATGGGGCGCGCTCGGACTGCGGCGGCGTTCGGATCGGTCGTCGTGCTCTTCGCATGGGCGGCGGGGTGCTCGTCGGGCGACGAGACCACGTGCGGGCCGGGGACCACGCTCTCCGGGAGCGCGTGCGTGCCGGTGACCGACGCGGCGGACGTGGCCGCGGCGCCGACCTTCGCCGGGGTGGCGGCGGTCGCGCCGGTGTCGCCGACGTCCGTGTTCGCGACCTGGAACGACGCGAGGAGCCCGAGCACGCCGCCCGAGCGCATGCGCTATGCGGTGTTCGCGGTGCCCGCGGGCACGCCCATCGATTACGCGAAGCCGCTCGCCACGTCCGAGCCGGGCGCGGCGTCGTTCTCGTTGAAGGGCCTCGATCCGAGCACGACCTACGACGTCGCCGTGCGCGCGGTCGACGATGCCGGTCGCAGCGACGACAACACGATCGTGAAGTCGATCGCGCCCGCACGCGACACGACGCCACCCGCCTTCGCCGGCGTCACCGAGGCGAGGCCCGGCGGCGCGGGTAGCGTCGTCCTCCGCTGGGAGCCGGCGCGCGACGACCTCACGCCGCCCGAGGCGATCGTCTATTACGTGTATCGTGCATCTCCCGCCGGGACGTTCGACTTCGCGATGCCGTCGCTCGTGACGCGGCCGGGGGCGGGCGAGGCGACGGTGAAGGGGCTCTACGACGGCCAGCAGCTCTATCGCTTCGTCGTCCGGGCGCGCGACGCCGCCGAGAACGTCGACGCGAACGAGGAGAGCGTCAGCTCGCGCGCGGGACCGGACGTCGCCCCGCCGTCGTTCGCGGGCTGCAAGACCGCGCTCGCGCAGAACGCGGGCTCGGTCGTCGTGACCTGGGATCCTGCGAGCGACGACACCACGCCCGCGGACGAGATCGCCTACGACGTCTACGCGGCGAAGCAGGAGGGCGGCTTCGACTTCACCGCTCCGCTCGCGTCCGTCACCGGCACGACGAACGTACGCCTGACCGGTCTCGCGTCGAACACCACGTGGCGCTTCGTCTGCCGCGCGCGCGACTTCAGCGGCAACCGCGACACGAACCTGGTCGAGCGCGTCGCGAAGACGCTCGTCGACGACACGCCGCCGACGTTCGGCGGCCTGTTGACCGTGCAGGTGGACTCGCTCGCCCGCAGCGTTCGCTTCGGCTGGGCGCCCGGCAGCGACGACAAGACCCCCGCGAGCGAGCTGGTGTACGACGTGTTCGAGGGCGAGGCCTCGGGCGAGGAGGACTTCACCCTGCCGCGCGCGTCGTCCGCACCGGGCGCGCTGGAGGTGGTGGTCACCGATCTCACGCCCGACAGGAAGCTCTACTGGGTGGTGCGGGCGCGCGATCAGGGCGGAAACCACGACACGAACACGGTGGAGGCGAGCGGCACCACCGCGGTGAGCTTCGAGCGGCAGATCCAGCCGATCCTGTCGTACGAGTGCGCGGTGTCCGGATGCCACGTCCCGGGCAATCCGATGGCCGGCCTCGTGCTCGCGGCCGGCTTCTCCTACGGTCAGCTCGTGAACGTGCCGTCGACCGAGGTGCCGTCGATGCTCCGCGTGAACCCGGGGGATCCGGCCACCAGCTACCTCTGGCTGAAGATCTCGAAGAACCCGCCGCCTTCGGGCTGGCAGATGCCCGCGCCCGCGACGGGCAGCGTCATGCCCGCGTCCGAGCAGGACCTCATCCAGCGCTGGATCCTCCAGGGAGCCGCGAGCAACTGATGTCCGGACGACGCGTGCACTCTGCATCGTTCTGGGCGCGGGGCGCCGCGGCCGCGATGGCCTCCGCCGCCGCCGCAGCGTGCACGCTGATCAACGCGTTCGACACGGTGAAGCCGGAGCTCGACGCGAGCGTCACCGAGACGGGGGCCGATGCCGCGCTCGACGCGGCGGCCGAGGCGGCGATCGAGGCGGGCGCCGCGAAGGGCGTCATCGTGGTCGGCGGGCTCGCGAAGGAGGACGGCGGGAACGTGCCGGTGCTCACCGCGCTCGCGCCGGAGACGGGGCTCGAGCTGCCGATGGCGCGGCAGAAGCTCCTCGTCGCGGGCGTGCACTACGACGGCCTGCGCGATCTCTGGTACGTGTTCGAGTCGAACGGGGCGACGCACTTCCCGCTGCCCTCGGACGCGGTGGTGCTGCACCTCCGCGAGCTCGATACGCAGACCGGCGCCTGGCGGGAGATCCAGTCGATCACCGTGCCCACGCCGGTCGCGAACACGCACGTCGCCGTGCTCCGCGAGCGGCTCGTCTACGTCGCTTACCGCGAGGAGCTCGACGGCGGCTTCGGCACCGCGCTCGCGGTGATCGACACGTCGAGCCCGAGCCAGCCCGCGGTGCTCGGGGCGCTCACGCCGCTGGCGCGGGATCCGATCGGCCTCATCGGGACGCGGAGCAGCACGCCGTCGAGCGCCGGCGGGAGCATCACGCTGCTGCATGCCGGGGCGTCGGGCCAGCTCGAGGACGGCGGGGCGTGCGGCGGCGGCGACGCCGGCACGAGCTGCCTCGAGGTCCAGCACGTCGTCGTCGCGGCCGAGGCGCCGCCCTCGGTCGGCCCGGCGACGGCGCTCGGCTCGTTCACCGGCAACCCCGCGTTCGGGTCGTACCTCGGCAAGGGCACGCCCATCGACTACATCGGCTTCACCCCCGCGCCGCCGAACGGCACGCTCCAGGGGTATCAACCGAGCAACGGCCTGCCGACCGGCAGCCCGATCCCGTTCTCGATCAACGACGCGTACCTCAAGCCGATCGCGTTCGCGGACTGCCTCGGCCAGGCGCTGCTGATCGGCACCAACACCGAGACCGCGGTCAACGCCATCCCCGTGGCCGCCGCGGGAACAGGTGACCGCGGCGTCATGCAACACTCGGGGCAGAGCGTGCACTTCGAGCCCTTCACGAGCACCGTGCTCGCGCCCTTCACGCAGGGCAACGGCTACGAGCTCACGGCGTTCGTGCTCGAGGGGACCGCCGCGGCGCCGAAGCTGACGCTGCGCCAGGCTCCCGAGTGGACCCCGCCCGCCGATCTCCGGCCCGAGATCGTCGCGACGCGGACGCCGCTGCCGATCACCTGCAAGTGAGCGGGCCTCAGCGACCGGTCACGAGGCAGGCGCCGAGCTGGGCGGCCTCGCCCGCGGTGAACGCCGCGCACTTGTTGCTGCCGTCGCACTTCTGGCAGACGTCGCAGTCGTCCTCCGTCACGCACGCGCGACCGACGCATTCCTTCGCGGTCGTGTCGCAGCTCTCGCCGGCCGTGCAGTCGGCGTTGCCGGTGCAGTAGCGCGCGGCCGGCAGCGTGATCTTGTCGACGCCCGGGCCGGAGAAGTCGGCGGTCGTCGCGAGATGGTGGAGGTACGTGTAGATCGCCTCGAGGTCGCGCAAGACGAGCTGGCGGTACGTCTTGTAGGCCATCGGATAGGCGAGGGGCGGCGACTTGCCGTTCGCGTCGACGTCGTCGCCGTGGACCCCCTGCAGGATCGACTTCAGGAAGACCTGGAAGTCGACGCCCGGCTTGTTGAAGAACCCGTGCTGCTTGCCGATCAGGTTCGCCGACATCGATCGCTGCACCTTCACGATCGACGCGGCGGGCCCGGCGGGGAAGACGAAGCCGCCGGTCAGGAGCTTCGCCGTGTTGAGCGACTGGGTCGCGTTCTGCAGGCGCGGCGGGTTCGTGTGGCAGTTTGCGCATGCGCCCATCGCGTTCACGAGGTACGAGCCGCGACCGAACAGGGCGAGCTCGGCGGGATCCGACGGGGGCGCGATGTCGAGCGGGACGATCGCGAGGCCGCGGAGCACGTTCTCCGGATCGGGGATCGGCTGTCCCTGCGCGTCCTCCTCGGGCGGGAGCGGCCGGTCCTTGTCGCCCTCGTTGTAGATCCCGGTGAACGGCAGGCCGGGCAGGGTCGGCTTGTTGTCCGCCGCGTAGGTGTTGTTGATCGGCGGGATCGCGCGGAGGAAGGCGTAGATCGCCTTGAGGTCCGCGGTCGACATCCAGCGCTCGTGCTGCCACGGATGGAGGATGAGCGCCTTGCCGACGTTGAGGATGTCGGTGCCGGTCCGCTCCGCCTGGATGAACTGCGCTTCGGTGTCCTTCAGGCCCGTCGTGGGATCGGGCGTGAGGTTGCGCGTGACCACGAACTGCGTCGCATCGAGCGGCAGCACCACGCCGCCCGCGAGGTACTTGTTCGGGGCCGGGCTGTGGCAGTTCTCGCAGTCGGCCGCCGCGTTCACGAGGTAGCTGCCCGTGCCGATCTGCTCGATCTGCGCCGACGTCTTGCCCGCGAGCGCGAGGGGCACGGGCGCGATCTGGAGCCCGCGCTGCGCCCGCTCGCTCAACGTCAGGAGCACCGTCCCGCCGTCACCGCCGGACGACGAGCCGCCGCCGTCGGCGTTGGCCGCCGGGCCCTGCGGTCCGATGGTTCCGTTCGCGCCCACCGTGCCGGGCGCGCCGGCCGGTCCGGCGGGGCCCTGCGGGCCGTCGCTCCCGGAGCACGCCGCGGCGAGCGCGATGCAGATGGAAGCGGCGAGCGAGGTCAGACCGACCGCAGACGAAGTGCGCATGCTCCCTTTTTCTCCTCTCCCCTTTGGACGTCGATTCAGAAGTCGGTGCGGATGCGCCGTCCGTCGACGACCGGACCGGCGTCGGCGGGCGTGGTGGCGGGCCCCGCGACGGTGATCGGCACGGCCGAGGCGACGGCGGGCGGCGACGGCGCGGTCGCCGGCGGCTTCCTCGTTCCACGCGCGCTCGCCGCGGTCGTCGCGCTCGGCGTGATGCTCGCCGCGACGGCGACGACCGGCGGATCGGGCACCTCCTCCGCCGTCGCGATCGCGGCTTTCACCGTCGCCGGCTCGGCGTCGACGGGCGGCGCCGCGAGGGTCGTCGAGGACGCCGCGCTCGGCGTGCCCGGCGTCGCGTTCGCATCGGCCATGCGCCGCAGGCCGACGATCAACAGGACGATCCCGACCGCCGCGAGCGATCCGAAGAGCGCGGCCGCGAGCACGCGCGGCTTCTTCCGCGGGATGGCGGGGACGTCGCTCGAGCGCACCGGCGTCGAGACCGACATCGCGCGGTCGCCGGTCTCGGTCCGCGGATCGACGAGCGGCGCGACCAAGGGCTCGACCGGGGGCGCATCGGGCGGCGGCGCTTCCGCCTTCGGCTCCGCGGACGGCGGCGCGGTCGCCGACTGCAGGGTGCGCGCTGCGCCCGACGTCGGGACCGGCGGGCGCTCGGTGGTCGCGCGGAAGCTCGCGGTCGCGCCGTCGTCGATCTGGATGCGAAGGCGCGTGCGGTGCGAGCCGCGCTCGTCGTCGAGCCCGTGCTTCTGGCCCCACTCGACGAGCGCGCGTTCGAGCTCCTCCGCGGTCTGGTAGCGCGCCTCCACGTCGCGCGCGAGCGCCTTCATCGTGATCGCGCAGAGCTCGGGATCGAGGTCGGGGCGGAACTCCGTCGGCTTGGCCGCGTCCTCGAGCGCGATGCGGAACATGAGCTCGTTGAACGTCTCGCCCGAGTGCGGGACGCGGCCGGTGAGCAGCTCGAACAGGACGACGCCGAGCGAGTAGATGTCCGAGCGATGGTCCATCAGCCGCATGCCGCGGCACTGCTCGGGCGACATGTACGCGGGGCTTCCGAGCACGGTGTTCGTCTGCGTCATGCTCGTGACGTTCGCGCCCGCATGGAGCTTCGAGATGCCGAAGTCCACGATCTTCACGACCTCGTCGCCCTGCTTCGTCCGGACGAGGACGATGTTCTCCGGCTTGATGTCGCGATGGATGACGCCCGCGGCATGTGCCTCGGCGAGCCCGCGGAGCGCCTGCACGACGTAGAAGACCGCGCGGCGCTCGGAGAGCGTGCCGGCTTTCGCGATCACCTGCGCGAGGTTGTGCCCCTCGAGCAGCTCCATCACGATGTACGGGCGTCCGTCGGCGAGCACACCGAGATCGAACACGTGCACGACGTGCTCGGAGTCGATGCGGGTCGCGGCCTGCGCCTCGCGCTCGAAGCGCTCGACGATGCCGGGCTTCTGCACCGCCTCGCCGCTCATCACCTTGATCGCCACGCGCCGCCCGATGCGCGTGTTGACTCCCTCGTAGACGCTCGACCAGGCACCGCGGCCGAGGAACCGGACGATGCGGTACTTCCCGTCGATGATCTCGCCGTCGCCGAGGGCCCCC
>JBDHVD010000521.1:0-6384 GCA_039809525.1 Labilithrix sp. | reverse complement strand
CGGCGTGATCGTCGGATCGGCGGCGAGCGCGCCGGCGGCCGCGCCGACGATCCGCGCGCCGGTCGTCGAGGTGACGCCGCTCCTCGACGCGAAGCGCACGGTCGCGCCTCACCCGCGCCGGGTGCGCCGGGGACGCTGATCGCGCGGCGCTGCGCACGACGCGCAAGACCGCGCGCAACGCGTCCGCGAGGACGCGAGCTTTCCGGCGAGCGTGCAAGAAAAATGACATGCGCTCCATTGCTCGACGCGTGCGGTGTGCAAGTGTTCGCGCGCGATCGAAAGGAGAGCGATGGAGCGCTATCTCGTCTTCGGATACGCGGCGGCTTCCACGCGCGCGGACCTGGCTCGGCTCGTGGACGTCGTCGCCGAGCACGCCGACGTCCCCGTCGTCGCGCGACGGTTCGCCTCGTACGAGGAGCTCACGCGTGCGGTGGGGGCACGCGTCGTCGATCTCGCGTGGCTGCCTCCCATCGCGTTCATCGCCGTCGAGCGGGACGGGCTGGTCGTGCCGCTCGCCTCGCCCGCGCGGGGCGCCGCCGGGGAGGCGTCGCTCGGCTTCACCTCGGTGATCGTGGTCCCCCGGCGGTCGCTCGCGCTCGGCCTGCGCGATCTCGTCGGATGCCGGGCGGCATGGGTCGATCGCTTCAGCGCGAGCGGGTACGTGCTGCCTCGCCTCGAGCTCGACGGCGCGGGCGTGGCGCTCGCGAGCTTCGCCTCGGAGACGTTCTACGGCGCGCACGTCGAGGTCGTCCGCGCGGTCGCGACGGGGCAGGCGGACTTCGGCGGGACGTACGCCACGTACGGTCCGCGCGGAGAGATCGTCCGCTCGGCGTGGCGCGAGCGGCCGGACCTGGCCGCGGGCGTGCGCGTGCTCGCGCGCGTCGGATCGCTGCCGTCCGAGGTCATCGCGGCACGCTCCGACATGCCGGCGGCGCTCCAGACCGTGCTCACGCGTGCGCTCGTCGCGACGTCGCGCGATTCACGCAACCGTGCGCTGCTCCACGAGGCGCTCGGCGCCGACGAGCTCAAGCCGTGGAAGGCGCCGGGCTACGACCTCCTTCGCACCGAGACGGAGCGCGCGGCGGTGGCCGGGCTCATCTGACGCGCCGATCGAGGTACGCGTCGTGCACCCTCGGCGAGTGAGCCGAGGAGCACTGCCATGGCCTCCATCGAAGAGACGATCCGCAAGCACGTCGATGCGTTCAACGCCCACGACGCGAGCGCGTGGGCGTCACACTATGCCGAGGACGCGGTCGTCGAGGACCCCGCCTACGCCGACATGCTCGAGGGGCGCGCGGCGACCGAGCACGACATCGCCGACTTCTTCCGCGCCTTCCCCGACGCGCACATGGAGCTCCGGCACGTCATGGCGAAGAACAACACGTACGCGTTCGAGTGCACCGTCAGCGGGACCCACCGTGGCCCGCTCGAGCTGCCGTCGGGCAAGGTCGAGCCGACGAACCGCCACTTCGAGCTCCATGCGAGCGTCTTCGGCGGCGTCGACGCGCACGGCGAGATCGTGGACGAGCATCGCTACTTCGATCTGGCGCGGCGCATGCGGCAGCTCGGGCTCGTCCAGTGAGCCGAGCGCCGGTGCAGGCTCAGTCGAAGAGGCCGTGGGCGACGCCGCTCTCGTAGGCGAGGCGCAGCGCGGTGTGCCCCTCGGCCAGGTCCTCGCGCAGCTCCTCGCCGCCGAACACCGCGCGCAGCAGCGCGCGTCCCTCCGCGTCGGCGGTCGTCGCGCGGAGCGCCTCGACGACGCCCTCGTGATCGCGCGGCGCGAGGTTGCGACGCACCGCGATCACGTCGGTGGGGATCGGCCCGAACGTCGCGAGCACGCGTACGGGCACGTCCGGCACGTCGAGCCATGCGCCGGCGTAGACCCCGGCGACGTCGCATGCGCCCCGGCCGAGCGCGAGCACCGCCTCGCGATGGCTGTCGTGGAACGTCTCGGTGCGGAACGCCTTGTCGGGGAGGATGCCGCGCCGCGCGAGCTCGAGGCGCGGGACGACGTAACCGGCGGCGCTCCAGGGATCGACCCAGCCGGCGCGCACCTGCGCGAGATCGGCGAGGCCGTGGATCGACGAGTCGTCACGGACGACGAGCGCCGACGAGTACGCGCTCGTGCCCGCGCGCACGATGCTCCCGATCGGCGTGACGCCCTCGGCGAGCCAGGCGTAGACGACGGGCGGCAGCCACGCGACGTCGCTCGACCCGTCGCGGATGCTCGCGGCGAGCTGCTTGTAGCTCGGCAGCGGTCGGCCGGTGAGCTCGACGAGACCGCGCGCACGCAAGAAGCCGGCGAGCTCCTCGAAGCGGTCGGCGGTCTCCTTGGACGACCTCGTCTGGACGAGCGCGAACGACAGACGGTGTTGCGACATCGGGTGCTCCCCGAAGGCATAACACGACGGAGCGGCCTCCGACGAAGGCGTCCGGCCCGCGGCTACTTGAAGCTCGAGAAGAAGCTCCACACCGCGGCGGCGCCGATCGCGGGCCACGCATGCCCGCCCGGATACGTGCACCAGACGGACGGTACTTCGGCGCGGCATCCGTCGTAGCGCTCGCATCCCGCGGGCGTGGTGGCGGTGCGCGTCGCCGCGCAGCCGTTCGCCGTGCGGTAGTAGTCGCGCACGAGCGTCGCGCCCTGCTCGTGGTCGGCGTCCGCGGTGCCGAGGCCCTCCCAGATCCCGACCTCGCCCGTGCACGCGCCGCTCGCGAGGGGCAGGGTGGTCGCGTTGCCGCCCGGGGCGACCGGCGCGATTGCGCGGATCCGATCGCCGCGGTAGCAGCCGAGCATCGACGTCATGCGCGCGCCGTTGCTGAAGCCGACGGCGAAGATGCGATCGCGGTCGACGCAGTGGCTCGCCTCGACCTCCGCGATCAGCGCGTCGACGAGCTGGTAGTCGTCGCTGCCCTTCGTGGGGTCCCACCGGTTGTCGCCGTCGAACGCCGGGTCGGGCAGTCCTTGCGGGTAGATGAAGATCGCGCCGCTGCCCGCCTCGGCCTCGAGGTCGAACGTCGCGCGCGCCTTCGCGGCGGTGCCGCCCGAGCCGTGGAACCCGAGGACGACGGCCACCGGCTTGCCCGGCGTGTAACCCGCGGGGATGAAGCGGAGGTAATCCCGCGTCTTGCCTCCGATGCTCTTCGTCCGGGTCTGGAGGCCCGTCGCGCCGGTGGTCTTCGCGCACCCCGCCGACGGGCCCTGGTCGTAGCTCTTGCCGGGAGGCGCGCTCCCGTCGGAGCCGCCGTCGCCCGAGGGCGGCGTGACCGGCGGGGCCGCGCCGTCGGCCTCCGGCGATCCCCCGCCGTCGGCCTCGGAGGGGGCAGGGGCGCCCGGATCGGCCGCGGATGGAACGATCCGTTCGCCGTCCTCCGAGCTGCACGCGACCACGAGCGCGAAGAGCGCGAACGAAGCGTTCACCAGACGGGGCATCGTGCGGGGACGAGCAAGGCCCGTGCCCTCGCCGGGGTGCGCAGGCGGTTGCACAATCTCCGGACATGCACCGCCGCGAGCTTCGCGTACGCTCGGGTGCGTGGGGCGCGTGGAGGGCGGGGACATCACGCGCGTCTCGATACGCCTCGTCGTGTTCGTGGGGGACCTGCTCCGGGCGAACGGCGTCGATCCGCGTGCGTACATGGACGATCTCCCCTCGTTCCGCGACTTCCGCGGTCGCGACGAGCTCCCCGACTCCGTCTCGTGGAGCGACTACCTCGAGGTGATTCATCGCTTCGAGCGCGTCGCCGGCGGACCGGCGGGCATCGCGCGATCGATGCGCGCGACGCTGAAGACCGCGTACTCGGAGCTCCGCGCGCTGTCCGGGTTCTTCGCCGGTCCGGTGCCCCACTACTGGTTCGTCGGCTACCAGCTCATGCCGACGCTCGTCCCGGCGCTGGTCAGCGATCTCGAGCGGCTCTCGGAGGACCGGTTCCGCGCCCGCATGCACATCCGCGAGCCGCTCGAGTGCTCGCTCACGTACTGGCACGGAACGGTGACCCTGATGGAGGTGTTCCCCACGCACTTCGGGCTGCCGGAGGCGCGCGTCGAGGTGCTCTCGATGACCGAGCGCGCGCTCGACGTGATGGTCGACTTCCCGCCGGTGACGTCGTCGGTCCGCTGGGGCGATCGCGCCGAGACGCTGGTCGCCGGCGAGAAGGAGGCGCTCCGCCTGGCGACCGAGGGCCGCCCGGTCGCGGGCATGGCGAACCAGCTCGCGTCCGTGATGGCGAAGATGGACGCGGTGAACCGCGAGGCGTTCGCCGAGCACGAGCGGCTGAGGAGCGCGGTCCGTCAGGCGGTCCTCACCCTCGAGACGCAGGCCGCGGCGCCGTCCGGCGACGGCGCGGGATGGTCGTACCTCGACGACTTCGAGTCGGGCGGACGCCGCTTCGTGATCGCGATGCGCAAGGAGGTCGACGTGCTCACCGAGCGCGAGCGCCAGATCCTCGCGCACGCGGCGCTCGGCCTGCACGACAAGGCGATCGCGTACGAGCTCGGGCTCGCCGACGCCACCGTGCGGGTGCTCCTCCACCGCGCGGCGAAGAAGCTCGGCGTGCGCGGGCGGCAGGAGGCGATCGCCCGGTTCGTGAAGGTCGGCGGCGCGCCGCCCGACGAGTGAAGCGCGCGTTTACGCGCGCCGTAAACAACCGCGCGGATGACGTGACCCACCCGCCGGCGGAAGGATGTCTGCATGCGCGGCGTCCGGATGGTCGGTGGGGTGACGGTGGTCCTGCTCGCGAGCGGCGCGGTCGACGCGCGGGCTCAGCTCGCGCCGCTGCCGCGTGTCGACCTCTCGGCGCTCGAGGCTCCCGAGGCGCCGCACGCGCGGCTGCGTGCGTCGCTCCCGCCCTCCGCCGCGAAGGTCAAGGAGGCGCTGAAGGCCGACCCGCGCGTGCGCCCGCTCACCAGCGCGCTCGTCGCGGCGGCGAAGATGAAGGACAAGGCGGCTCGCAAGCTGGAGCTCGAGAAGCTCGCGCCGCAGATCCGCGCGGTGCGCGCGGACGCGATGACGAAGGCGGGGCTCGACGGCAACGCGGTCGAGCAGGGGCTCCGGTCGATCGCGAACGTCGGCACGTTCCGCGCGCCGGTCGTGACGCCGCCCGGGACCGTCCTCGCGACGACGACGGTCGGCTCGTTCCCCAAGCCGTACAGCTACAAGTGGAGGTGTCCGGACCAGGAGGACAAGGCCGACCTCGACGGCGGCGACGCGAAGCTCTGGGCGACGTCGACGCCGTTCGACGACGACTGCTGGGTGATCCGCTCCGGCCGCACCGGCACGGTGCAGGTCCCGAAGGGCGCCTCGAGGATGCGCGTCGACGTGCGCGCGAAGGTGGACCTCGACGTCGTCGCGATCCACTACGGGACGTTCGCCGAGGTGCGGTCGACCCTCGACGTGCGGATCGTGTCGCCGAAGGGCGTTCCGCTCTCGACGATCAAGGTCGCGGGCAAGGACACGCCGCTGCCGGCGGCCCGCTTCACCCTCGCGAGGCTCCACACGCGGAGCGCCGGCTATCTGCCGGTCCCGTTCGGGACCGACTCGTTCGCCGACGATCTCCAGGAGGGCGATGCGGGCGCCACCGCGGTCTTCACCCTTCCGCCCGATGCCGACGTCGGCGAGCTCGAGGTCACGCTCTACAGCAGCGCGGAGGTCGACGCGGACCTCTCGGGCGTCGGCGTCGCGAACAACCTCGTCACACCGAAGTCCTTGAAGGTGACGTTCTACAAGTGAGGGTGAAGATGACTCGTCTCCGATCCGGCGCGCTCGCGGCGTCGGCGCTCTGTGTTGGTCTCCTCTTCGGTCTGACGACTTCGGCGTGCGAGGACGACCCGGCGAGCGGGTCGCCTGGTCCGTCAGGGGTCGATGCTTCGTTCGAGGCGTCGAGCGCCGATGCCACGCGCCCGCAGGGTGAAGACGCCTCCTCGAGCGCCGACGCCGCGCCCGACGGCGATGCCGCGACGCCGGCGTTCTCGCCGAAGAGCGCGTGCGATGCGCCCGCGCCGATCGCGACGTACGCCGGGAGCGAGCTCGGCACGCGGCCGGTGCTCGCCTCGGCGCCCGGCTCGCCGATCGTCGCCGTATGGGAGCACCTCCTGGGCGGCAGCCCCAACCTCGTCGAGGCGAAGGTGTACGCCGCCGGCGCGTGGGGCGCGGTCGCGACGCTCTCGACGGCGCTGAAGCTCGGCGGGACCACGCTCGCCGCCGCGGGCGGAGGCAGCGCGATCGTCGCGGTCCACGAGAACGACGACGTCGGCGTCCGCAAGCGGACGACCGGCGGCGCGTTCGGCGACGTCGGCGCGTCGCACGTCGAGCTCTTGAACCAGTACGAGAAGGCGCTGCGCATGGGCCCGGGCGGGCACGCGGTCGAGGTGTGGCGCGGCGACGGCGC
>JBDHVD010000520.1:0-6389 GCA_039809525.1 Labilithrix sp. | reverse complement strand
CGGGCGGCGGCGGCAGCGAGAGCGAGACGTTCTGCTGGCCGCGCACGCTCCGGCGCGATGCGCGCGTGGGCGCGGGCGGCTCGTCGAAGTCGGGCGCCGAGCGAGCCTGCGCGCGTGGCGGCGGAGGCGGCTCGAGCGAGTCGGCCTCGCGCACGGAGGCGCGCTTCGGCAGCGGCGGAGGCGCATGCGACGTGGCCGGCGTCTCGCGCGCGAGCTGCTGGCGGATCTCGTTCGCCGCCGCGGGTCCGTGACTGAACGAGATCTCGCCGTTGCGCCGGAACGAGTCGCGCGACGACGTCACGCGACCCGAGGGCCCGACGCTCTGGCCGAAGTCGTAGCCGAGCGCGCCCATCGCCAGGACGTCGAACGCGCCCTTCTCGCCCCCGTGGTGCTTCTTGATCGCGGCGGTGACCGCGGCCGGCCTCGCGACGAACGCCTTCACGTCCTTCGCGCCGGACACGAGCTTCACCTCGCGCAGCATCTCCGCGTTGTCCGGATCGGGTGTGACGACGCTGAGCACGCTCGTCTGCCGATCGAAGAGCACGGGGAAGACGCCGAGCGTCTCGGCGACGCGCCGCGGGATCATCTGCACCGTCGCGCGCGGGATGTCCGCCTTCGACAGCTTGTCGGTCGACACGAAGTGCGTGCGGTAGATCCCCGACAGCGCCTTCAGGAGATCCGCCTCCGTGAAGACGTCGTTCTCGACGAGGATCTCCTCGGCGCGCTCGTTCGTCTCGCGAACGAGCTGCACGACCCGATCGTACGCCGGCTTCGGCAGGAGCTGAGCCCGCAGGAGCAGATCGGCGGCTTTCGACTTGGGCGTCGCGAGAGGACCGGCCACGGGACCCGTCCCCTATCTTAGCCGGCCTCCGCGGCTCTTTGGCGCACGAAACTGAGAAGGAAATCCAGGGCCACGCGGTTCTGCCCGCCCTCGGGGATGATGATGTCGGCAAACCGCTTCGAGGGCTCGACGAAGGCCACGTGCATCGGCCGGACGCTCTCGTAGTACTGCTTCCGGACCTGGGCGAAGGTCCGGCCCCGATGCTCGAGGTCGCGGCGGATGCGGCGCATGAGCCGGATGTCGGGATCGGTGTCGACGAACAGCTTCACCTCGAAGCGCGACCGTAGGCGCTCGTCCGCGAGGACCAGTATCCCCTCGACGACGATCACCGGCGCGGGGTTCACCCGCACGCCCTCCTTCAGGCGGTCGTGGATCGTGAAATCGTAGGTCGGGCGCAGGATCGACTGGCCGGTGCGCAGCTGATCGAGGTGCGTCGACAGGAGGTCGAGCTCGAGCGCGTCCGGATGATCGTAGTTCACCCCCGCGCGCTCGGCCGGGGGCAGGTGCGACTGCGAGCGGTAGTAATGGTCCTGCTGGAGCATCACCCCGCCGTCCCCGAGCGCCTCGAGGATCGACTTCGCGATGGTGCTCTTCCCCGACCCGGATCCGCCCGCGATTCCCAGGATGAGCGGCGGTCGTCGGTGCGACGGGGGCGGTGACTCCATCGAGCCCGTAGTTACCACACCAGCCGCGCGAGGCGATCCCGATCGACGTTTCGCCCCGTGAGCACGACCACCACGTCGCCGTCGGATGCGATCGTTCGCTCTCGTTCGATCTCCGGCGGCAAACCGCCGAACCCGGGGAGCAGCGGTACGAGCGCGACCGCGGCGCTGCCCTCGACGACGAGGCCGAGCTCGCCGTACGCGAAGCGCATCGCCTCCGCGATCGCGTCCTCGGAGACGACGATCACGCCGGCGCAGACGCCCGCGGCGCGCGCGAAGGCATCGGCGGCGATGCCGCCCTCGATGCCGTCGGCGAGCGTCTCGACGAACGGCAGCGTCGTCACCGCGGAGCCGCGCTCGAGCGACATCGCGAACGCGGGCGACGCCTCGCTCTGCACGCCCCACACGATCCGCGGGGTGGCGAAGCCGCACGCGAGACCGGTCGCGAGCCCGCCTCCGCCGAACGGCGCGAGCACGAGCGACGGCGTGGCGCCGAGGGCCTCCTCGATCTCGAGGGCGAGCGAGCCGCCGTTCCCCGCGACGACGGCGACGTCGTCGTAGGGCGAGACGAACGGCAGCCCGCGCTCCTTCGCGAGCGCGAGGGCGAACGCCTCGGCGGCGTCGTAGCCCTCGCCCTCTTCGATCACCTCGACGTGCGAGCCTCCGAGCGCGCGGATCTTGTCGACCTTCTTCCGCGGGGCCGTCCGCGGCACGACGACGGTGGCGGCGATGGCGAGCTCCGCGGCCGCGGCCGCGACGCCGCCGCCGTGGTTGCCCGCGCTCACCGCGACGACGCGATCGACGCCGCGCTCCTTCATGCGCGCGAGGGCGACGATCGCGCCGCGGACCTTGAAGCTGCCGACCGGCTGGAGGCACTCGAGCGCGAGCCACGTGCGGCGTCCGCCGAGCTCGCGGCGGAGCATCGTCACGGGCGAGACGGCGCGCGAGGCGGACACCGTCGCGCGCGCGAACGCGAGATCGTCGTCCGTGGGCAAGAGGTCGATCCGCGGCGACGCCGTCGCGCGAACGATCCTCATGGCGTCACTTCGCGGCGTTGAGCCAGGCGAGCGGCCGGCGATAGGTGCTGATCATGCGGTCCGCCGGCACCTCGTGACCGAGGCCGGGGACGATCTTCACCTTCACCGGGACCTTGTTCTTCTTCAGGAGATCGCCGACGCGCGTGGTGCCCGCGGCGACCTGGTCGTTCTCGCCGGTGAGCAGGTAGACGCGGCGCACCTTCCGCTTCTGCGGATCGAACGCCTCCTTGAGGTCCTGCTGCCAGTACTGATCGGTCGCGCCGAGGATCAGCCAGCGGTCCCACGTGCGCTGGTCCTTGAGGCCGACCTGCATCGCGACGAACGCGCCCTCGCTGAAGCCGATGAGGATGTTGCCGCGGCGCTGGACCTTGCCCTTGTACTTCGCCCGCAGCGCGAGGATCGTGTCGTCGATGATCTGCTGCGCGTAGCCGGCGCCGTTGCCCCACGTGCGCCCGCCCGACTCGCTCTGCTCCGGTCCCGACGGGCAGACCACCCACCCGAACTGCGTGCCGACGCGCGCCCACTTGCGGCAGTCCTCGGCCGGGTTGCCCCCGCGTCCGTGGAGGTACATGAGGATCGGCTTCGCCCCACGGGCCCGCGGCTTGAAGTAGTACGCGTCGCCGCGTCCCGGCACCTCGAGCTTCAACGGCTCGCCGATCACCGCCGTCTTCGCCTCCGCCGCCTTCGATGCGAGCGCGACGAGCGCGAACGCGATCAGGGCGAGGACCGAGGACAGCACACGACGCATGGGTCTCGCGACCTTGAACCAGAAGGCCCCGGGAGGCAACCCTGTTCGTCCTTGCAGGTCCTGCGGGCCTTTCTGCCCGATTCAGGCCCGATTCACGCCTTTTTCAGGCGCTCGCCGAGCGCCCGTCCGAGCGCGGAGGCATCGGCCTCCGAGGCCGGCCACGGTACGTCCTCCTCCCCGCGCCGGAGGTCCGAGCCGTCCGGATTCGCGACGAACGCACGGAGGTGGATGCGGTCGCCGTCCTTCACCGCGTGCGCGCCGAGCGGCGTCTTGCAGTCGCCCTCGAGCGCGATCATCACGCCCCGCTCGGCCGCGACGCACACCGCGGTGATCGGATCGTGCACGACGCGGAGGCGCGCCTTCGTGGCCTCGTCGTCCTCGCGCGACTCGATGCCGAGCGCGCCCTGTCCCACCGCGGGCAAGGAGACGCTCGGGTCGAGCACGTCGGTCGCGCGTCCCTCGAGCCCGAGGCGCACGAGGCCGGCGCGCGCGAGCACGATCGCATCGCACTCCCCGCCGTCGACCTTCCGGAGACGCGTGTCGACGTTCCCGCGCATCGGCACGATCGCCAGGTCGGGCCGCGCCGCCTTCAGGCACACCGCCCGGCGGAGGCTGCTCGTGCCCACCTTCGCGCCCTCGGGCAGAGCCGCGAGCGTGCCGTACTTCGGCGAGACGAGGACGTCGCGCGGATCCTCGCGGGTCGGGATGCACGTGATCGCCAGACCCGCCGGCAGGACGCCGGGGACGTCCTTGATCGAGTGGACGGCGAGATCCGCGCGCCGGTCGAGGAGCGCCTCCTCGATCTCCTTCACGAAGAGACCCTTACCGCCGACCTCCGAGAGCGGGCGGTCCTGGATCTTGTCTCCCGTCGTGACCACCTGCTCCTCGACGAACTCGACGTCGGGGTGGGCGTCCTTCAGGCGGGCGACGAACGCACGGCATTGCGCGAGCGCGAGCGCGGACCTTCGCGTGGCGTAGACGAGGCGGGGCATCGGAGCGGAAGAAGCATACACGCGATTCCTTGCGACCTTCGCGCGCTCGCGGTCTCTTTGCGTCGGAGCCCACGAGATGAGCTACGCCCGCCAGCCCCAGCCCGCCGCCCTGCGCGTCATCCTCCCTCCGCAGCGCTTCTACGTGGTCGACGTCCGCGTGGTGCTGATGGTCGACGGCGTCTTCGCCTTCACCGGCTGGTTCAAGCAAGGCTTCGACGTGCCGCTCCCCGCCCTGCCCGGCCCGCACGTGCTGACGTCGATCATCGAGCTCGAGGCGTTCCGGCGCACGCGCGAGTACGCCCTCGTGGTGCCGCCGCACGGACTCGCGGTCGAGCTCGAGTACAGCCGCTTCTGGGGCAACTTCAAGAAGACGCCGCTCATCCGCAGCGCCTGAAGCGTCAGTGCGGGAGGCGCTTCTCGCCCGCGTCGTCGCCCGTCGCGCCGGCGTCCTTCGTCGAGGCCTCCGCGGCCGGCGCCTCGGGGAGGTCGAACAGGTGCTGCGCCGCGCGAACGAGCTCGGTGCCGTCGTTCGCCGCCGCCGCGCTGCGCAGGCGCGTCGTCGGCGCGTGCAGCAGCTTGTTCGTCGCGCTCTCGACCATCTGCATCAGCGCCGCGCGGTCGGACTCGTTCAGGTGCTTGAGGCGTCCGCCGAGGCTCCGTTCGAGCTCGGCGACGAGCACGCCGCGCGTCTTCGCGCGCAGGGCGACGATCACCGGATTGACGTTGAGCCCGCGCGCCCAGCTGCGCCACTCGCCGAGCTCGGTCTCGACGATCCGCTCCGCCTGCGCGACCTCGTTCTGGCGCGCCTTCATGTTCTCGGCGACCTCCTGCTCGAGGTCGTCGACGTTGAACACGTAGACGTTGTCCAGCTTGTGGACCTCGGGGTCGACGTTGCGCGGCACCGCGATGTCGACGAAGAACAGCGTGCGTCCCTTGCGCGCCTTCATCACGCGCTTCACGAGGTCCCGCGTGATCACGTACGTCTTGCTGGAGGTGCTCGCGACGACGACGTCCGAGACGACGAGCTCCATCTCGAGCTGATCGAGCGGCGCCGCGGTCCCGCCGAACTGGGCGGCGAGGGTCGCCGCGCGCTCGAAGCTCCGGTTGCAGACGTGGATCGACTTCGCGCCCTTGCCGAGCGCCTTCGCCGCCTGCTCCGCCATCTCGCCGGCGCCGACGAGCAGCACGTTGTGATCGGCGAGATCGCCGAAGATGCGCTTGGCGAGATCGACCGCCACGCTCGAGATGCTCACCGTGCCCGCACCGAGCTGCGTCTCGGTCCGTACGCGCTTGGCGACGGTGAACGCGCGGTGCACGCAGCGCGACAGGTGCGAGCGGAGCGCGCCGGCGGCGACCGCCGCGTCGTACGCGTCCTTCACCTGACCGAGGATCTGCGGCTCGCCGAGGACCATCGAGTCGAGGCTCGCGGCGACGCGGAACACGTGGCGCACCGCCTCGTCGCCGACGCGCTCGTAGAGCCAGTCCGACAGCTCGTCGATGCTCGAGGCGCCGATCTGCTCGCGCAGCGCGTCGCGGACCGCGCGCGACGCGTCCTCCGGCGACTTCGCGCTCTTCGGCAGGGCGATGACCTCGACGCGGTTGCACGTCGAGAGGAACATGACCTCCTCGAGCTCGGGCCGCGCGGTCAGACGCGCGAGGAGCTCGGGCAGGATCTCGGCGCCCGCGGCGAAGCGCTCGCGGACGTCGACCGGCGCCGTCTTGTGCGAGACGCCGATGACGACGACGGGCAGGCTCATCGCGTCTGCACCGCCGGCGTGACCAGCGCCGTCGTGGCGGTGGGCGGAGGGGGTGACGAGCGCACCAGGTAGATGACGAGCACCACGACGGCGAAGCCGAAGCCGGCGATCGTGCCGTACGCCGCGCGCCGACCGCGCCAGCCCGCGGCCGCGCGGAGGAAGAGCACCGCGGCGATCACCAGCCACGTGACGTACCCGAACACCGCGCGCAGCACCTCCGCCGGCGCGCCCATCTCCACGCGGCGCGCCCACAGCGTGCCGGTGATGATGCCGATGGTGAGCAGCGGGAAGCCCGCGAGGAGGAAGCGATGCTCGGCGCGGTCGAGCACGTCGAGCGGCGGCAGGCGGCGGA
>JBDHVD010000519.1:0-6397 GCA_039809525.1 Labilithrix sp. | reverse complement strand
TGAGCCGCGCGAGCGTCGCGTGCATCGCCTGGGCGGCGTCCGCATCGTGCGTCAGGGGCAAGAGATGCGAGCTCGTGTCCAGCGCCGTGAGCCGTCCGTTCGGCGCCGCCGCGGCCAGCTCCTCGCCCAGCGCAAACGCCACCGCCTGATCGCGCGTCCCGTGCACGATCGTCGCCGGCGTCTCGAGCCGCGACACTCGCCACGCGTCGTCCGCGAGCGGCGCGGTGGCGCGGAGCCCCCACACGACCTCGTCGCGCCCGAGCGCGGCGAGCTCTCGCTCGAGCACGCGATCGATCTCGGGCTCGCGAGCCTCGGAAGAGGCGAGAACGCTCGCGGCCAGCGCGCGAGCGACGTCCCGGAGCGCGAGGGTGCCGTCCTCGAGCGCGCGCGCCGTCTCGAGCCGCGACGTGTTCGCCTCCTCCGGCAGCCGCGCGAGACCGGAGAACGCGAACAGGTGCGCGACCGCCGAGGTCGTCGCCGCGATCCGCGCGGCCACGTACGCCCCGAGCGACGCACCGGCGACGCACACGGGGCGCGCCGTCGAGGCGCGCTCGATCCGCGCGCGGATGCCGTCCTCGTACGCCGGGAGCTCGACGCGCATCGGCTCGACGTGCTCGACGTCGGCGACCGGCGCGAGCCGCGCAACGAGAGGCGTCCACATCCAGCGATCGGTGAACTGCGCGGGGACGAGGAAGACGAGCGGACGTGTCGCCGAGCTCACGGAGCCTCTCCCAGCATCTCCCTCGCGAGGAGCGACGGCGGGACGGTGCCGCGCGAGAGCAGGTCGGAGTGGAACTTCTCGAGCGAGAACTTCGCGCCCTCGCGCTTCTTCACGTCTTCGCGGAGGCGGAAGATCAGCTGCCGGCCGACCATGTACGCGAGCGGCTGCGTCGGTGACATCGTGTAGCGCTTCACCTCGGAGAGCGCGAGCTGGCGCTCGAGGTGCACCTCGTCGGTCAGCATCTTCACCGCCTGATCGAACGTCATGTCGTTCACGTGCAGGCCGACGTCGAGGATGATGCGCGCGGCGCGGACGAGCGCCCATTCGAGCTGGATGAGACGCTGCTCGTCGTCGTAGTAACCGAGCTCGGCCATCAGCTCCTCGGAGTAGAGCGCCCAGCCCTCCGAGAAGATGGCGCGGTCGAGCGCCTTGCGGATGAGCGACGGGTTCCTCCGCGCGAACGACAGCTGCAGGTGATGCCCGGGGTACGCCTCGTGGACCGACGTGTCGACGATGTCCGCCCAGTCGTTCTCGCGCAGCATCTCCTCCTGCTTGGACTTCGGCAGCGACCGGTCGACCGGCGTCACGAAGAAGAAGCCCTTCGCGATCTTGGGATCGAACGGCGGCGCCGCGTCGTAGGCGGCGGTCAGCGTCGTGCGCATGAACGGCGGCGTCTCGATCACCTCGAGATCGTCGCCCGGCGGGAAGTCGAACGCGCCCTTCTGCACGAGGAACGCGCGCGCGCGGGCGACCTCCTTCTTGTATGCGTCGATCAGCTCGTCGGCGGCCGGGTGCTTGGCCTTCACCTTCTTCGTGACCTCGGGCCAGCCCTTCGCCTTCGGGTCGATGCGCTTGGCGACCCGGTTCATCTCCGCGCTGATCTCGGCGAAGGTCTTCTTGCCCATCGCCTCGAGGTCGGCGGCGCTCTCGTCGAGGAAGTAGTCGTTCTTCAGCAGGAACTCGAACAGCTCGCGTCCGGCGGCGAAGCGACCGTTCGATCGCGGGAGCACCGACTTCTGGAGGAACGTCTTGTACTCCTCGTACGCCTTCTCCGCCGCCTCGAGCGCGGCGTCGACGCGCGACTTCTCCTGCGGGAGCGCGCCCTCGAGGAACTTCCGCTGGCCCTCGAGGAACGCCTTTGCCGACGCCGCCCGATCGATCGCCACCTCGGTCCAGACGCGCGGCGGGTTGAGGAGGTTCTCCTTCGCCGCCTCGACCGTCTTCGGGATCTTCTCGAGGCGCGCGACGACGTTCCGCGCGCGCTCGGGAGCCGGCGCATAGTCGCGCGCCGTCATCTGGAAGATCGCCTCGAGCGGCTCGGTGTAGATCCCGGGCTGGCGCTGGAGCGGGCGTTCGACGCGCTTCTTCCGCACGTCGGTCTCGAGCGCGCCGATCAGCATCGCGAGATCGGTCTTCGCCGCCGCGCTCGCCTTCGGCGACTCGAACCGCGCGCGGAGCGCCTTCGCCATCGCCTCCTCGCGGTCGACCGCCTGGTCGAAGCCGGCGGTGGTACGGTCGTCGAGGAGCGCGTCGTTCGCGTGCAGGCCGAGCGCGGTCGCCTGCTCGGGCATGATCGCGACGAACAGATCGAGGTACGCCTTCCCCGCGGCGGCGATGGCGGCATCGTCGTTCTCCTCCGTCTTCGCGGCCCGCGGCGCGACGGCGGCGGACGCGGTCGTGGACGCGCGCGCGTCGGCCCTCGCCGACGAGGCGGGCGGCGCGGCGGCAGGCGAGCAGGCGGCGAAGGAGACGAGCGAGGCGAGGACGAGCGAGGCGGCGAGCGAGCGGCGGATTTCGGGCACGGCGGCGCGCGCATCCTAGCCCACCTTGCCCTCCACGATCCGGGGTTCCTCGGCGTTCGTAGGTACCCGGCACGGCGGCGTTCGTGCTCGAGCTGCGGCGGATCGTCCTTGATCTGAGGCCTACGTCCACCGATTCTTTTGCGGGGGATTTGCCCGCCGCCGACGAGGGGAACGTTGAGGGAGCGGGACGGAGACATGGCGAAGAACATCCGACAGCACGATGCCGAGGCGCTCGAGGCGGGCTACTCGACCGGGCATCGCATCTACGAGATCGGCGGCATCCTCGCCGCGGTGACGCTCACGACGCTCCTCGCGATCCGCATGGCGAAGTGCCCGTCGCTTTCGGGGTGGTGGACGCCGCTCGCGGCGCTCGTCGGGCTCCTCTTCTCGGACTTCATCTCCGGGTTCGTGCACTGGCTGTTCGACACCTGGGGTTCGACCGATACACCGGTCTTCGGCCGGCTCGCGATCCGAACGTTCCGCCATCACCACGTCGATGCGAAGGCGATCACCCGCCACGACTTCATCGAGACGAACGGCCACAACATCGCGCTCACGAACATCTACGGCATCAGCGGGTTGTTCTTCGTCGTCCCGAGCCCGGAGGACGCGAGCCTCTCGGACGTGTTCACCGTGCAGTGCCTGCTCTGCGCGACGTTCTTCACCGCGTTCACGAGCCAGATCCACAAGTGGGCGCACATGGACGAGCCCCCGCCGATCATCGCGCTGCTCCAGCGCGCGCGCCTGGCGCTCGCGCCGGACCACCACGACGTGCACCACACCGCGCCGTACGCCCGGAACTACTGCATCACGGTGGGCTGGATGAACGGCCCGCTCCGTGCGGTGCGCTTCTTCGAGACGCTCGAGTGGATCATCTCGTCGGTGACCGGCGCCGTCCCGCGCGCGGACGACATCGGCGAGGAGGCCGCGCTCGCGATCGTGGCGCGCCCGGCGATCGAGGACGACGACGCGGCCGCGGCCGAGGACTGAGAACGCTCAGAGGCTCAGAACACGGCGATCGCGAGCGCGATCGGCTGCTGCTCGATCTGGCACTGCTCCGCGGAGCACACGCTCATCTTGTACGTGCCCGCGATCGTCGCCTGGCCCGGTGACGAGGCCTTGAAGCGTACGGTCATCGTCGCGGCCTTCTCGCCCTCCTCGACGAAGTCGCCGCTCGCCTTGGAGAACGTGCTCGCGTCGCCCTTGCCGAGGAACGCGACGCCCGGCGCGGCGGAGGCGACGAACTTGTACGGGTACTCCTTGTTCACGTGGTAGTCGCCCGCGACGACGAGCTTGATCGTCATCGTGCAGTCCTCGCCGGCGCGGCAGCCCGGAGACGCCACGTCGAGCCCGAAGTTCTTGCCGTCGACGTGCGTCTTCGCCGGCTGGAGCTTCGCGGCCGCCGTCGCCCCGGCGTCCTTGCCCTTCGCCGGGCCGGCGTCGGTCGGTGCGGCGGACGCGGCGGACGCGACGGGCGCGCTCGACGCGATCGGCACCGCCGAGATCGCCGCGACCGGCACCGGCACCGCGCTCGAGGTCGCGCCTCCGCTCGGCGTGCTCCCCTGCCCTGCGCCGTTGCCGGCGTTCTCGCCCTTGGTGCACGCGGTGACGAGGAGCGCCGCGACGAGCCCGATGCGCATGTGCATGCTCACACCGTGGTTCGTAGCACCGCCGCGAGCGTCTCGCGAAGGTAGCGGACCGCGAGCTTGACCGTGCGCTCGGTCGAGTCCGGCTTGTCGCGGAGCGGCGGCGCGACCTCCATCACGTCGCCGCCGAGGATGCCCACGGTCTCGCCGAGCCGGCGGATCAGCGCGACGAGGAACTCGGGGTCGAGGCCGCCCGGCTCCGGCGTGCCGGTCGCGTCGGCGTGCGCCTCGTCGGTCCCGTCGATGTCGTTCGAGAAGTAGATCCCCGTGACGTTGCGCGCGCGCAGGTGGTCGACGATCGCCGCGATCGCGCCCTCGGGATCGCGGCGGCACTCCTCCGCCCAGAGCTGGCGGACGCCGAGCGATCCCTCCCAGTGGCCGCGGTCGTGCCGCGATGCGCGCGTGCCCACCTGCACGAGCCGCCCGTCGCGTCCGAAGAGCTCGTTCGCGTGGTACGACCACGTCGCGAAGCAGTAGGTGATCCCCAGGCGCTCGGCGAGCAGATCGGTGTGCGCGTCGGGCTGCACGATGCCCCAGCGATCCTTGCGCGCGCGCGACAGCGCCGACACCACGGGCCACGCCGTCGAGTGGTCGCCGCCGAGGACGATCGGCGCGATGCTCGCGTTCATCGCGAACACGAGATCGAGCGCGCGCTCCGCGATCGACAGCGGCGAGACGGGCAGCTTCGCGCGCTCGGCCTCGGGCACGTCGGGGTAGAGCGCGCGGCGCGTCCGCTCCTTCTGCGCCTCGGAGAGCATCTCGTCGTGGAGCAGCTGCGGCACGACGAAGACGTCGCCGATGTCGATCACCCCCTCCGGCCACGACGGCCGCTCCTCGAGGTACGCGGTGCGGATCGCCTGCGGCCCGAGGTTCGCGCCGCGCCGGAAGCCCGCGCCGACGTCCGACGGCACGCCGAGGACGAACGCCTTCGCCTGCGGGATGCGCGCGAGCGCCGCACGGAACTTCTCGCCCACCTCCGCGTCGGTCTTTGCACCATACAGCTTTCGCTGCAGCGCCTCCTGCTCGGCGCGTCCGGTGGAGACGAGGTAGAGGCCGCCCCCGGCGGGGCGCAACAGAAGCGCGAGCTCGTCGAGCGGTGTCACGGCTCGCACGCTAGCATGCGTCCCGACCGATGGTGTCGCTCGAGGACGTGACCAAGTCGTTCGCCGGACGCGACGTCATCCGGAAGACCACGCTCCACGTCGCGCGCGGCGAGCGCCTCGCGCTCGTCGGTCCGAGCGGCTGCGGCAAGTCGACCCTCCTGCGGATGGTCCTCGGTCTCGTCGTGCCGGACGGCGGCCGCGTGCGCGTCGGCGACGTCGAGGTCAACGAGGCCACCGCGCGCTCGGTGCGCCGCCGCGCCGGCTACGTCATCCAGGACGGCGCGCTCTTCCCCCACCTCACGGCCGAAGAGAACGTGACGCTCTGCGCGCGGCTCGAGCGATGGGACCGCGCCCGCATCGCCGCCCGGATCGACGCGCTGCTCGAGCTCGTCCATCTGCCGCGGGCGCACCTCGCGCGCTTCCCTCGCGAGCTCTCCGGCGGCGAGCGCCAGCGCGTCTCGGTGATGCGCGCCCTGTTCCTCGATCCCGACGTGCTCCTGCTCGACGAGCCGCTCGGCGCGCTCGATCCCATCGTGCGCGCACGCCTCCAGGAGGACCTCCGCGACGCGTTCGAGGCGCTCGGCAAGACCGTCCTGCTCGTGACGCACGACATGGCCGAGGCCGCGTACCTCGCGCGCTCGATCGCCGTCTGCCGCGCCGGCGAGATCGTCCAGCGCGGCACGATGCGCGAGCTGCTCGACGCGCCGGCGCATCCGTTCGTGCGCGAGCTCACGCTCGCGTCGCGGAGCCTCACCGAGGCGCTCGGAGTCGGATGAGGCTCGTCGTCTTCCTCCTCGTCCTGCTCGTCGCGTCTCCGGCCGCGGCCGCGCCCCTCCGCGTCGGCTCGAAGCGCTTCACCGAGTCGTACATCCTCGCGGAGATCCTCGCGCAGCGCGCGGGCGGCGTTCACGAGCAGGGCCTCGGCGGCACGGCGGTGACCTTCCGCGCGCTCGAGGACGGCGCGATCGACTGCTACCCCGAGTACACGGGCACGGCCCTGCTGTCGTTCTTCGACGTGCCGACCGACAAGCTGCCCAAGGACCCGGCGCAGGCCTACGACCAGGTCAAGGCCGACTTCGCGCAGGACGGCATCGCGGCGCTCCCGCCGACGCCGTTCACCTCGTC
>JBDHVD010000518.1:0-6399 GCA_039809525.1 Labilithrix sp. | reverse complement strand
GGAACGGAGCGGACGATCGAACAAGGAGAGGAGGAAGAGGGAAGGAGGCTCCCGCGCGGGATCGCCACGCGGCGGAACGAGGCCATACACTCTTCGATGCGTTCATCGTCTCGACGCGGCGTCGATGCATCAATCGCTGTCCGGCTACTTGTGCGAGCGACGCCCTCGGCACTCCTCGCCCGCGTGGAAACGGAGCAGGCGAGCGAACAAGAGGAGGAAGAACGAAGCCCGCTCCCTCGAGGTCCGCGCGGGATCGCCACGCGGCGGAACGAGGCCGCGACTCTTCGATCGGGCGGCGATGCATCAATCGCTGTCCGGCTACTCCGCCGAGCGCTGGCCTCGCCACGCCTCGGCCGCGTGGGGAACGGAGCGGACGATCGAACAAGGAGAGGAGGAAGAGGGAAGGAGGCTCCCGCGCGGGATCGCCACGCGGCGGAAGGACGCCACTCCTCTTCGACGCGGCGTCGCTGCTCACCCCGCTGCCGGGCGACTTCGGCGGGCGCCGCCTCGGGCGCATCGTGCGCCACGCGGGAGAGCCGTCGTCAGAGGACGCCGGCGGCGGCCTTGTCGAGCCACTCGTCGAGCGCGCCGAGGATCTTGGTGTTCCCCTCCTGCGCGTAGGCGGCGAGCTTCGCCTCGCATCCCGGGATCGCGTCGACGAAGTCGAGCACCGTCCTCGGATCGTCGAGCGTCTGCGCGTGACGGCCGTAGCCTTCGAGCTCGAGGTAGCGCGCGTTGAGCACCTGCTCGAACTGGCGCGCGAGCGGCACCGCGAGCATCGGCTTGTGGAGGTAGACCGCCTCGCCCATCAGGGTGAAGCCGCCGCCGGCGATGACGGCGCGCGACGAGGCGAGATCGTCGATGAACTTGTCCTCGCTGAACGGCTGGTAGCGGAGGTTGCCCTCGACCACCTCTTCCTTCAGGTCCCGGCGCATGCCGTAGATCCGGCACTCGAGGCCGGTCTTCGCGAGCGTGTCGGCGAACGCGTCGTTGCCCTCGCCGGTCGTGTACACGAGGAGGTGCTCGCCCGAGCGTCGCTTCGCCGAGAGGATCTCGGGCCGGAGGATCGGCGGGAACAGCCGCGTTCGTTCCTTCCGGACCTCGGGATGGAAGAACGTGGTGATGAAGTACTCGTCGCAGAAGGGGAGCTTGCTCTTGATGAACGCCTTGGTGAGCTGGAACTCCGCCTGGTGTCCTTCGATGATCTCCCTCGGCAGCGTGCAGCGGTTGATGATCTGCATGTTGTCGATCGAGAGGACCGGCAGGCGATGCGTCTTGCCGTAGAGGTAGGTCCACGACTCGAAATCGCTGATCACCGCTTGCGGGCGGAAGCTCGTGATGAGGTCGAAGTAGGCGGCGATGTTCTTCGGCACGCCCGTCGCGCCGGTGAGGACGTTCGACCAGAGCGTCTTCATCGGGCGGACCCGGTTCTCCTCGTAGATCATGTGGAGGCCGTGGATGCGGTTGACGCCCTCGAAGCGCTTCGCGAGGAAGTCGACCGCGCGGCCCGACGCCATGATCTCGACGTCGTGCTCCTGCGCGACGAGGTGCTCGAGGATCACCCGCGAGCGCATCGCGTGCCCCATGCCCTCTCCCACGACGCCGTAGAGGATCTTCATGGATGCGGAGTGTATCGTTCTCCCGCCTCGCATGCCGCGCTACCGCATCTATTCGGAGACGCTTCCGTACGCGGACGTCACGCGGCCGGAGACGCTCGCGCTCCTGCGCCGGTACGAGCTCGAGATCGTGCTCGCGGTGCGGCCGTGGCAGCTCGCCGAGCTCGGCGGCGTCGCCGCGACGGTGCGTGACGCCGGCGTGGCGCTCTCGATCTGGCCGATGGTCGCGGACGAGGAGGGCCGCTGGGCGAGCGCTCACAATGCCGAGCGCTTCGTGGCCTTCGTGCGTCGCACGTGCGACGCCCTCGAGGCCGCCGGCGCGCCCGCGCGCGACGTCCTGCTCGACATGGAGCCGCCGTTCTCCGATGCGCGCGAGCTCGCCGATGCGCGCGCGCTCGGGCTCCTCCGGATCGCGAAGGGACGGAGGGACGCCTTCGCCGCCGCCGAGGCGGTGTTCGCGAGCGGCGTCGAGGGGCTGCGTGCACGCGGCGTCACCACGTCGTCGGCGGTCTGGCCGCTCGTCGCGCTCGATCCGCCGGGGACGCGCGGATGGCAGATGCTCCTCGGCACGCCGGTCGACGCGCTCTCGGCCGATCACGTGAGCGTGATGATGTACACGTCGATCGTCGCCGGCTGGTCGCGCGGCGCGGTCCGCCGGCGCGACGCGCTCGAGCTCCTGTCCGCCGCCTGCGGCCGCGTCGTGAGGAGACACGGCGCGCGGGGCGGCATCTCGCTCGGGTGCGTGGGGACGGGCGCGTTCCTCGACGAGCCGGTCTACGGCAGCCCGCTCGAGCTCGCGGAGGACGCGGCGATCGCGCGCGCGTCGGGCGTGTCGTCGATCGCCCTGTTCGATCTCGGGGGCGTCCTCGCGCGCGGCCCCGCCGAGGCGTGGCTCGAGGCGCTCGTCGACGCGTCGTTCGACGTCGCCGGCGGCGTGCGCGCGAGCCGCCGCGTCGGCGCCGCGCGTCGTCTCGCGCGCGCCGCCACGTGGGCGCTCCGGCGGCGCTGAAGGCCCCCGGATTTTTCCACGGAAGCTGTTCCCGGAGTGGCGAATATTACCGTGGTGTCACGGAGTTGCGGCGCTTACACCGCATGCTAGAGCTGTCCGGCGTCTCAGGACCGTTTCGACTTCCCTTCTTGCTTGTCCCGGGGGCGGGATTCAGCCCAAGGTTCGCACCCCTCCAATCTCAGGAAGCCGAAGCCACGCATGATGCACCGCACGCTCTCGTCTGCAGTCCTGGCGTTCTCGACCCTCGCGGCCCTGGTGGGCTGCTCCTCGACCGATTCACGTTCTGGGGGGACGACGGGCGAGGAGACGGCGGCCACCCGGTCGGCCGTCATCAAGGGCAAGCCGTCGGACACCTCGCAGGACTCCGTCGTCCTGCTCGTGCATTACGATCCGGCGAACCGCACGGGCGGCGTCGGTGAGTGCACCGGCACGTTGATCGCGCCGAACCTCGTGCTCACGGCCCGCCACTGCGTGGCCGACACCGATCCGTACGCCGCGTGTGACGCCGACGGCAAGCCGCTCGCGGCGGGCGAGGTTCGCGCGAACCACAAGGCCGACACGATGTACGTCTTCACCGGCAAGAACCGCCCGGACTTCAGCCGGGGCGCGCCGCAGATCGACGGCCAGGGCAAGAAGATCCTCGACGACGGCGGCAAGAACCTCTGCAACCACGACATCGCGCTGATCCTCCTGAAGGAGCCGATCAAGAACGCGCAGATCGCGCCGCTCCGTCTCGAGAGCGAGGTCGAGAAGGGCGAGCTGATCACCGCGGTCGGCTGGGGCGTCACCGACGAGACCCCGCAGCCCGAGCAGCGCCAGCAGCGCAGTGGCGTGAAGGTGCAGGAGGTCGGTCCGGACAAGACGGCGGTGCCCGCGGTTCCGCCGAACGAGTTCCAGGTCGGCGAGTCGATCTGCTCGGGCGACAGCGGCGGCCCGGCCTTCGCCGCGGCGACCGGCGCCATCGTCGGCGTCGTCTCGCGCGGCGGGAACATGACGCAGCCGGATCAGAACGATCCGTCGGCGACCTGCATCGACGGCGAGAACCTCTACACGAAGGTCGCGCCGTTCAAGGACCTGATCCTCGAGGCGTTCCAGCTCGCCGAGGCGGAGCCCTGGATCGAGGGCCAGCCCGATCCGCGCAAGCTGAAGCCGGGCAACGCGTGCACCGAGGCGAGCGAGTGCCGCTCGGACCTCTGCCTCGCGGATCCCTCGCAGAACGACGAGACGACGTGCGCGCAGCCGTGCACCGCCGACGCGGAGTGCGAGGAAGGCAAGAAGTGCGTCGCCGAGGGCGACGTCTCGGTGTGCCGTACGCCGAAGGCGGATCCGCCGAAGGAGAGCGGCATCTGCTCGTACGCGCCGGCGTCGCCGTCGCCGAGCAGCGGTGGCGTGGTCTTCGCGCTCGCCGCGCTAGGCCTCGCCGCGTTCCGTCGCCGCCGCGGCTGAGCGCAGATCGAGCTCGTAGGTGATCGTGCCGTCGAACGGCCCGGACGCGAGCGGTCGCGCGCCGAAGCGTTCGAGGATGGCCCGCATCGTCGTGTTGCCGTAGAGCACGTCGGCGCGAAGGCGTGTCACGCCGCGCGCGAGCGCGGCCTTGCCGAGCTCGATCGTGAGCGCATGGCCGACGCCCTCGTGCTGCATGTCGTCGACGATGACCACCGCGGCCTCGGCCACGTCGTGCTCGTCCTTCGAGCGGATGAAGCGCGCCACGCCGATGCCACGCTCGGTCTTCAGGTCCGGCGTGGTGATGGTGGCGACGAGCGCGACGTGGTCCTTCTGGTCGACGCACGTGAGATACGTGAGCTCCTCGTCGGAGAGCGCGCCGGTGGCGTGCCCGAAGCGCAGGTATCGCGTGAGCGCCGACGTCTCGGCGAACCCGCGCTGGAGGCCCTCGCGATCATCCGGCGTGATCGGGCGGATCACGTACGGCGTGCCGTCGGGCAGCTCGCGCGTCACACGCCAGGCCGGGTCTCCGTCGAAAACCACGTCCATCACTCGCGCTGAAGATAGCAGCCGTCGGTGTCGCGGCGGTTTCGAGTTATCCTCGTGCTCATGGCGAGCGGGGCCTGGGATCTCTGCGTGATCGGTGCAGGTCCGGCCGGCTATGCGGCCGCGATGCGCGCGCACGACCTCGGCAAGCGCGTCATCATGGTCGAGCAGGGCCGTGTCGGCGGCGCCGGTGTGCACGCGGGCGCGCTGTCGTCGAAGACGATGTGGCACCTCTCGAACGACTTCGCGTGTGCGAGCGCGACGGATCGCGGCTATCGCCCCGTCGGGGGGCTCGACGTCTCGTACGCGATGGTGATCGAGTCCGTTCGCGCCGCGGTGACCGAGCGGCGGACGCTGCTCGAGCGGCAGCTGGAACGGCTGGCGATACCGTCCGACCGCGGCGGCGTGGTCACCATCGTCCGCGGCGCGGCGCGGTTCCTCTCGCCGAACGCCGTGGAGATCCGGCGGAGCGACGGCACGCTCGAGAAGATCGAGGCGACGAGCTTCCTCGTCGCCACCGGCTCGAAGCCGCGCGTGCCGGACGGGATGCCGGTCGACGGCGAGCTCGTCGTCACGAGCGATCACATCGAGTCGTTCCCGCACTTCCCCGAGAGCATGGTGATCGTCGGCGCCGGCGTCATCGGCTGCGAGTACGCCACCGTGTTCGCCAACTTCGGGCGCACCAGGATCAACATCATCGATCGGCAGCCCCGCATCCTGCCGTTCGAGGACGAGGACGTCGCCGAGGAGGTGGCGTCGAGCTTCGAGCGCGCGGGCGTCACCATCCACCGCTCGTCGAAGCTCGAGAGCTTGCGCGTCGTCGACGGCAAGGTCGAGTACGTGATCACGAACGCGGAGGGCAAGACGGAGACGATCCGCGTCGAGCGCGCGCTCGTGTCGATCGGTCGCGTCCCGAACACGCGCGAGCTCGGCCTCGAGGCGATCGGCGTCGCGCTCGAGAAGAACGGCAGCATGGTGGTGAACGAGTGCCGCTCGACGACGGTGCCGAACATCTACGCCGCCGGCGACGTCACGATGGACATCGCGCTGGTGAACGTCGCCGAGCTCGAGGGGCGCTATGCCGCCGAGTCGATGTTCGGGCTGAAGCCCCGTCCGATCCACTACGAGGCGCTGTCGGCGATCATGTTCCTCCGGCCGGAGGTGGCGAGCGTCGGTCTGAACGAGATCAAGGCGCGCGAGAGCTGCGTCCCCTACCGCGTGGCGGTGGTCGACAACGCGCTCGTGAGCCGCAACATCGCCATGCGCTCGACCAAGGGCTTCGTGAAGCTGCTCGCCGACCGTGACTCGACCAAGATCCTCGGCCTGCGCGTCGTCGGTCCGCAGGCGTCGAGCACCATCCAGGGCATCGCGTTCCTCATCCACATGGGCGCGACGCTCGACGACATCGATCAGTGCGTCCACCCGCACCCGGCGATCCCCGAGGCGGTGCAGGAGGCCGCGCGCATGCTCCTCGGCCGCTCGGTGCTGAAGCCCGAGGTGTGGTGCCCGCCTCGACGACGCATCGCCAAGGAACCGCCCAGGCCGCCGCTGAAGAAGGCGCTCGAGGACAGCCTCGCGTACACCCGCCGCGCGCTCGCGCTCGTCTGGTCGTCGTCCCGCAAGCTCACCGTGGCGCTCGCCGTGCTCACGGTCGTCGGCGCGGTCGTCGCGCCGGGCATCGCCTGGGCCGGCAAGCGGATCGTCGACGCGGTGGTCGCCGGCTCGCGCGACGAGACGCTGCTCTGGGTGCTCGCGGAGCTCGGGCTCGTCGTCCTCCAGGCGACG
>JBDHVD010000517.1:0-6413 GCA_039809525.1 Labilithrix sp. | reverse complement strand
GGCCGCCGAGGGTGGAGGCGCGGTCGCGACCTCGACCACCGCCGAGGGTGGAGGCGCGGTCGCGACCTCGCGCGCCGCGGGCCGGCGCACGAGCGCGATCGCCACGCCGGCGAGCGCGATCGCGCCGAGGAGGACGGGCCATCGCATCCGGGAGCCACGAGCGCGACTCGCCTGCCGCGCGACCACGGCAGAGCCGAGGGTCGTGCCCGCCGCGGCGAACGTGTGGGTCGCCGTGGCGCGAGCATCGACGGGCGGAGGGGGCGCCTCGGGTGGCGCCGCGCTGAGACCGACCCGCGCCGTCGTCCCGAGCGCGACCGCGAGCGCATCGGCCATCTCTCCCGCCGAGGCGAACCGCTGGTCCGGATCGCGCGCGAGCGCACGGCTCATCCACGCGTCGACGGCGACGGGCAGCGCCGGATTGCGCGCGGTGGCCTTGGGCGGCGGACCGGTCGTGATCGCGTGAACGACGCTCGCGACGCTGTCCCCAGCGAACGGAGACGAGGCGGTCAGCGCGACGTAGGCGAGGACGCCGAGCGACCAGAGATCGGAGCGTGCGTCGACGCGCGCGCCCGTGATCTGCTCCGGGCTCATGTACGAAGGCGTGCCCACGATCGCGTTGGTGGTCGTGAGCGTGTGATCCTCGCTCTGTTTCGCGATGCCGAAGTCGACGAGCTTGACGAAGGGCCGCGGGCTCCCGGCGCAGAGGAACACGTTGGCGGGCTTGATGTCCCGATGGACGATGCCCTTCTCGTGCGCCGTCGTCAGAGCCGATGCGACGCCGTCGATGATGTGCATGACCTCGGCCGGGGGTAGCGGGCCGCGCGCTCGGAGCGTCGCGGCGAGATCACGTCCCTCGAGGAGCTCCATGACGAGGTACGGGACGCCGTCTTCGGTGATCCCATGATCCAGCGTCTGCACGACGTGCGGGCCCCTGCCCTGGATCGTCGCGGTGACCTCACGCGTGAAGCGGGCGCGCGCCTTGTCGTCGTCAAGGCGAGACTCGGAGACGAGCTTCACCACCACCTCGATGCCGAGCTTCTCGTGGTGCGCGGCCCACACGGTGCCCATTCCTCCCCGGCCGAGGGGACGGACCAAGACGAGCCCGCTCGTGACCTGATAGCCGGGGCTCAGAGTCGGCACATGACGAGGATAGCGCACCGCCGGACGCCGCGCCGGTGGGTCTCCTGCTCTTCGCGTTCTGCGTCACGCGTCGCCTCACCTCGGCGCGTCGCCCGTGAGCTCCGCGAGCACGATCTGCTGGACGGACGGCTCGAACGTCGTCGGCGCGCGCTCGGCGATCTCCGAGTAGGCGACGACGATGCGTCCGTCCGAGCGACGTACGGCCTGCGGCTTGCTCGGCTCGCCGAGCTCTTTGGACGTGAGGCGCTCCTCGGGACCGAGCGCTCCCGCCGTCGTGAGCGCGCGACGGAAGAGAGAGAAGCCGCGGTGGTCTGCCGGCGGGTAGATGTAATAGAGATCGAAGCCGCCGTCGGCGCGCGCGAGGATGGTCGTGTCGTGGACATTGCTCTCGGGCGAGATGCGGATCGGCGCCGACCAGCTCGTGCCGCCATTCTGCGAGAGCCGCACGTAAGAGACCATCGGCTCCGTCGGCGTGTCGAGCTGGAACGAGAACGCGAGCGTTCCGTCCTTTGCCTGCCCGAAGTCGGGCATCGCACCGGCGAGCGCGATGCGGTTCGGCGCGCCGAACGCCATGCCGTCTGCGCTCGTCGCGAAGAACGGCGTGCTTCTGCCGTCGCGGAAGGCGACGCCGAGCCCGCCATCGGCGAGCGGCGCGAACTTCGGCCACGACTGGAGCCACTCGACGCCGGCGATCGGCGGCAGGAGCTCGACCGGGCCGAGGCGACCGGCCACGAGCGGTGCGCGCGCGAGCGTCGGGCGCACGTCGAGCCGCTCGGCAGACTCGAAGTAGAGGAACGACTGCGCGCCGACGGTCACGGCGCTCGGGGACGCGACGAACGCGGGCTTCGCGCCCGGTAGCGTGATGGGCTCGGGAGCGGTGAAGTGGCGACCGTCTCGAGAGTGCGCGACCAAGAGCTCGCTGCGCGTGAAGGCGGCGTCCGTGCGATCGAAGACGATGGTGAGCGAGCCGTCGGCGCCGGCCGCGAAGGACGATCCCATCGCCATCGCGCGGGTGTCGTCGAGCCGGAGGACGTCGGCCTTCCCGAGAGGGAGCGCGCCGGCGGGCGGGAGCTCGAGCGGCGCAGGCGCTCCTCCGCCCGAGGCGGCCGCGAGCACCTCGTCGATCATCGCCTTCTTCGCCGCGAGCGAGGGCTGGGCCACACGCGTTCCGGGCATGCACGCGTCGTTCGGGTCCAGATTGAACATGTGCGCGGTCACTCCGACGATCGCGACGTCGCGCGCGTCGTCGCCGAGCTCGAGCAGCGGACCGCCGCTGTCGCCGTAACAGACCGATCCGTCCGCGTCGGGCCGCGAGAGGTAGTACGTCTCCGCGGAGCCGCCGATCACGGTCATCTCGAGCGACTTGCGCTTCGGCAGGCCTTCCTCGACGAGATCGTAGGGCCCCGATTTCGTGCGCCCGTATCCGACGGCGAGGTGAGCCTTGGTCGGATCGGCCGCGGCGATCCGCGCGGGAGTGACGCCCTCCATGGGTCGCTCGAGGACGAGCAAGGCGAAGTCGTTCGCGAAGCCGGCGTTCGCCTCGTAAGCGGGGTCTTGCGGATTGTAGGCAGGGTCCTCGTAGACGAGGCTGACGGGTACGGGAGCTCGCGCGGCCGACGTGGTCAGGCCGCGCGTGAACGTCATGAACGGCCCTCCCGGCGCCACCGCGTACTTCAGTTCGTGGACGCAGTGGGCGGCGGTCGCGACGACGCGCGGAGCAATCAGGGTCCCGGTGCAGAACGGAGAGAGAGACGCTCCGTCGGCTCTCTCGAGCGCCAGGTATCCGACCGACAGGAACCTCCGCTCCGCGGCGCCGCCGACGATGTCGTCGTCGGCGGTGCGGTCCGAGCCCGCGTCGGAGCATGCAGGCAGGAGCGCCGCGAGCGTCGAGATGAGCACGTAACTGCGCAAGCTCGGAATCAGGTGCATCGTGGAGGCGGAGCACGGGCAATCGCAATGCCACCCGCGTTCTGCGTGGTCGCCCCGTGGAATCTCAGCGGCGACTGTCGACGACGCACGCTTTCACATGGCGTCCGCGCGCGTGCTCGGATCAGCGTCGCAGCGCGCCGGAGTCGGATCGAGTGTCCGAGCAACGGGACACCACCCCCCGCTCACCGGAACGACCGCTTCCGCCGAGCTCGCCGGCCAGTGGACCGACCGTGGGGCACGAGGCGTGGCGTTGCGAGCCACGGTCGCCGCTCCGACCATGCGCATACCTCCGCGCAACGAGGAGGCGGTTCACGTCGCCGGCCCTTCGTCCGTCGGGTCGGGTCGGGTCGGACGCATCGTGGATCGGGCGGGCATCGTGGGCGAACGGCGTGGCCCGATGTGTGCCTGTGGCCTCGGCATGCTCACGAAACACATTCTTGGCTGGTGCTTGGCGTCGACGATGCTCCTCGTTGGTTGCGCCTCCACCGAAGATGGCTCGAACACGACCGACACCGGGGCAAGCGCAGACACGGAGATCAGGGCGGGTGCTGGACGTCTGGAGTACGTCTGTGCCCTGCGGGGCGGGAAGATCGTGGAGGTTCACCCCTCGTTCGGCGAGCTTCATCGCCTCGACCTGAACGCGCACACCTGGGCGATGAGCGACGGGTTGAACATCATCACGTCGCGCGACGGCAAGGTCGCCGTGAACGACGGCGAAACGCGCGAGACGATCGCGACCATCACGCCGACAGACGGGATGCTCACGTACAAGGAAGGCAACGTGACGGGGACGTGCTCGAAGTTCGAACTCCAGAAGCTCCCGTTCACCAGTGCGCCGTTCGCCCTCGACGACGAGCTCGAGTACGAGTGCCGCGTGAGCCATGGGCCAACCCTGGTCATCATGCCTCGATCCGGGGAGATCGAGGAGATCTCCCCCGACAAGGGCGAGTGGAACAGCTTCGACAACATGACGTTCACGCTCCGATCGGTCGAGACGTTCCCGCCGACGAACGAGATCACCGCGACGTATTCCGACGACGGCAGTCTCGTCGGCACCATCACGGAGGACGACCGCGGCGCGACGTGGACGGCCGACGGCAGGTCGACTCCCTGCGAGAAGCGCAGCCGCGTGAAGAAGTGACACGCGCGGGATAGGCGGAACGGCGTGACGAGAGCGCGTCGACGGTCCACGTCCTCTTGCGGCCCGCGAGCCGCAACTGTCCGACGCGTCGGACACTCCGTCCGGGGATGATACGCGCGACCGACCGGTGATCGCACGATGCACGTCGCGGCATGGAGCGTGCTGGCGCGCGGTGCATGAAAAGACTCATCCTCTCTGCATGCACCTTGATTGGCGTTGCGACGATCGCCGGATGCGCGACGGACGAGGCATCGACGAACGACGGCCTCGGTTCCGAAGAGGCCTCGGCGGGAGAGGCGTGGGCGAACAGCGGCGCGACCGAGGTCGAGAACGAGAACGACCACGAAGCTGCGCTCGGCCCGGACGGCCCCGACGACGTCGCATCGCCTGCCGAGGACAGCGCGCCGTTCCTCGACCCCGACGCCGCGTTCGGCCAGCTCGTGGAGGGCACCGCCGCCGAGCAGGTTCAGCTCGAGCCGGAAGATCTGGCCGCCGTCAAATCGTGTCATCGAGCGACCGCGTACCGTCGCGGCAGGGCCTCGACCATCTGCATCACGCAGGTGGACGGCAAGTGGGTCGAGGTGAACACCGCCACGAAGTTCCTCGCCATGAGGACCGCGGCGCGACGCGCCGGCGTCAGCATCAAGGTCCTCAGCGGCTTCCGCACGATGGCCCAGCAGCGCTACTTGTACGGCTGCTACAAGACGAAGAAGTGCAACAACGGGAACTTGGCAGCCCCGCCGGGATATTCGAACCACCAGAGCGGGACGGCGCTCGATCTGAACACGACCGCAGGCCGAGGCGTCTACACGTGGCTGGCCAACCACGCGAGGGCGTACGGGTTCCGTCGCACCGTCCCGTCCGAGAAGTGGCACTGGGAGCGCTGACGCTCTCACACCCGGCCGCTCAGCGCGGTCGTCGTGCGCGGAAGAGCTTTGCCTTTCGCTCGAGGAGCACTTCGCAGTCGTCCTCCGCCACCCAGGTCATGACGTCGTGACCGGGAGAGCTCAGCTCGGCGACGCGTGTCGCGGGAGGGAATGGCGCTGTCTTCGTCGCGCGCGTCGTGACGTAGATTTCTCCAAAGTCCGGCGCGTCGTCGCGGGTCACCGTGAAGTAGAGCCGCGTCTGCGACGGGTTCAGGATCGGGTTCGAATCCACTGCCCCAGGCACGTGTCCATATTCGAAGGGCTGGAACGACTCGAACGCCAGGATTGGGTTGGCGGCCCTCACGAGGACGTGCTCGGGACTGGCCGAATCGGGCTGGTACGACGCGTAGACGAACTCGTCGTCGGCGACGACGAAGAGATTCTTGATGACGTCATCGAAGTAGAGAGTCGCCGAACCGAACGCGTCCGACGTCGTCGCCCGCGTCACGAAGCGCATTCTCAGGATCGGATCTTCGTAATAGAACTTGAGGCCCTGTCGCGTGATCGAGAAGGCTCTGAGCGCTACGGGGCTCAGCGCCTCCTCGGTGGTGACGTTCGCGGGGCCCCAAGGAGTGGCCGCATCGGCGCGTCGGCCGTGGCGAAGCTCGCCCGCATCGCCATCCCTGCGGCGGTAGAATATCTCGAGCTCGTCCTCCGTCATCACTGCCGCGCCGGTCACCTGGGCGTCGCCGTCGAGGTCGGTCGCGGGGACGGGCGCCTCGAACGGCGCGTTCGCGTTGCATCGCGCTCCGTCGGTCACCGCCGGAGCGTCGACACCGGCGTCCGCTGGCTCGACGCCTCGGTCGGGCCCGCCGTCGTCAGGGCCCAGGTCGACGCGCTCGAGGTCGTCGAAGCCGACGAGCGTGTTGCAGGCGATGAGCGTCGCGGCGACACCGAGGACGAAGCGCCCGCGCATACGGCAATCTTAGCGTCCGAGATGCCATCGAGAAACTCGCATTCGGGGCCTTGCGCAGATGGGACATCGGCGAGGACTCCCCGCGCCGCGCGCGATGGGGCGCGCCGGATGTCGGAGCATTGTGGCTTACCCGTTGCTTACGTCGCGGCATGCGCCCTCCCTCGGATCCTCGTGGGTCCCTTCGCGACCAGCGCCTGTGCGCCGGCGTCGAATGCCGACGAGATCCCCTCCGCCACGACCATCGCGAAGTGACGACGGCACCGCTCTGCCCCGTGCCGCGGCTGGCGCACCGCTCTCCTCGCAGAGTCGTCGAAACACCATGAAAGCCGTCCTCGCCGTTCTCTTCTCCGGAGTCCTCCTC